>CATJSX010000001.1 GCA_949743265.1 uncultured Peptococcaceae bacterium
ATTGTTGTCAATAATAATATAATTGCCAGCATTGATGTTGATAATCGTACATTAACAGAAGGGCACAAAGGTACTGTTGTGGCAGTTGACACTTCAGCGCGTACATTAATCATTCGTGACAACGATGGCGTATTGCAAGAATACAAAGTAGAAAACAACGCCATTATCAGTCTTGAAGAAGAGACTTTAACCAATTTGAGCGCTATTAAAAAAGATATGATTATCGAGTATACGTTAAATAACGGTAATATCAATAGCATTAAAACCAATAATCGCATCAAAGGAACCGTTACGCGTATTAACACCAATAATTATACCATCGAAATTTTGCCAGAAGATGCGAGAAATACCGTTAGCTATACCGTTTCCAACAACGTTTATGTTAATGTTAAAGATCGTTCTGGCACGCGGTTGAAATTGGTCAACGAAGGCGATGAAGTCGAAATCAAGATTGTCAGCGACCGTGTCACACAAATTGATGTAGCCACTCGAATTGATTGTTCGATTTATTCCACTTACAGCAATTCGTCAACTCGTATTTTTGTAGAAAATACCAATGGCTATAAACAAGATATTTATATTTATAGTGATGTAGATTTGATTATTCCCGGCAATAATCGTCCTCGCGTCAGAGATTTGCAAGTGGGCGACAAATTAATTTTGACCTATATGGGCAATAATTTAGTCAGCGTCGAAGTAACCAGTCAGATTGCCGGTACTATTGAAGGACTGAATCCCACCAGTAAAGTAGTTACTGTGCGTGGTTATGATGGTAAACAGTATCGATTTAATTTTGACGCAACAAGCTATGTCAATCGAGATGGCTTAATCTATAGCGATTTTAGTAAATTGGCTATCGGTGATAAAATTGCTGTAACAGACAGTGCTGACGATGGACGGTGTTTCGCACTGCTGCAAAGCAAAACAGCGCGAATCGGTCGGTTCTATACTGATAAAACCCGACTGTTCTTGCAAAATTCTACGATAGTAGGCGATTGGAGCAGCTATACATTAAGCAGCAACGTTTACCTGCACAAAGGAAATCAGAGACTAACGCCGTCTGATTTTC
>CATJSX010000002.1 GCA_949743265.1 uncultured Peptococcaceae bacterium
ACCTTTTTTAGTGGCTGGAATGAAAATCCAGTGGAGAAGATAGAGTTGACCCTGTTAAACGGCTGGAAAGTGTTAAAAGATAACGCGCAGCCGGTAGCGGTGAAAAACGGTAATTTTGTTAACTTATGCTTTGGAGCAAGAGGCGGCATAACAGAAAGCTATACCCCCATCTTTAAGTTACCAGAAGGTTTCAGACCAGACAGAACTATAACGATGGTATTGTTAAATGAAAATAATCTAACATGGGCAAGGTTAGTTGCCTATACAGACGGTGATGTGCTGTTATTGAATACAAAAGAGATAACAGGAGCGATCGTTGGGGTAGGTGGTTTTCCGATTTGATACACAAATGAAAGGACTGAAGAAGCAATGACCACAAATTTTGCAGGGTGGGAGCAAATTTCTAAAAAGCTAGATAGGCTTTTTAACCAATATGGAGTAACAGAAGATATCCCTAATAATGCAGATATAGCGGAGTTTTTCAAGACAGCAGAGTTTAACACTATATACAGGGCACGCCCCAATAGAGGCATTTTGAATACCTGCATACCCAACACAAGCTATAGTTTTTATATTCGTGAAGCCAACAACATAGTTGGATATGATACGCAAGGCAATCTGTATATAGGTGGGTTTGTTAATTTAAGTTTCATCGGCTGGCGACAAATTGCCATGAGTGATGAACATCATATCAAGACCTATACCACATTAGAACAGTTAAATCTATCTGATGATGAGATGTCTGATACGGACTATGATAGCAATTTAATGCGTATTGTAAAGGCATTACCGAATCAATCAATTTTAATGTTATTTTCTGGCGATGCGCCTAACCCAAATTTGGCAACGTCTATAGTAAAAAAAGTAAGTGATGATGGGATATATAATATAACTGGCACTAAGTTTAACACGATGTTAATTCATAAAACTTATGGTGGAAACAGTCCAGTTAAAATAGAGATGTTGTTTGAAACAGGAGCATTAAGAGAGAAAATGATTTATTGTGCCTATAATGCCGATGGTGGAGTAGCTAATATTTATCCGTTTCGAGAGGTAGCGAAAACGGAGATATTCAGAGAAACAATCGTGCCGTTAAACGGTTGGGATTTAACTAATGGTTATGTGAGCAAAGTGGGCAATCAAGTGAGTATCAACGCAACGATGACCGGAGGGATTCGGACAAGTGGCACAACGATATTCACCATGCCGTCAGATTATCTTCCAATAGGTCAAGCC
>CATJSX010000003.1 GCA_949743265.1 uncultured Peptococcaceae bacterium
AATAGTGCAAAATTCTGAAAGGTGCCGTAGTCTTTAGCAGCTTGCATTAAGAGCTCTACTTCTGTGCGTGTCAGATATTTTTCTTCAATATCACCCGCTATATCTTGTAGGCTTTTTACCGTTTTGGGCTTTTTGGCAGATCTAGCGGTATTGGTCGGTATTAAACCGCATTCAACGGCATAATCTAAAACCATTGAAACGACAATATGAATATTGCTTAATGTATTGGGTTTATAATTTTCGTTTAAAATGGTTAAGAATCGATCGTACATGATTTTATTAAAATCTTTAAGTTTAATTGTGCCTATATAGCTATATGTAGCTTTAAGAGATGTTTGACGTTTGTCTATGGTGCTCGGCTTATTGCCGCTGGTTGACGCGTACCACTCCAGCCAATCTTTTGAAAATTCTTCAAAAGTCACATTAGCCTGTTGTTTTTTAACAACGATACTGCTATCGGCTTCATTTTGCAGCCTGCGCAATTCGTTTTCAGCTTCTCTTTTGGTGGCAAATCCGCCGCGATGGACTTGACGACGTTTGCCGGTGAGAGGGTCGCGGCCTAGGTCAACCCAAAATTCGTATTTGCCGCTGGCTGCTTTTTTAATTTTTGGCATAAAAATACCACCTTTCATTTGAAATATTAAGGTGGCTGTGATATACTTTACTTGTTCAAGGTGCAGTATATCACAGCACATAGTCCGTATTTGCGTTGGCGCGCAAATACGGGCTTTTTATTGTCATATGCACAACAAAGGATAAAACCCTGTTAAATCAAGGGTTTTCGTTCTTATTGTTACTAATTTGTTGCTAGTTCAAAGTAAAATGAACACTATTTTTTTATCAACTCTATGCTTTCCTTTAGCTCCTCTATTGTCTTGTGTGTGTACACTCTCTCGCCCGTTCCTTCTGATTTATGCCCCATGATTCTATCAATACATACTTTATTTGCTCCGGCAGAATCCAGCCTACTTCGGAAAGTATGTCGGCATTCGTGCGGCGTATGATTCATTTGCAACGTTTTCATAATGTCCGCCCAGAATGTCTGACGATATTGGGTTTGACTTACCTTTTTGCTTTGATACTCAAACAAATAGCCGCTTGTTGATTGCTCATAACGTTTTTGCACGATAGGAATTATTTTGGAATGTATCGGCACGATTCTGTTTTTCCCTGCTTCTGTCTTTGTCCCGCCTGTCATGGTTCCTAATGTCAAATCTACGGCGCTTATTTTCAATTCTAACGCCTCT
>CATJSX010000004.1 GCA_949743265.1 uncultured Peptococcaceae bacterium
ACACTAATGCGTTGATAGTCACTTCGTTCGCTGAGTTTTTTGTAACAAAACCTCTTGATAATGTATAACCTTCCAACATCGGCAACTCTATTTCTTCTACGGCATTGGTCAATAGTTCTTGCCATTCTGTCCAAATGGGTTTTCCATTTTCGTCATACTGTCCCTTATTAGAACGGACATATTGTGTTGTTCCCCACATTGATAAAAACGTTTGGGTAACATATTTTTCCCCCCAATTTTCTACCGTCAGAAATCCTTCGGTACTAGCTCCATTATTTGGTACTTGTAACGGAAAGTTTGTACTGCGTGCTGCAATGCGATAGACACCTTCTTCTATTATCTCATTAGCATCACACTTTTCTATGCTGTCGTTTCTTCTGTAATAGCTGTTTTTATTCCAGCCTGCAAAATTTGCTGTCATTGCTTCTTCAGTCCTTTCATTTGTGTATCAAATGGGAAAGCCTCCTACACCAACGATCGCTCCTGTTATCTCTTTTGTATTCAATAACAGCACATCACCGTCTGTATAGGCGACTAACCTTGCCCATGTTAGATTATTTTCATTTAACAATACCATTGTTATAGTTCTGTCTGGTCTGAAACCTTCTGGTAACTTAAAGATGGGGGTATAGCTTTCTGTTATGCCGCCTCTTGCGCCAAAGCATAAGTTAACAAAATTACCGTTTTTCACCGCTACCGGCTGCGCGTTATCTTTTAACACCTTCCAGCCGTTTAACAGGGTCAACTCTATCTTCTCCACTGGATTTTCATTCCAGCCACTAAAAAAGGTATTCGATGTTCTACTCTCACCGAATACCCCCTCTGATATAGAATGCATATTTGTCTTATCCATTGCTTCTTCATTCCTTTCATTGGTTTTTATTTATTATATCGTAAAATCGCAAACGCCTATACTGCTTGTGTAAAGGCTCCTGTAGATAGTTTGCCATCGCTGGATAAAAACTGCACGCTGCCTTCTGTCTCTGTCATTTTCGTTAAGTTTAGGCTCCCTTGGGCTGATGGATAGACGCTGTTGGCTTGATTAACGACACAGTTTAAGATGCTGTTGGGCTGCATCGCTTGAAATAGCGTTATGATTGGCGTTGTTGCATTAAAGGTCGGGTTGATTTCGGCAAAACTGTTGTAATTTCTAACGCCGTTTTGGTTTGTTGCTAACGTATCAACTTCTTCTTGCGTCGCTTCTAACGCTTCTTGCGTTGCATAATCTCCTACAGGCTGTTTGTTGCTTTCCAACGTTTCTATATTTTCTACCACAACATCATAGTCATAAGCGGTGAAATTTCTAG
>CATJSX010000005.1 GCA_949743265.1 uncultured Peptococcaceae bacterium
AATGGATACAGACATTTTTGTACCAAGTATGTTTAAACTTTTACATAGCCCAAGACACAATGCCGCCAAGATGATATAGCCTCTGCCAAAGGTTAAAACGGTTAAAATAATGCCTGCCAAATAAATAAACACCAACAACATGGTCCAGTTAGACCCTACTTTGGACATGATCCAATAAGCAATCCGTTTTAATAAGCCGCTTTCGTCCAATATGCTAGCTAAAGCGTATCCGCCTAAAACCATATATAGCGTTTCACTAGCCCACGGTGCCATAATCGTGGTTAGCGGCGCTACTTTGAACAAAATGTAACAGCCTGTCATCAATAAACCGATTACTACAACAGGCAACAATTCAAAAGCTGCTAAAAGGATACCAAAAATGGTGACGGCAAAGAATATTTTCACATTGATCGTGTAAAAATCAGATGTTGGTATCAATGCTACCAGAACGGTAGCAATAATAGTAAACAACCATTTGATTAAATTTGTTTTTGACGCTGCGTTTATCACACGAATCCCCTCCTTAAGCAAACAATCATCTATTTTCAAAAATTCAACAAACGCACGCGAAATCGATGTGCGCTTGTTGAGATGATACTTTTTAAATCAGCCCCATTAAAAACCAAAATGGAATCATAATGGCGCCAAAGAACGCGAAGAAAATAATATTTTTCAGCACGTTTAACTTAAAAAATTGGCTAATGGACATGGTGCCAAATGCCATAAACAGTAGCGGCGTAGCATATTCATACGGGAAAAATACAAGATCGCACCCCATATTCCAAGCGAATAAAGCGACTAATGGGTTCATTCCTATGGTTTCAAAAATCGTATAAATCATACCTGAAAAACCTGCTAACAGCGCATTGGGCGTCATACCGAAGTTTCCCAGCATGGCTGTTGCCAAGACAACAAATAGCGACCATATGGAACCAAGCTCAGACAAAATAGGCGTTAAGACTTCTTTCATTGCAGCAACAATTCCTGTCGCAGTACAAACGCCGCCAATACTCATACAAGCCATCACAAATACCAATGTTCCAATAGGAAACCCTTTGATATCTTCTTTTGTTCCAACATCAATGCCCGGGACAAACAATGCCATTGAAAAGAAACAGAAGCCAAACATCATATCCCAGCCATGGAACGGATTCGTTATAATCCAAACCATAATACCAATCAAAGCAACAATGCCGATTTTTTCATCTCGTGTTAATTTGCCCATTTTTTCTAACTCAGTGCGGAAATATTCTCTGCTGCCTGCAATTTGTATATTCTTAGTTTTGGTTACTAACAAAATAACATACAAACAAAGAAGGCAAAAAAAGAACGCAGGCCAATTGTATTGAAATAACGTAATAAAATTCAAAGAAAAATCTGGATTAGCTGTTGTTTGTACCGAAGTATTCATCATGCCAATAGTAATCGGATAGCTCCAAAACATTCTAACAGTGCCAATCCCCAAAATCCCCGCCATGGTAATAATAGCGCCTTCCTTTTTGCCCACCAAATCTAGCGCTTTGCAAATTCCAAAACAGAAAGCTGCAGCAACAATAACACCACCAGTAAAAGTAACCATAGCAATGGCGAATACGGCAAAGAAAACACCAAACGTTAATTTTCCAAAGTTGCCGCTTACTTTTTCTGCAATCCAATAAGCCAAACGCGTCAGCACACCGATTCTAGCCATGATTGATGCAAAAATCATCATACTGATCGCTCCATAAAACGTCATGGATAAGTATGTCGAATAAACTGTGCTAGCTTCTACTGTTTTGGTAAAAATCAATACAGCTGACCAAAGAATAGAAGGGACGAGCAAATCCGATAAATCGAACGCTGCCCAAATCAACAGCCATGTTGTTATAGCAATAGCATTTCTCATTTGCGCAGTAAAAACTTCTCCTGTTGGGATCAATACAAGTAGAATGGGTATTCCAAAAGTAACGGCTAATTTTACAACGATATTTTTTGATTTTCTTTCTACTTCCATAAGTAATCCTCCTATTATTCGTTAAGTCATCAAGTTTTTGACGATACTTTTACATTGAAAAAACGCTTTACTTCAAACGCTCTCCAGTGTACAATAATTAATATCTTTCTTTATTATTGAGGTGAAAAAATGAATCTCAGTCAAATTCAATATCTAGCTGGATTAAATAAATACCACTCTCTGCGGCAAGCTAGCGAACAGCTTTATATTACGCCTCAAGCACTCAGACAGTCCTTATTTGCTTTAGAAAAAGAACTGGATTTGCCACTCATTGAAAGTTCTCGTACTGGCACTTTTTTGACACCGACAGGCCGTATTTTATTGGAAGCTGGCGAAGAATTTTTACGTGTGATTGCTGAGTTAAAAAACCAATCTCATGCCGTGAATAGCTACAAATATTTGCCTAAGGCTAATTTTACGATCACAACTGTATCTGGCATTGCCAATACACTGCTTGCCAAAATTTTAGCCTATCTTCATTCGGAATATCCTAAAATTCAAATAAAAATGAATACAAAAGCCACTACATTAACTATTTTAGAATCAATAAATTCCGACTTCCCTTGTAATGAATTTGCTTTCATAGCAGTTTATGATAATAAAAACGGCATGCATCCTAATTTGCATCATTATCCTAACCTCATTTTTCGACCGTTAGTAACTAGTCAATATTGTTGTAGTGTTCCTAAAAATCACGAAATCGCCCACTATAAAGAAGTTTCTTTATCTAATGTGTTAAAATATCCCCTCGTTGTTCCTTATGGCTCGGAAGACGTTTTAATTCCCCTTCTGAGCCAGTATGGAACAGCTAAGAAAATCATTACCATCACGGAACACACCGTTTATATGCAATTTTTACAGCAAGATCATACTTATTTAGCCTTTGATCGTATGTTGCCTTCATTTGAATCGACGCTTTCTATTGATAGTAGGCGATCTATTCCGCTTAAAGAAAATATTAACATTTCTATGGGCTATATTTATCATACTAACCATCAATTTTCGGCATTAGCAACTGAATTTTTGGAAGCCGTTACGCGATTTTGCTCAAATCACTATGGCGAAGTATGATGCTATTCGAATATTTTATTGGCAAAAATTTGATAAACGGGAGCACCTTCTGCTTGCGCTGGCATTTCCAATCCCATCAATAAGGCAGCTGTCGGAGCGACATCAGCATGACGAACGTATCGTTCTGTGCGATACCCTTTTTTAATTCCGGGACCAGCCGCAATAAAGATGGAAGATACCGAAGTATCACATACGCCTAGCGTTGTTGATAAAGAATCGCCATGTTCACCAGTATGACCTTCTGCCAAGTAATAAATAATATCGCCAGCACCTTCTCCACCAACACCAAGGTTGATAGCGTCTCTATTGCGTAAGACAATGGAAAATACGCGATGCCCTGTTTGAGGATCTGTCAGTTGATACATATCAGTCATAATTTTTTCTTCCAATTCAAATTGATCCTCTGGTTCAACGATGCCATAAGGCTGGCGTCCTTTTAAATTGATAAAAATAGAATTGCTACGTTGAGGCGCTGCAACGGTTTGGCTCCAATCAATTTCGTGAAGTTCATTTCCTTCTTCGTCTTTCATCAATGTTAAATAACCCCATTGTTTGAAATAATAAGCATTGACTGCTTTTAAACCGCAGAAAAAATCGCTTCTATCATGTTCAGAAACAGTTTGCCCATGATCCGATACCAAAAGAATTGTCCAACCATCGTCCATCAAAGTCATGAGTTCTCCAATATAATCATCAGTTTGCACATAAACATCGCGAAACAGTCGGCGATAAGTTTCAGCAGAAATATAGGGTGTTCCTTCGCGTAAATTATGCAACATCAAGTGCCCTTGCAAATCAACATTGTGAAAATGAGAAAAAATCATCTGATAGCCGCCTTCTTGAGCCAGATATTTAAGACATCCAGCATTCCACTTAGCGCAAGCCGTCCATGTCGCAACGACACAGTTAGACAATAAAACTTCTTCGTTGCCAACGGCAGTACTTGTTGGTTGAGGATATCCAACATGATCGATAACATCTTTCAGCAGTTGCTTAGGGTGCCATAATGTATCATTACTAAAATCCATTGCTGCTGACACCCAAAGCCTGATTTTTGAGCCGTCAGACGCTATTTCAAGCAAACGACAATTTCTATTAGCTAAAATCTTTTCTTCTTTTCTATACGCTTCATCTATAAAATCCGAAACGTATTCGTTGTATTGAGCAATTACTATGGGTTCTGTCTCTTTTTTGGATTTATAAATGGCTATTCGATCATAAATTCCTGCTTCATTTTTTAAAATCAAAACGGGTCTTCTAATCATGCCACTACCGTTTAATAAGATACATTCTTTAGCATCTTCTGGAGCATCTGCCCAATTTTTGGCCGGCTGAATAGGCGAAAAAACAACGTCAAAAGGCGTATCGGAAAAACTATGTTTTGTTTCTTCTGAAGTAATGGCCACGCCGCGGACTTCGTGAGCATGAACTTTTTCAAAGGTGGTTTGCTCATGACTTTCTTCGATTTCCATGCCGGGAATAAAGCATTCTATTTGACTATCAGAAGCCAACTTCGTGACATATTTAATTTCAGTAGTCTTTTCACTAGCAATTAACACTTTTTCTGGATCAACTTCAGCAATTCCTAAATTGGGACCAGCTGGCTGGGTTCCATCAACGACACTCAAATTGGGACTATCCGAAGTTGGTGGCCACGAAGAACCCGGCCAATGCCAGACTAACGTTTTAATATCGCTATGTGCCGCTACATTCCAAAGTGGCTCTGCTTTACATCTACTGGAATCAAAATTGTACAGCATTGCATCTAATCTTTCGGGATCATGGGCATAATATTCGCTGATTCCATGTACACAAGGACTTGCGCCCGTTGCCAAAGTTGTCCACATCGGCGGCGTTACCGTCGGATGTCCGCCAATCATTCTTAAATCTTCTCTGGCAGAACCTATTTCCAATAATCGTTTTGTATTGGGCATGTAGCCTTCGTCAATATATTTTTTGGTTAATCGTGGGTCCATGCCGTCAATGCCTAACACTAATAATTTTTCTGTAGATCTTTTCATCACAATCCCTCCCGTAGTAACTAAAAAATTTTTCCTTCTAAAATTTGATATATAGGTGCCCCTTCACATTGCGCCGGCATTCTAACGCCAGCTAGTACTGCCAGCGTTGGTGCAAAATCAATTTGGCGAATTACACGTTCAGTTTTACAGCCAACTTTCAAGCCTGCGCCGCATCCGACAAATATAGGTGATACGCTAGTATCATACAGACCAAAATAAGTACTCATAGAGTCTCCATGAACACGATTAGCGCCTTCTGCTGTAAAGTAAATGATGTCACCACAATCATTGCCGCTTAATCCAAAAACACCAGCTTCTTTATTACGAATAGCAAGAGCAATAATGCGTTTTCCATTAGCATCGCGATAGTTATATAAATCATCTATGATTTTTTCTTCCAGCTCATACTGCTCTTCAACAGGGACAATTCCATTTTCGTTACGCCCTTTAAGATTTAAATAAATCATGTTGCCACGTGGGGCTAAAGCGGTAGTTTTTTCCCAATCAATCTCTTTAAGACTATTTCCGTTTTTGTCCTTTTTGAGCACGGTATAACCGAGTTCTTCCATAACTGATACATTGACGCCAAAAGGATCTCCCATTAAGGTTGGTCGCTTTTCCGATAAAATCAAGCCATGATCCGATACAACAAAGATTGTCCACCCTTCATCTAAATAGTGCATAAAGCAGCCGATATAATCATCGGTATCTTCATAACATTTCTCATACATTTTTCTATAAAAACTGGGATCCCGATCAATTTTGACATCATCGTGAGGCACACCATATGCCATAAAACGATGACCAAACGTATCTAAGTTATGCAAATGCGAAAATACTGCTTCAACACGATAATGATCAATAACGTACTTTAATGCATCAGCTTGCCATTGATTATAAACTTGCCAAGTAGGAATGATGAGTTCTTCAACATATCGTGATTCTTTAGCATTAACAGCGGCTACTGCTGGCACGTAACCGACATTCTTGACGACATCATAATATAACTCTTGCGGACTAAACATTTCAGGATTGTTTATATCAAGCGCAGCGCCTATATATAAGCTGATATGTTCTTCTGAAATTTCCATAGCTTGATACATCCGATAAACCATTTTCTTTTGTTCACCTAAGCTAAGTTCTTCTAATACATAAGTTGGCTGATTTACTCCATAGATAATAGCGAGAGGTTCTAAATTTTCTTTACTTTTGTAAATTTCTATGCGATTATATTGACCAGTTTCATCTTTTAAAACCACTGCAATTCTTCTCGTTAACCCTTTATTGACCACAATAGTAAATTCTAACCCATGCTCTGGAACATCTTTTTTCCAACCATTTGCTCTACGCAATGGAGAGTTTGAAATATCTACTGCTGCTGTTTCAATAGCTCCTTCACCATCATCATATGTCATCATGAGATTTAGCATGCCGCCATGTTTATCAATGGATTCCTGACGTTTTTCTAAATCGCCCACTACATTCGCTACAGAGTGTCCAATTTCCTCAGCGATATCTTCCAATACACAACCAGCGCCATTTTTTACGATAACACTAGGTTGATAAATGACTTCTTTAATTTTCGTAGAAGCAACCGCAAATTTTTCTGCATCAATTTTCGCCACGCCAACATTAATATTTCCCGGCTGAGCACCATCAACAACCATTAAATTAGGACTATCGCTGCTTGGAGGCCAAGAAGATCCAGGCCAATGCCACACTAAAGTTTTTTTCCCTGCCTCTGCCAAGACGTTCCATAATTGTTCCGCTTTGCATCGAGTAGAACTAAAATTATAAATTAATAAATCTGTTCTCGTTGGGTGCTGCCCCCAATAGCAAGTAATTCCGTGCGTATTGGCACAAGCGCCTGTTGCTAACGTTGTCCACATAGGCGGCGTAATTGTTGGCATATTTCCCTGCATTGCCATATCTTCACGGCAAGCTCCTAAATCATATAACTTTTTTAAGTTTGGCATTCTTCCCGCATCTACTAATTTTTTGGTTAAACGTGGATCCATTCCGTCTATGCCCAACACCAAAATCTTTGCTGATACCATTTTGCACATTGTCCCCTTTCGTTCGTAAAAATAACTAAGTATACTTTTAAGAATTTAACTAACCGGCTATAGTTATATTTTATACATTATTTTTTTCGATGTGAAGCAAGAGCATTTTCACAAAGCGGTTTTTATAAATTATTTATTTACACCAAATTCGACTTAACCATTATCCAACAAAACGCGTCAAATGACTTCAACTACTGATTTGAAATATAGAAGTAAACAAAAAATAACTTTACAACAGTAGCAAAATGTGGTTAAATAAGACTAGCCCTATAAGGATACACTAGGAGTATCCATAAAATGTAGAGTAGATGCCTATGCGTTAAGTGCTGTTTGAACGGGGAGTTGTCAAACAGACGAAAAGAATTTCTTGCGGTATAGGTGTTGCATCCCGCTACAATATATTGAGGCACAGTCCTCTTTATTTTGTGTAGCAAAATTTGAGAGGAGTGTGTTTTTTATGTCTTTTTTTAAGCAAATGGCTCTGGACTTTGCCCAATCCCGCAAGGAATTAAAAAATGTCCGTACGTTGACTGGCACAGCTTTTTTGCTTGCCTTAAGTGTAGTGCTGTCTTTATTTACTTGGGTAGTTAATTCGTACATGAAGATCGGTTTTTCTACCTTGCCCATTGGCGTAATTGGTTATTTATATGGGCCTTTTGTTAGCGGTTTAGCTGGCGGTCTCGGTGATATTTTGCGGTTTATTGTACGTCCGACGGGACAATATTTTCCGGGCTTTACACTGGATTCTATGATCAACGGCGCTTTATGTGGTATTTTTTTATACAAACGCAAACCCAGCTTGAAAAATGTAACGCTCTATCAAGTGGTATCGTTGATTTTAGTCAGTACTATTCTGCACAATTTTTGGGTTAGCGTAGTATACGGTGCAGCATGGTACGCTATTTTACCGGCAAGTATTATCAAAAATGTGCTCAAACTCCCTATAGACATTGCACTTTTATACGGTTTATTAAAAATCTTTCATAAGATTGCGCCAAGCGATAAAGCGTAGTTGATCAATACGTTATTTACAAAAAAGGTCTTTGATGATTATAGAATATCATCAAAGACCTTTTTTTGATTTCTCTATTAGCATTAAAGGAAAGCTACTTCTTTAGCTCATAGATTTCCAAATAACTACTGAATAAAGTCACTTTACAACTTCAGACAACAAACTTTAAATCCATTATTTCGTCTCATAGTAAAAAGCCCGAATCAGAACAATCTTTTTCGGACTTTTCATGAATAACAATTAAAAAATCATATTCGCTACAGCAATTAAAATTGCCAAAACAATAAAGAGATAAACAAAGACAAACAAGCCATATTGATAAACTTTTGTTGCCGGACACCATTCATTACCATGAATCATTGCGCCATAAGCAGAAGACGCTGGTGTATAAAAACCAATAATTGTTGATAAAGTAACTACCATTCCCGCAGTATAAACATTTGTAATCATATCCTGTGTATACATAGTTCCAATAACCGCCATAAAGATAAACATAATGGCAATATTATTAAGAAAATTAGTTAAAACAAGCGCCAAAATACCCATCAACAACAAGAAAACAAATTCACTACGACCAGCTAAAATAGGTCCTAATGTTTGACTAACAAACATACTAATGCCGGTTTCACTACTCGTCAATAGACTAGCGCAAAACATCCCCATAGCTACTACAAAAATCATATCCCACATAAAATGTTTGTTGCATTCTGCTGCTGTAATGATTGGTTCACCATCAATTTTAATAACGAAGAAACCAATAATAATCGCTAAGGTAATGCCGCAAGCCCCTAAGTTTTTCAAAATTAAACCAAAACCTTCATTGCCTGCTAAAAAACTGACCAGCATACAACCAACTACCCAAGCTAAAGTCAAAGCTAATACAGATTTCTGATACGTACTTAATCCATGAGCGTATTTTTCTTCATATTCGCTCAAATCAATATTTTTCATTTTGCTAACATCACAACGCATCAGCATCATTAACGCAATATAGCCAAAACAGCTGACTAAGTAAAAAATAACTGCCACGACAATATAGCTACCGTAATCCAATCCCATACCAATAGCCCCTTTAAAAGCAGAAATACAATACAACGCCCAGCCTCTGAAAGGAAAAATTGTGGAGAATGTCATTAAAGAAATAAACATGCCAATCACCAGCATAACGGGATATTTGTCCCCTTTTTGATAACCAGCCTCTTCAAAAAGTTTACCCAAAATTGTTAGCATAAACAACGATACAACAAAACCGTTGGCCAGAAAACCCATAATGCCTGTGCAAAAAATAATCATTGCTGTAAATCGCCACGGCTTGCCACGCAAAATCTTAGCAGTCATAAATTTTGTAACTAACCATTCGCCAATATCCGATTTCTGAATAGGTCCCATCAAAAACATTCCCAAAAGTAACAACATGACCGTATCAGAAGCAAAAATCGCCACTACACTTTGAGAAACAACACCATAATCAGTAAAGCCTACCGCTATAACCGCCAAAAATGATACCCAAACCATGCCAGTTGACGATGTTGACCAGCCATAAATGACACCAATAAAAATTCCTAAAATCGCCATACCATAAGGCGTAATCGGCGCTGGCGCCGGAATATAGCGAAAACCAAACATCAAAAGTAATGTGATAATAATATTGACATAATGAGAAATATTCTTGTTTGTCGTATTTGCCGAACCAGCCATTAAAAATACCTCCTTTAATAACTAAACCTTCTTCCATGCCATGGCTAAACTCGCGAGTTGCGCTATTATCATTCAAGATTTTTATTGAGATGATAATAACTAAACTTATCATAGCGCAAATTTCCTCTCCAAAATAGCAAGGAAATGATGTTGTGCTACAAGTTAACATTGTGTTACATATCAACCATGCTGATCCCATTTTAGAAATAATGAAGGTATATTTTATCAAAAAATTTTCTTTCATTATTTCTTATAGATATGATTTCTATAGTGAAAACTGTAAAAATCTAGGAGATTTTAGCAATTTTTAAAGCGTTTTTGCAGCAATGCAGACAATTATAAAAACGGTGTCAAAACTGTTAAGTTTTGACA
>CATJSX010000006.1 GCA_949743265.1 uncultured Peptococcaceae bacterium
ACAGACGCTCCTTTCGTTGGGAGTATAAGGGTTATATTTCAATTCCAGTATAAACCATGGGGGAGCGTTTGTCATTTAATATTAACTTAACAGAACCAATGAAAAATAAGGGAGGTAAAAATATGGCAAAACAAGTAGTAGTTATGGGATTAGGCGAATTTGGTTATTGCCTAGCGCGTGAACTGTATCGCAAAGGCTGCGAAGTAGTCGCTGTTGATCTTGATGAAGATAAAGTACAGGATATTGCTGATGATGTGACACAGTCCTTTATTGGCGATATTCGTGATGAAAATGTTTTGAAGGAAATTGGCGCTGGCGATTTTGATTTGGCAGTTATCGGCACCAGCAGTTCTTTAGAAACGAGTATATTGGCCACAGTTATTTTAAAAGAATTAGGGTGTCCCCGAATTATTGCCAAAGCGAAAACCAAATTGCAAGGCAGGACGCTAAAAAAAGTAGGCGCCGATCAAGTTATTTACGCTGATGAAAATTTAGCGTTGCGTTTGGCACAAAGCATCGCTGAAACTAAAATGTTAGATTTGATTCATTTCTCAGAGGAATATAGTATCGCCGAAATGAAAGTTCCAGAAAGTTTTGTAGGCAAAAGTGTTGGCGAGCTCAATTTGCGCCAACGCTACAATGTCAATATTATTGCTATTCAGCACGTTAATGAAAAACTTAATCCGTTGGTTAAGGTGAATACTACTTTTGCTTCAGGCGATGTCATGCTGCTAATTGGTGACAATGATAATTTGGAAGCTATCAATAGTCTAGGATAAAATGAAAACAATTAAATTTCTTAATCAATTAGTCATCATCCCTGTTGTTTTTCGACATTTTAATATGTTATAATACTTTCATTAGAAAATTTTAGGAAGTGAGATCATGAGATGTCCGCTTTGTCATAATGACAGTAAAGTTACTGATACGCGCAACAATGATGATGGTGATTCTATTCGTCGCCGCCGTGAGTGCATAAATTGTGGTTTTCGATTCACCACATATGAAAAAATAGAAGATAAACCGTTGATTGTTCATAAAAAAACTGGCCGCAGTGAGTTATTTGACGGCTCAAAAATTTTAAAAGGCTTGGCTAAAGCATGTGAAAAACGCCCCATCAGTTTGGAGCAACAAGAAAAATTGGTTGATGAGATTGAGCGGGATTTAAAAAATCAAAATCAGGAGCAGCATGTTACTTCAGCACAAATCGGTCAAACAGTTATGGATAAACTGATTCAATTGGATCAAGTGGCTTATGTGCGGTTTGCTTCTGTTTATAAAGAATTCAACGACGTAGAAACTTTTATTCGAGAAATAGAAAGACTAAAAAGGTAGTGATCAGATGGAAGAAGCAGAGATCAATTTTGGCGCTGCTAAAATAATGGAGCCTATTTACCGTATGCAAAAAATTGTTGAAGCTCAAAACAGCATTGACGCCAAAACGTTATTGGCTCTTTGTGTGCAATACATTACCGAAAATTATCAAGGACAATCGCTGAGTCATAAAGATATTCAAACGATTATCCAACGAGCGCTGTTACACTATAAAAACGGTTTGTATTATATTGATTATCTTTCTAATGAATTGCAAGTCAAAGTCGCTGGTTGGTTAACACTGCTGGCTTGTGATCGCCCAGTAACGTTGGAAGTATTAAGTCAGGTTTTAGAAGATTTTTATAAAGGTTTGTCGCAGTACAATGCGTTGGAGCTGACTGCTAATAAGGTGTTTGATTTGGTCAAAAAATTAACATTAACAATGGATTCTCTGGTGTACGAGCGTCTATTGTTGAATGAAGACAATTTTTTGTTAGAACTTGAAACTATTATTTTGTGAAAGATTTTAACGCTGATAACCAATCGCTTAAAAATGAGCCTGATGAATAGCGGCGTTATGGTAAAATAATGAGTTTGCTAATGTGACTATCAATAAAAAATGAGTTATCGTCTGCTGTATGAAGCATAGTGGACGATAACTTATTTTTTATTGGCCAATCATATTTTTTGAAGAAGCATTGTTCAAAAAAGAACGTGAAAATTTGAAATGAAAATTATGCAGACCTTCTCTTTCGTAAAAACGATGAGTGTCTGTTCGTAGTTGGTTGCAGGCGACTTCTAACTGTGTACAGTCAAAAATTTGAGCAAGTTCAACGGCTTTAGCGAGCATTTGCTTGCCGATGCCTTGACGCCTATAAGATGAAGCAACAGCAAATTCCAGTATTTCAGCAATCAATGCACAATGATGTAACTGTTCTTCAAAACGTAAATTTAAAACGCCAATTATTTGTTCATTGTCTTCGCAAAGCAGACAATAATAACGTTCATCTGCTAACTGTCGTTGGTAGATTTTAGAAAAAGGTTGATAAGGCAAATCGGTCTGTTCCATTTCGCTGATTAAACGATGGATAGCAATACAGTCATCTGAGGTGCTTTTTCGATATTGCATAGATTATTCTCCCTATCGCAAATAAAGTTGTCCGATTTGATGTAGGACAGCATTTTAACTTTACAGTACTAAAGATGGCGGATTATAGATGCGGCTTTTTAATTCAGCATCTAACATATAAAGACTTTTAGGATCACTGCCAAAAAGCGACATCTTGGTGATTAAATCTTGGGCATTTTTTTCTTCTTCACCTTGTTCTTTAATGAACCAATCGAGAAATTGCGTTGTACGAAAATCATGAACGTCATGGGCGGCTGCATAAATCGTGTTAATCAAACCCGTTACGTAAATTTCGTGTTCTAAGCCAGCTTTCAAAACGTCCAATAGTGTTTCCGTTTTGACAGACGGTTTATCAATAGCTTCTAGTTGAACGGAAGCGTTGTTATTGTGCAGATATTGATAAAAAAGCATGGCATGATCCCGTTCTTCTTGAGCTTGGACATTGTACCAATGAGCGAAGCCGCTCAAGCCTTTTGATTCATAAAAACTGGAAAAACTTAAATACAAATAAGCGGAATAAAATTCTTTATTGACCTGCGTGTTCAACAAAATCGTGACTTTTTCGTTTAACATCAACTATTTTCCTCCTTTTGATTTTTGTGATAGTTCATCATTTTTTTACTGTATTAGTGTACTATCTATCAAGCGAGAAGTCAAACGTTGTATGACTGTTAAAACAGGAGATTTTTTTAGGAGTTATTCCAAAATAAACCATTAGAGCGCAATGTTATAATAGATGTGAAATCGAACGATATAATGAAAGAGGCTGGTAAAATAATAATTGCTCATGAAATATTTAAAAAGTGTTTTAGTCGTCGTGTAGAAAATTAAAAAGTTATCGTTAAAAAATTTGGCTGTGGATTTTTCCAATACGATGTTTAATAAATTTAACCATAAAATATTACGTTCAGCTCAATCATATTACACAAACAAAATTTTGTTAAAAAAATTATGAACAATGCTATGGAAAAAAATGTTATTTATTTGTGCATGATATTTTACTAAAAAAGCAGGAATTTGAACGTTTGAGAGCAAATTTATTATAAATATATTTTTTCCGTTAGTCTAATTGACAAAAATTAGCCAGATACGTTAGACAAGTCGTAAATTCTTTGTTATAATCAAAAGATAGTGTATCCACTAATGAAAATATGGCTTAAAGAAGTTGATGAAAAGTGAAAAAAGTGATCGCTATGACTGATTATCAAAAAAGTCATAGCAGAAATTTTGAGCAAGAAACGCTTAAACCTCAAAAGCGGCGTTGGCGTTTTAGAAAAAGCATTATCTGGTTTATAGCCATAACAGCATTTGTTGTTGGTATGCTTTTTTCGCCGTTATTTACTGTAAAGTCGATTGAAGTGACCGGAAATGAAATTATTACTGATGAAAAAATCATTTCATTGTCCGAAATAGTGGAAGGGGAACGATTATATGCCGTAAACCTAAAGAAAAGCGCTCAAAGCGTGGAATACTATCCGTTTATTGAGTCTGCCCGAGCAGAAAGAAAGCTGCCCAATAAAATCATCATACATATCGTTGAACGCAAGCCTGTAGGTGCTATTATCACACCAAGCGGTTATATTCAAGTCAGTAAAGATGCTCGCGTATTAGCGGTAGAAAGTAGCATTAGTAACTATAATCTGCCGATTATCAGCGGCGTAGAATTGTTGGAAATTCCATCGCCCGGCAATGTGATAAAAAATGACAGCCTAGTTCAGGCATTGGAAATTATCGAAAAAAGTGATCAAATACTGTTAAATAATATTGCAGAGCTTAATGTAGGACGGGCTGATTATATTTTGGCTTGTACCAATGAAGGGATAGAAATACGCTTAGGGGGCGTGGAAGATATCCAAAATCGTCTGATTGACCTTAATGATATTTTACAGAAAGTAGTTGCTCAGAAAATTTCAGTTGCTAATATAGAGTATATTGATATGCGCTATCAAGGCGCCCCAGTGATTAAAACAAAATGAGAGGATAAAAAAATTAGTGGAGTGTGATTAACTATGCCAATGGAGTTTTATGATACCAATGGATTTGACAGTGATAATCTGGCGAATATTAAAGTAATTGGTGTCGGCGGCGGCGGCGGTAATGCTGTCAATCGAATGATCGCTGCCAATGTAGAAGGGATAGAGTTTATTGTTGCTAATACAGATGCTCAAGTAATGAAAGATTCAAAAGCTAGTACCAAAATTCAGTTGGGCGCTAAATTAACTCGTGGATTGGGTGCTGGCGGTCGACCGGAAATTGGAGCGAAAGCTGCTGAAGAAAGCCGTGAAGAATTGGCGCAGGTACTTGAAGGAGCAGATTTAGTTTTTGTAACAGCCGGCATGGGCGGCGGTACCGGTACAGGTGCCGCGCCAGTAGTAGCAGAAGTTGCTAAAAGTCTAGGGGCTTTGACTATTGCCATTGTTACCAAGCCATTTTCTTTTGAAGGAAAAAAAAGAGCAACACAGGCTTCAAAAGGCGTAGAAAATTTGCGTGAAAAAGTTGATGCTATTGTTATTATTCCTAATGATCGTTTGATGGATACCGCCAGCAAAGAGACCACTTTGGAAGATGCATTTGCTTTTGCTGATGATATTTTGCGTCAAGGGGTACAAGGTATTTCCGATACGATTTCCAAACCGGGCATGATCAATTTGGATTTTGCTGACGTTCAGTCAACAATGAGTGATAAAGGAACTTCCTTGATGGGCATAGGCGTTGCTAAAGGTGAGAATCGTGCCATTGCTGCAGCTAAAGCGGCGGTATCATCACCGCTATTGGAAATGTCCATTGTTGGCGCGACGAATATTTTGGTCAATATTTCTGGAGCAGGATTGACTATGTTCGAAATCAATGACGCTGTCAAATATATTGGTGAAGCTGCTGGAGATGGTGTTGAAGATATTATGTTTGGTGCCTTTTCAGAAGATAACGGTGATGAAATTAAAATTACTGTTATTGCTACTGGCTTTGATCAAACCCAGAATCAGCAAGATGCGCCACTAGAAGAAGCGTTTAAAACCGTTCCAAAAAACAATCATTTGCATGCTGTTAGAAATGAAGAACGTGAAGAAGAACCAAAAAACAATCATTCTCCAAGACGTTCGCCTTTAGATGATATTGTTATTCCCGTATTTTTGCAAGGCAATTCCAGAAAGAAAAATTAATTAGTGATACCAGTTACGAAAAATGAAATAAGCAAATGAATCAAGTAATGGATGTGGTTAATTATGTCAAAAATATTTGATGATACACCAGCAAATATTAAAGTAGTTGGTATTGGTGACGGCGGCAGTAATGCTGTCAATCGAATGATTGCTGCCAATGTAGAAGGGATAGAGTTTATTGTTGCTAATACAGATGCTCAAGCAATGAAAGATTCAAAAGCTAGTACCAAAATCCAGTTAGGCGCTAAATTAACTTGTGGATTGGGTGCCGGCGGTCGACCGGAAATTGGAGCAAAAGCTGCTGAAGAAAGCCGTGAAGAATTGGTGCAAGTACTTGAAGGAGCAGATTTAGTTTTTGTGGTAACTGGTATGGGCGGCGGTACGGGTACTGGTGCTGCGCCAGTAGTAGCAGAGATTGCTAAAGGTCTAGGAGCTTTAACTATCGCTATTGTTACCAAAGCGTTTTCTTTTGAAGGAAGAAAACGGATGGAACAAGCGCTTAACGGTATTGAGAATCTGCGTGAAAAAGTTGATGCTATCGTTATTATTCCTAATGATCGTTTGATGGATACTGCCAGCAAAGAGACCACTTTGGAAGAACTATTTGCTTTTGCTGATGATATTTTGCGTCAAGGTGTACAAGGTATTGCTGATATTATCTCTAAACAAGGAATGATTATGTTGGATTTTGCCGACGTTCAGTCAACGATGAGTGATAAAGGAACTTCGTTGATGGGCATAGGCGTTGCCAAAGGTGAGAATCGCGCCATTGCTGCAGCTAAAGCGGCGGTATCATCACCGCTATTGGACATGTCTATTGTCGGCGCAACGAATATTTTGGTCAATATCTCTGGAGCAGAGTTGACTATGCTCGAAATCAATGATGCTGTCAAATATATTGGTGAAGCTGCTGGAGATAGCCTTGAAGATATTCTGTTTAGTGTCTTCTCAGAAGATAACGGCGACGAAATTAAAGTTACTATTATTGCTACTGGTTTTGATCAAACCGCAAGATGCGCTTAAAGTCGCTCTAAAAAATACCTATTTGTATGCGATGAAAAATAACGAACCAGAAGAAACTCCGCAAGTAAGTAACAATTCTCCAAGACGTTCGTCGCTAGATGATATTGTCATTCCCGTATTTTTGCAGGGTGATTCCAAAAAGAAAAATTAAAATATCTACCCAATAAAAAAGAGAGCCTTGATAGAAAATCATATTTTTATCAAGGCTCTTTGATTGTTGAAAAACGCGTATTTCGATGTTATAAAGCCATATCGAAATTTTTTGACTGTTTCGCTTTGATTTCAGCGTGACTTTGCGTTTTGTTGCTTCACGTCTTTTCTTTTGCTTCTTGCCATTTGAAACATATAGATTGCGCAGAGGTACTATCATTTTTGTTATATTTAATCATGCAAAACTTACTGGCGAATGATTATTTTGCGTATAGTATAGTCGTTTGGAAAAATTACTGTTTTAAGGCGCTTTCAATATCGCTTTTTATCCGTTGCGCCAGCGTTTTGGTATCATTCGCTTTGACTTCTTCTATGCTAATTGCTGGTAAGATAGTCAACGTAATAGGCTTAGCATAAATCATTTTTTTCCCTTTAGGCATACAATCTTTTGTACCGTTAATAGCAATTGGCACGATAGGCGCATTGGCTTTCGCAGCAATTTTGAGCGCGCCTGGTTTAAATTCGCCTAATGTACCGTCAATACTACGAGTACCTTCTGGAAAAATCGTCATGCAAAGCCCTTCTTTGACTTTACCGGCCGCAGTCAAAATAGATTCCAATGCTTTGCGCCCTTCGCCTCTGGCAATATAAACACAGCCGATGCCACGGATCCAAACGTCAAAAATAGGAATCTTATGCAATTCTTCTTTAACGATAAAAGCTTTTGTTTCTTCTATAAAGGATACCAAAACAGGAATATCAAAATTGCTCTGATGATTAGCGACAAAAACAACCGCTTGATTTTTAGGAATATTTTCTTTGCCTATGACATTTACCTGACAACCGCCTATCCTTAACAAACTGCCGGCAAATTTGGCTACCAATGGATTAAGTTCTTTTAATACAGCTGTCTCGCCAATTTTCTTTTTGCGCCGGTTCTTGACGGCTAAATAAGGTAACGCGCCTACCATTACGATACCTGCCCACAAGTAAACCAACATTGTACGAATTAAAGTCATTATTGCCACCCTTTTCTAGTTATTGCGTTTAGTTTATCATTTAAAAGACAACTTTGCAACTATATCATTAAATCGTTTCTGATAATAACTCAAATCACAATATTCATTTGTGGTGAAGCAATACGAAGTTTATATCAGGAAATTTATGAAAAATAGCTTATTTTTTTATTGAAAAAGTTTCCCTCAGATTAGTGTAAAACTTGGAATAAGAAAAAATGAAAATCACATTTTTCTACTTTCGTAAAATGCAAATAAAAAAAGAGCAGACTCGTTTGTCTGCTCTTTGCTCGATGTTGCTTATTTACCAAAATATCTATTCAATAAACCTTGGAATGCTTTGCCATGACGAGCTTCATCTTTTGCCATTTCATGAACAGTGTCGTGGATA
>CATJSX010000007.1 GCA_949743265.1 uncultured Peptococcaceae bacterium
CATTTCAACATATTTTTTTGTCAGTCTAGGATCCATGGCATCAACGCCTAAAACCAAAATTTTTGAAGCAATTGCAGTTCTTTCCATAATTAACATCCTTTCTAAATTAACTAATTTCCATGTGGTATAGAATCTATAAATATTTTAAGTTTTTATTGCATAAATAGAAAGAATCATTTTATTTTCCTAAAAACATTTTCTGTCAACAAAATAGTTGCTTTATTAACAGCAAAAACTTCTTTCCCGAGTTCACCTATCTGAACTTAAAAAAGAAGTTTTTGTTTTACAAGTAACTGCTATACTATTTTCTTTTTACCAACCAATGATTTTGCAATGATAAGGACGATTACATAAGACAAGATTGCTGTGCAGAAGCCGGCAAAATAACTCTTTGTCATATCATACAGCCAGCCAATACAAAATAACCCAATGGCATTGATTAACATCATGCCTGTCACCACATACGAATACATCATTTCATAATTTTTAGCGCCGAAAACATATTCGGCAAATATTGGAACCAGTGTTGAATACATAGCCGTTGCTAAACCAATTACTGCTGCTGGAAAAAGCAACCAAAAATTTTGCCTTGCTATCATTAGAACTGCAAATGCCCAAATAATACAGATATCTGCCAAGCGTATTGTTTTGTAAATACCAATGCGATCCACCAAACTTCCCAATGCTAATGCTCCAATCATTTCTCCTATCATCGCTACTGAAACCAATAAGCCGCTAGAAATGGTAGATAGCCCAATAGATGTTCCATGAGCAGATAGATAGGTAACATAATTGCTTACGTAAACAATCAAGCCTGCAAATAGCAGTGTTGCCCAAAAAGCAGGAGAAGCGACGCTATCTTTTAATGATAATTTTTCCGTTTGTTCGGAATTAGTTTCTTTCGTTATAGTTGCTGCCTGAGCTCCATAGGGTAAGAGATTTTTTTCTTGTGGTGTATTTTTGAGAAGCAACGCTATCCATGGCAAAGTAAATATACCTACCAAAATAGCTGTGCCGAAATAGGCCGTTCGCCAGCCCATGGTTTCAATCAACCCAGATAATACGATGCTGAATATAACACCTCCTACGCCACCAAAAGTCATAGCTAAACCCATGGCAAAACCTCTCTTGTCTTTAAACCAACGGGTTATTAAAATTGGGACTGGAAGCATCATCAATAAATTGAGTGCTGGTCCAAACAGTATTCCCATTATATAAAACCAGATGATATTCTGGGCTAATCCCATGCTGTAAAACAAAATTGTCGTTAGTACTGCCCCAAATAATAGGGATTTTTTAACCTCTATTTTTTGGATGATTTTTCCACAAGGCGCTGCCGTTAGTGCAATTGATAACATTTGAAATGATAAATATAGACTGAAATCTGTAGCCCCAACTCCTAAATCAGCACATACTGGAGCCAAAAACAGTCCTACACAATTTATAATTCCTAAACTTCCCAATTCTACCATACAACAACAAAATAAAATTAGCCATGCATAGTGCATTTTTATCTCCTCCTTGATTTTAAGTATATCTTTTTCAAAAAGAGATAAAAGAAGCAATATCTTTTCTAAAATTCTACTTTAGCGCAACGAATTTATTGCGTCTATGTATCATTTTATACCGTCAAAAAATTAGAAATAACTGTGCTGTAATCTTCCATTTCAGTTTTATAGATAATCTCCAGATAAAAAGTTTCGTCTATTTTTCTCGTTTGAAAAGGCTGATCAGCGAACAATTCGCCAAATACAAATTTTTCATCTTTCGCATAGCAATCTGTGGTATAAGCTTGCCTGCTTCGAATAATATCGATAAAATTCTGCTTTACACTAATGATAGGACGTTTTTCTATGTCTTCATAAATGCATTCTTCCATAAAAGTATAGTCATAGGTATTTTTATATGTATAGTAATCGTATTGTTTTAAAATATCGAAGGTAATTCGCTCAAACTGACTTAGTTTTGAATTGTTTGCGCACCAAATATACATTGGAATTTCCATGAGATTGCGACAGACATAATCATCTTTCAATACCTGTAAGAGTTTTTTTCTGTTTTATCCGTCATATAGGCGATGACCATATCAAAATCATAATGAGCCTTACAAATATCCTTGGCTAAAATGGTTGAAAAAGAAAAATCAACTTTAGTGAATAGTGTGTCAAGCAAATGTAGCAATTCATCGCCGTAAGACTCGATCATTGTTTCCGGCATAGCAATTTTCAATTTTTGAATGGATTTTTGGCTATAGGAATGCATTTTTTGATTTAAAACAGCTTTTTCATTTAAAATGATTTGGGCAGAGTGAAAGAAATCATTTCCGATATTTGTAGGTTCTAAACCATTTTGTAACCGATCAAATAGTTGAACAGCGTATTCTTCTTCTAATTTACGGATAACCATCGATACGGCTTGCCGCGAAACAAAAAGATTATCCGCTGCTTTGGTGATGGATTTTTGTCTATAAACTTCAATGAAATAAATAAGTTGCTCAAACGTCATGTCCTAACCTCCTTGACCAATCAATTGTAAGAATACAAAAACTAGTGAACAAAATCATTCAGGGAGTCTATTTTGCTTATTTTTCTATTATTATAGTTTCAGTAAGTCAGTTGTTTAGCGTTGTTTCTACAATCAATCGTTTATGATATTCAGCAAAAGAAAAAATTTATTATATCATTCTACCATAAATGGCATAAAAAATATATGGGTTTCTGGTACATTGATTGGAAAAATGTAGATCTAAATTATAATCGCAAGTATAACACCTTGCACCATGAAAATTTATAGAAACATAATTTGGTTTTTGTTATATGTTGCTACAGCATTTATTTCGTTTGATTTTCTCTTTTACAGATCAGATACAAAACGATTTCATCAATAGCTTTGCTGACATTCATATGATAAGTTCACTCATTTTACGAAGAAAAAATAAATTGAGATTATCCCAAAATAAGTATTGACATCACGGTGGAAAGAAGATATTATATATAAATGTGAGACGGACAAGTGTCCTGTTTTGCATGAGCCATTAGCTCAGCCGGTAGAGCACCTGACTTTTAATCAGGGTGTCAACAGTTCGATTCTGTTATGGCTCATCAAATTTATGGCCTGTTGGAGAAGGGGCTTAACTCACCAGCCTTTCACGCTGGCATTCAGGGGTTCAAATCCCCTACAGGTCATTATGGGCGATTAGCTCAGCTGGGAGAGCGTCTGCCTTACAAGCAGAGGGTCGGCGGTTCGAGCCCGTCATCGCCCATGAATTTCATATTTTAAATGGTGCGGCCTGTTGGAGAAGGGGCTTAACTCACCAGCCTTTCACGCTGGCATTCAGGGGTTCAAATCCCCTACAGGTCACTATGGCGCAGTAGTTCAGTTGGTTAGAATGCCAGCCTGTCACGCTGGAGGTCGTGGGTTCGAACCCCATCTGCGTCGCTTTTGCCTCGATAGCTCAGTCGGTAGAGCAGAGGACTGAAAATCCTCGTGTCGCTGGTTCGATTCCGGCTCGAGGCATTAAACCGCTCAAGATAATTCTTGGGCGGTTGTTTTTTTGCGCTAAAAAATGCCTAAGATTTGTCACGATTTTAGGCATTTTTTATTTATATAGTATAATACGTTTGAAAAATTTACATCATAAGCTGCAATGACAAATTTTTGGTGGTCAAATGATTTTTGGTATAGTATACTGGTGAAAATAGAATGGATAGGAGTGGAAATGATATGCGTCCTGAATGGGATGATTATTTTTTGGAAATAACACAAGTGGTGGCTAAGCGCTCGACATGTCTTAGACGACAAGTTGGCGCAATCTTGGTTAAGGACAAGCATATTTTGGCCACAGGCTATAATGGAGCGCCGCAAGGGTTGGCGCATTGCGAAAAAGTTGGCTGTCTGCGTGAAGCTATGAATATTCCTTCTGGTGAACGTCATGAATTGTGCCGAGCGCTTCATGCGGAACAGAATGCCATTATTCAAGCGGCAGTACAAGGAATTTCTATTAAGGACAGTACGTTGTATTGTACAGCGTCGCCATGTTCTTTGTGTGCTAAAATGTTGATTAACGCGGGTGTTGAACGAGTCGTTTATAGGGGCGTCTATCCTGATGAAATGGCGCTTGCTTTTTTTAATGAAGCGGGCGTTAAAGTGGAACAAAAATCTTAAAGCGATCGTGCGCGAAAACAGATATTGTTTTTAGAACAATAATAGGACGAAAATCAATAAAAACAATGCTTGAAAGGGGCGCGGTTTTTTAGTTTAGATAAAGAATTTGATTAGTTTAGACGGTTCTGTTAAGTAGAAATGAAAAAGTCAAGCATAAAAATGCAGAAAAAAAGCGCACAAAGCTCCCCCCCATAAACAGCAATGGAAAATTTAGGAAAGTAACCATTGACGTTGTCTCATGTCC
>CATJSX010000008.1 GCA_949743265.1 uncultured Peptococcaceae bacterium
ACTTCTTCTACACTCCACTTTAAAATCTCTGGAAAGGTTTCCAAAACGTTACCTTCCTCATCAGTAATGGCAATATTTAATTTTTTCCCCAACAATCCATCTTCTGCCATTATTCACTCACCTCCACGCTGGCTCCGCCTTGATAGTTCAGCAGAATCCAATCGGCAGTATTAAAATGCTTCACTTTTAGTTCTTGCATAAAAACATCAATATGTTTAGCATTATCATCAAAAACTACGCTATAATCTTCAATTTTAGGCGTTTGCAGCGGATTAGTCGGCGTTTTTAAATTATCCAGAAAAGTCCTCATGCGCAGTTCTGCCGCTTCTCTTAATCTTTTACTCATTGCTTTGCCTTGCCATTTAGCAGCGACAAAAAACAAGCTGTTTTCAATCCATGAATTTAACCGCCGACGCGTTACTTTGCGTGAACGAATATCTGTAACCACTGAACCATCTACTTCCGTTTGCGCTAACGTATAGTCATTGCCCATGCGCCAGCCCAAAGCGCCGTTTTCTGTTTCTGATGGTTTTAAGGTAAAACAAGCCACTTCATTGGCAAACAGTGTGGTCAACTGGTCGAAATCAAACTCTTGACTGGCTTTGTTAATCCACAAACATTCTTTAGCCAAACCAGAATCTTCTACATTACCTACTGCATGGACGATAGCAGATAGACAAGCGCCAGAAATCACAGCGCCCGTATTGGCATAATAATCGCCGGCAACCATTTGCATAAAATCGGTATCAAAGGTCATACGCCGTTCTGCCATTTCATCAACCGTTTTTGCTGCACCTGTTCCGCAATAGCTGAAATTATTATATTTCTCACCCATCACTGCCAGCGCTTTGTCGGCTTCATTGGCACTAAAACCGATATAGGCAAAATCGGTGATTTGTTTACCGGCTAATTCCAACAGTTTTAAGCCTGTCCTTTCGCCGGTTCCGGCGTCATAACTGCCGATATATTCAGAAGCCGTTACTGCCGCACCATTACTGCCCCCTGCTAATTGCGTTTGTTCCATGATTGCCGGCATTAATTTTGACACATCAAAGTTTTCATCTTCTACTGGTTGCGCTGCATTTTCTAAAACAAAATGGACGCTTTTGCTATTAACAGTTTCAATAGCATCAGCCACCGTTAATAAATTATCATATGTTTCTTTACCGCCAATATCTGAGACTAAAATCAATTTAAAACTATCCTTTACCGTCCCTTCACCAACTTCAACGGTAAAAATGTTACCGTATGCGCCGGGATACTTAGCCGATACCTTAATAGCGGCTGCCGGCGTTTCTTGCCGGTCGTTTAAAATTAAATTGGCTGTCGCATAGCCTTTGCCTAAAATGCGGACGAATACCGCTTTTTTCGCTTTGGCTTTATCCAAATGCACCATCAACTGATTACCCAATTCACCATTATCGCTGGCGGTGCCAAATACCGGCGTCATAATCTCAGCCATACGACTGGTTGGCGTTTCTGAGACATAAACATAACTGTCAAGGGGTCCACGGTCAAAACAGCCGACAAAGCCTAACACAAAGTCAGGCATAGTCACCTCATCACTTTGTGGCGCGGGCAGTTCATTAACATAAATATCCGGCGGTAACGTTTGAATATTACCAGTAAATCCTCTTAAAATAGGCATATTATCCTCCTTCTCTCACATCAGCGTTCCAGCGCGAAAACGCAAATTGCTGATGTCCACTTCATTAACATTTTCTTCTAACAGTAACTTACCGCCGCATTCCCATGTCTGATCAATTTGATACAGGTTTTTAGAACCGCGTGGCGGTAAGGGTGGCGCGGATAAAAAAACATTCATGCTGCATTGCCATGGATCATTGGGTAAAATGATTTCGTTTTCTGTTTCCATTGCCAAGATAAAAGCTGTTGACAATTTTTGTACTTCTGCCGGCAGTCGGGCAAAAAAGCTGATTTGCAACAAATACTCAAACCGCATAATTTCCCATGCTAAAGTATAAGTGCCATTACCATTCTTTTTCTGACCATGTATCCTATTGTCACGCATTAGCGCTTTTTCTGTTCGTCCAGACACATAACTGATATTGGCGGCAGGCAGTGTGATTTTATAATCAGTAGCTGCTGGCTGCTCATCTCTCACGACAAAATCAACGCCATGTACCCTTTGTATCGCTTGTTTAAAACCAGCGTAAGCCAGTACCAACGGGTCTCTTAGTGCCATATTGTTTCTATCTCCTCTGCAATTGCTTGACCAATATCTTCTGCTACCTGCTCTTGATTTTCATATAATGCCGGACGCAAATATGGTCTGGGCGGGATTTTGCTTTTTACACTGCCAAATTCATGAACTGCCGCATAAACAGAAGGATCACTGCCTTTATCATTAGGAACGGTGCCGCCCATCACGCCAATATATATCACACCGTCTTTAATATCGGTATCATCACTAGTGATAGCTTTGCTTAGAAAACCATTATCGACTAACGGTCCATCATCATTGCCACCAGCACCCCATGCGCCATGTTTTTTAAGATAAGCTCTAGCGGCTTTTTTATTTTTTTGGCTATATTTGCGGCGTACCGACTCCGGTTTCAATTTTTCCCACGCCGGAAATTCGCCTACTGCTGGTTGATAAGTCCCTAATTTATCTTGCGCTGTACGCACAACACGTAAAGCACCTTTACGCAAACCTTTTTCTGCACCTGCCGAAACTACATCCGGCATATCTCTTAAAACAGAAAAAAGACGGTCAAATTCACTCATCACTTCACCTTCTTTGCCCTGCATTCTTTTATGACTAAAACGCCACCTAAGCCGGTTGGCGAAACCATTATGATTTCATATGATTTATCGTCGTATTCCAATAGCAAGCCTTCTTCTACTCGCTCATCAACGGGGGCATTATCCTGTTCAATGCGAATAAAATCCAACAGTTCCTCAGGATTATCTCCTAACGGCATAGGAAACATGGCTTCATCAAATTGCGTAATGACAATTTTTATGGGGGCTTTAGTTAATGGCGGACTATCTTCAAAGTTCATGATAGATAGCGTTTCAGTGCCAACTGTTTGGATTAAATGCGCTGTAACCTCATAGCCCTTATCCTGTACTTGTCTCTTTAAAACGCTTTGAATTCTCTTGGCTAGATTTTGTGCATACGCCATTAGCACCAACTCCCTTGAATGACTGTTAAGGCTCTGATAAAGCTATCTCTTTTACTGAGAGCTAGTTTATTGACTTCCGCAATATTATCAAAGGACAGCTGTAAGCCTTTGCCCAATTTCAGTGAAGAAATATCCCCTGCTGCTGAAACCGCATTTTCAAGAATACCGGCAAAAGCATAGTCCATTAACAGTGCAATATCTTGAAAAGGAATTTCTTCTATCATACGATTAGCCAGATAAACAAAAGTAACACCTGTAGCATAATCGCTGTATAACGTTTGACCATAGATTACAAAGTTTTCCAGCCCTTCAAGCCATATTTGATAATCTTCTGGCAAAGGGTTTTCCCCTTTGATTAAGTCAATCGTTACTCGACGTTTGATTGGTCGATAAGCAGAATAAGCCGCTGCGGCATCTTCTAGTCGATTGAGTAATTCTTCATCAGAATAAAGCTGTTCTTCGGCATTGGTATCATCAAGCATTAGGCGTATTTTCTGCAATAGTTGTTCCCGCGTCATGCTTTTCTCCTTCTTTATTCTTCAATGTATCGTCATCGTTGTCTGATATTTTTTTGCTGCTGCTTTTTTTCATTGTTTTTCTTATGGGTTCTGCCAAATCAAAAGCCTCATCGTACATATCACCGGGCTTGATAATTTCTTTGGTGATCGGATGTTTAAAATACGTTGTTGCAAGCTTCATTACTTATCACCCCTTTGGCATCATAAAAAGACACCAAATGTGGTGTCTTTTTATTAACTATTATTCATTTCGCGTATTGATTGCCGTTTAAATTCAAGTATTCCATTAAAGCTGTTTGCATGACTTTAGAAAAATTGACGTTTTCTGCTTCTGCTGCTTCTTTTAGCCACGCTGGTAAAGTAATATTAGTCTTAACCGCTTTATTATCTAAGTCATTTCTAACCAAGTCCGGAAAAATGGTTACTGGTAAAACCAAAGCGCCTTGTTCCAAATGATATCTGCTAACATCGTTAGTTGCTTCGGGTAATTCATCACCGTCTTTTTCCATGCCATAAATATGCAATTCCAAAGCCTCTTTTGCCGCTTTCTGTGCTTCTGCAAAATCCTTGCCAACCGTAATGCAACCATCGACATCAGGAAAAAACACACTATAACCTGTTTTGGTCGGCTCCAAAACCGCTAAATAAGTTAATTTACGCATTTAAACCACCCTTCTTTTTTAAACAGCAGGTTTATTATAACTGCTATTATACAATAAAAAGTGATTTAATCGCAATCAACTATTATACAGCTTAATGGTTCTGAAAGGTGGATGATACTGCTTGCCCTTTTCATCAATGACTAACGGCGTATTGATGGCTAATTGCTGCGTTGCAAAATACTGTCTGCTGGAAGTAATACTCCCCTGCTTAGTATAATGCGGGAATGGTCCTTCTAATGTGTATGGCGAGCCCATACCAACGCGCGTGGCGTTGCGATTACCTAATAACAAACGGCTGTCGCCACCGTCCCACGGCGCATTATGTTCGGCGATGGTAATGCCGTTGCGTTCTGCCAGATACATTTGACCTTTTAACAAACTGGTTCCTGCGGGTGAGGCACTGGTATAAAACAATTCAGCCTGTCTGACTGGTACCATGGCATTTAAGGAACCTAATAAAAAGTTTGGCGTGACATAACGCGGTGCACTGCCCATAAAGGCTTTCTGGACATCAATCAATTCTAACAACCCATTATAGTATCTCGCTTTGAAATTTTCTAACGCTGCCGGTACGGTTAAATCAAACCATGCCAAATTCGTAGCATAAGCATATTGCGCCATAGTCGGTTTTGATGTTTTAGAAATGACATCAGGCATAAAGTAAATCATAGCATTTTCAAAATCCACAGCATAATCCGGTGCCCCTTGTTCCGGCAAAGGCACAATTTTGCCGCTGGAAGCTATCCATGCGCCGCGGGTTAAAACGGTACCGTCAGCCTTTTTGACCATGATATCGTTGATATACTCCCTGTTAGTGCGTCCTTTATGGTCTAAATAAACGCTGATTCTTGGCCGTACGACAGGCGGAATTTTGTTGCCCGTTCTTGGGCTGGTTGTTCCGCATAACAATTTGACGGCAAAAGCCGCATTAGTTTCTTCCGGCGCATTAACGCCGGCTTGAATAGCAATGATATCATCGTCAGCCGGCGTTTCATTTTTGACCGTTTTTGCCATATATTCATCACTTCTAGCAATCATTTCTGTAGAAATTTTGCGGTCAATAATACGATTAAAGCGGCTAATCATGCTGGCAGCGTTTTGCGCAAAAACGTCATACCGATAGGGACCCGTTTCCATTTCTCTTTGAGCTTCTTTGGTGATGATAAACCCACGTTTTAACCATTCGCCGCCAAATTCTAGGAAGAATGTTTCAATGCCCTCGTTAGGAATCCCATCTAATTCGCTAACATTAAAAATATCTTCGGTAAACAAATCATAGCTGGTAAATTCTACAGGCACTTTATAAGCAGAGCCGTTAAAAGGTTCTACTAAACACAACTGCAAAAATTTCAAATCCTGCCAGACCTGACGCATCATGGCCATAGAAATAGCCGCTTCCTGCGCAAAATCGCCGGTTGTATTCATGATGGTGCCATCAACTATATCGTCTTTTAAGACAATGCTTTTAGCCCCTTCGTTTAATCTCGCCATCAAGTTATGATATTCACTGTTATTATCCCGTTTCATCTGGTTTAAGGTACTATCTAAGATAGCAAGATTAGCTTTGCGCAAGTTTTCATCAATCACAAAATCATGATCCTTTTTAGCTAGCTCGCGGTCAAAATTGGCCATCAGGCTATCCGTCAAAATATCTAATGGTGATTTAGGATTTTCTGTAATAATCACCTTGGCTTTGCCATTAGCCTGATCATTAGGCACGCCTAAATCATTGAGTTTTGTCTTAACTACTACAGCATCAACCAATGCGGATTCGTTAGCAATAAAATCAGCGACTTCATTTTCATTGGTGATGGTTTTACCCCGTTCTAAAATAGCCGTTTTGACCGCATCATCATAACTTAAGGCAGCCACTGCATCGGCTAATGCTTTTTGTGCTGCTTTCTGTTGCTCTTCTTTGGCTTTGGCGTCCAAAAGCGCCTGCGCTTTAGCTTCGGCGGCAGCTGTTTTTTCCGCTGCTTCAATCAAATGATCGCACAAACTCATTTGCTCATGATTAACGTTTTGCGCCTTCCACTCTTTTAACTGTTGCAAATCCATTTTCAATAACTCATCCATTAAATTATCCTCCTCATTTTTAGGTTCTTCTTCCGTTAATAGCTGTTCAATAGCGTCATCAGCAAGCATTTGCGGCTGATGTAATGTAGCCTTTTCAGCTGGATTTAACACCACGTCCCACGCATACAGCGTTAACGATTTAGCGACATCAACCGCCGCATCGTTAATGGTTCGACTGGCGGTTTCCCCAGTCATACGATTGGAAAAGCCAAAGGGCAAACCAGAATCGATAAAACTTTTAACCTGCCTGCCCATCTCGGTATCTAACAACATATATTCCGCCCAAACTTGATTCTGCTCATCAATATAAGCATCACGGAATTTGACTGCTGAATGGGGAATTGAAGTTTTAAAATGTACTCGTTTATCCGCACCGATGAAACTAACAGGATGTGGGTGTTCACCGGCATAAGGAAAGTTTTGTGCTTTTAATTCGTCCAAAGCCGCTTGATAAACGGCTCGCGGATATAAACGCACATTGTCATTGACCACATTCACCAGCGAAACGATTTGTTTATACCAACCGCTAGGCTCATTAGTAGTTTCATCTAAGATCGCTTTTGGCTCTGTTAAGTAAAACTCTCGTTTTTCGCCGTTTTCATCGATGATAACGCCGCTTTTCAGCAATTCTTCTCCCAAAATTCATTCCTCCTTTTGTTAGTCAAAATACGGCATATAGGTGCAGCGACAGCGTGGGTGCATGGGCAGAGAGGGACAGTCGTCTATGGGATAAACTTTGCCATGCATAGCGCGACATCGCTCACAACAGCGCTGGTCATTATTCGCCCGCCACTGCACTTTAGCCACACCGCCAGAGCGATACGTATGCAAAGCCCCTTGAGTATAAGCCCAGCTTAATTCTGTGCGGGCAATCATTTCAGCTCGCACAGGATTGTCAATAACAGCTGTTAATTCATCGGCAATTTGCCGCCAGCCTTTATGCTGGTCAAAACCATTGGCCAGAGTTTGACGTACCGCTTTAAGTGTCGTTTCTTCCAATGATTTCATGGTTGTTTTTATGCGTTCTAATGCCGATTGCTCTAATGCTTGTTTAATCAAGTCGCCGTTAATATTGAATTTTAGCTTAAACCTTTGATTAAACCGTCCTTTGGCTTCTGCCAGCAATTCTTTAGCGCGTTCTTCGCCAACTTCTGCACTTTGCATAAGATAATGACAATAGCTTTCTTCAAAATCTGTGGCTATTCCCTGCCAAACCCCTTGCAGATGGGTCAGATAATCTTCCAGTTTTAGTGATAAATCATCATCAGTCAAAACTTCACCAGATATTATTGCACTGTCTAAAAATCCATTAACTACGGCATGCAAAAAAGAGCTTACTTCTTTTTGTAAGCCCTTTTCCAGTTGATCTATTTTTGTAAAGTCTGCAAGTAATTCATCGTTCAGTGTTTCAGCTTCACTTTTTTGTGCGATTTTACTCTGTTTATTGACGTGATTATCATCACGGCTACCTTCTAACTGTTCCACTATCAGGGACGGGTCTTCTATATCAAAATCGTTAGCAATCAGCTGCACTGCTTTTTCAACAGTGATCAGCTGCTGACCGCCGTTTTTCCCTAGTGCTTGCTGTACCCGTTCCATACGTTCTAAGGGTGTTTCATTAGTTTTCTGGCTCCACACCATATCATACTGCACACTTTGCGGGTTAATTCCTGCCAACATCAGCTGCAAGTCAATAATATCACGATAGCCGCTATACATTTGACTGTCACCATATTCTAAACGGTCAGTAATATCTTCTAAACTCTCTACATATTTGGGATACTGCACCTTTAAAATATCACGGTTAATACTTTGCCCACCAGTGATAATAGCTTTGGGGACAAGGAGATTGACCCAAAGTAAATTCTCCATCAATTCCACATCAGCGATTTGATCTAAATTAGCCTCATCATGCAAAGCAGTGACTTCCACATTGCCAATAAAATCTTTGAGCAGATGAGCGTTTTTGGTCGGCTGTCCTTGTGCATCTACCAATGCATTCTGTCGCTTATATTCTTCAATATCCTTCGCCCGTGTATCTTGCGGCATTTTGTGAGCCAGTTTGCTCACGCTGCGAAACATGCGCCGATAGGCTGTTGCTTTTTCCATTTCTGCTAACATACGATAGGCTTTTCTGGCTACCGCATATTGACTGGTACCATAGATTTTTGTTTCATCAGACAGCCAACGAATATGATTCATTTGATAAACAGCAAAATCCTTTCGACTGCTTTCTGGCGGTTTTAGCTGCTGTAATGCGGCTAAATTTAGAATATCAAACTGACTGAAAGCGCGTTGGACGTCATAAAATTCGCCGTACTCATTGATATTTTTCTTGAT
>CATJSX010000009.1 GCA_949743265.1 uncultured Peptococcaceae bacterium
ACTATCTTATTCAATAATACTGGAAACAACGCCAGAGCCAACAGTCCGTCCACCTTCACGTATCGCAAATCTTAATCCTACTTCCATTGCTATTGACGTGATTAAGTCTACTTCCATTTTGATATTGTCTCCCGGCATTACCATTTCTGTTCCTTCCGGTAACTTAATAACTCCCGTTACATCTGTCGTTCTAAAATAAAATTGCGGTCTGTATCCATCGAAAAATGGTTTGTGTCTGCCGCCTTCTTCTTTCGTTAAAACATATACTTCACAGGTGAATTTTGTATGCGGTGTAATTGAACCCGGTTTCGCTAATACTTGACCACGTTCTATTTCTTTTCTGTCAACACCACGCAGTAATGCTCCTATATTGTCCCCTGCTTCCGCTTGATCCAATAATTTACGGAACATTTCTACCCCTGTACAAACTGTCTTTTTCGTTTCTTCTCTAATCCCTACGATTTCTAATTCATCGCCTACTTTTACAGTTCCTCTTTCTACACGACCTGTAGCTACTGTGCCACGACCTGTAATGGAGAAAACATCTTCTACTGGCATCAAGAATGGTTTGTCTACTGCTCTTTCCGGTGTAGGAATATAATCATCAACTGCTTGCATCAATTCAAGAATTTTTTCTCCCCATGCTCCTGCCGGATCTTGCAATGCTTGATAGCCAGAACCTCTGATTACTGGAATATCGTCGCCCGGGAAATCGTATTCAGAAAGCAATTCTCTGATTTCCATTTCTACTAAGTCTAATAATTCTTCGTCATCTACCATATCGCATTTATTCATCCAAACGACGATGTAATGAACGCCAACCTGACGAGCCAACAAAATATGTTCTCTGGTTTGCGGCATAGGACCGTCTGCTGCGCTGACAACCAAAATAGCACCGTCCATTTGAGCTGCACCGGTGATCATGTTTTTAACATAGTCGGCATGGCCCGGGCAGTCTACATGGGCATAGTGGCGGGTATCGGTTTCATATTCTACGTGAGCAGTATTGATAGTAATCCCACGTTCTCTTTCTTCTGGCGCTTTATCGATTTCATCAAATTTTTGCACCTGAGCTTTACCTTGCAAAGCTAATACAGCGGTAATTGCTGCTGTAGTTGTTGTTTTTCCATGGTCGACGTGACCGATTGTCCCAATATTTACATGGGGTTTTGTACGTTCGTACTTTGCTTTTGCCATTATTTCTTCCTCCTCAAAT
>CATJSX010000010.1 GCA_949743265.1 uncultured Peptococcaceae bacterium
AGCTTATGATGAAGCAACCAGCACTGTTACCACCAAATTAGACGGCAAAACAGTTGTCTTGACCGTTGGTTCTACAGTACTGACAGTTAATGATGAAACCGTAACCATGGACGTTGCACCATACATCGTTGACGACCGTGTAGTAGTACCGGTTAGATTCGTTGGTGAAGCCTTTGGCTTTACTGTAGAAGCTACACAAGATGCTGAAACTGGCGCTACTGCCTCCATCGTTTTCTATCAAAAATAATTTACCAGAGTGGTAAATAAAAAAGAGCGCACTGCAAACAGTGCGCTCTTTACTTTATCATATTTCTCTACAAGAAAGGAATGTGTACAATGCTGCCTATGAAAGTTTATTATTTATGCGCAATTTCTTCAACGCAAATTCAGCTATATGATCGACAGCTGCGCTTGCTGGCAGAAGGCGATAACAAGCTAAGCCGACTGCTCACAAGCCCGTTGACTGCCGCCACTGTCTCAGCGCGGCCAGCGACGCTCACCCATGCCGTTTATTTAACCAATACTTGCCAAGGTCAGCTGATTGAGTTAGCCCATCGCCAGCGCTGGCAATTCGCTCAGCTTGCTGAACTTGACGAACTGCTTGACCGTCAGCTGCGCTGATTTCTATACGGCTCCTCCAAAATAAATCCCCATCAATAATAAACTTGCTCCAAAAATTCCCACTTCCCGCCAACCATCTGCCGCCAGCGCCTCTGGCAATAATTCTGCCAACGAAAGATACGCCATCGCTCCCGCAGCAACAGCCAGCGCAGCGCCCATAATTTCCGACGGCAAGCCGGCAAAATACCCGATAATAACCACTCCTAAAGGTGTCATCAAACTGGTTACAGCGGCAAAAAACACAATACGCCACCCACTCATACCCGCCATTTTTAATGGCGCTGCCATAGCAATGCCCTCTGGCAAATGGTGAAGTCCTACCGCCAACGCCAACGATACGCCCAAACTAGGTGCAACGCTATAACCAGCGCCAATAGCGGCTCCTTCCAATACATCATGAAAAGCAATCCCCGCAAATACTAAAACGCCCACCTGCTGATAATTATTCTGCTGATTTCCTGCCGCCCGTAAAATTTCTTTCAGCGCTGCCATAACACCTAGCCCCAAAACAAATCCCAGCACCGTTTTCTCCCAGCCGGCAATTTTAGCCGCTGACGGCAACAAATCAAAAACGCCTGCCGCCATCATTACGCCAGCCGCTAACGCCATCATTATTGCCAACGTTTTTTCTTGTATCTTCTCTTGACAAAATACTACCAAACACGTTCCCCACAGAATAGCACCGCCTGCCGCCAATGACCACAGCATCATGTTTTTCACCTCATTTAACGCTATGCCTAAATTTTGCTGGCTATGCCAAATCATGGTTTTCTTTACAATATTTTTTTGCATGTTTTTCTTTCGCTTGCTGTTTTTTTCTGCTGGCTAATATTGTCGAAAAGTGCTATGATAAAGAGAAATTTTTTTAACAGGAGTCTTTTCTAAATGACTAAACAATCGACAACTCATGACTTTTTAATGCTCATTGCACTTAGTTTAGGCGCTTTGCTCGGCGCTCTAAATTTATCTTTATTTAATGTGGCGCTGCCTACTATCATGAATGACTTTAACGCTTCGCTTACCGCCGTACAATGGCTTTCCAGCGGCTATGCGCTAGCCACTGGCATTATTACGCCAGCTGCAGGCTACTTGAGTAATCGTTTCGGCTCGACTAAACTTTTTGTATTGATTTGTTTGGCAGTTATTCTTCTTTCTATCGGTGGCAGTTTTGCCAGTATTATCGAAGTACTGATTCTGGTTCGTATCCTTTTCGGTTTAACGGCCGGTTTGATGCTTTCCTTAACGTTGGCTATGCTTTATCAATTTATTTCCCCTGCCATGCAGTCCAAAAGCGTTGGTATCTGGGGTATGGCCAATATGTTAGGCGGTATTTTACCCGCTTGTCTTTCAGGGCTTATCTTAAATTATTTTTCTTGGCGGGCACTTTTATGGCTCAATATTCCATTAGCATTAGTTGCGTTGCTCTTAGGAATCCAATACTTGCCTCGCAAAACTACCAAAACAACGGTCAAATTGGATACCATCGGCTTTGCCTTAACCGCTTTGGGCAGTTCTGCGCTTTTAGTAGCATTTAGCAACGTTTCTACTTGGGGCTGGCAATCGCCGCAATTTATTGTTGCCGCTCTGGGCGGATTTCTTCTACTGAGTGGTTATGTGCTTCATGCCAAAGGCAAAGAAGCGCCTCTGTTAAGTTTAGCGCCTTTTGCCTTCAAGCGATATACAGCAGCGTTCATTATTGACTTTTTAACCAACGTCGGACTTTTTTTGACAACTTTTACCATGCCCATTTATCTGCAAAAATCGTTGGGGCTCTCTCCTTTAGCTACGGGGCTATTGGTTTTGCCCGGCTCTATTGCTATGATTATTGCGATGCCTTTGGCTGGTATGTTTAATGAAAAACTAGGCGAAAGAACGTTGGGCTTAATTGGCGTTTCAATCATTATCGTAGGCAGTCTGTTCTTTACTCAGCTGACGCCCTTTACATCGCTTGTCTTCATTGCTTCCATTATGGTCTTTCGCAGTTTCGGCATCGGTTTTACTAACCTATTGTCAACCAATACACAGATGAGCGCCGTTCCTAAAGAACTTACTACTCACGCTTCTTCGTTGACCAATTGGATGCGGCAAATAGTCGGTGCTCTAGTAACCAGCATTTCCAGCAGTTTCGTTAGCTTGCAGCTAGCGCAATACACTCAGCCCAGCGCCGAACAAACGGCTGAGGCTTACGCTCATGCTACTAGTATGCTATTTACTTTCGTTATCATTGCTATGTTAGTTTGCTATCCGCTGATTTTTAAATATTTGCGTCCAAAAGCCAAAAACAACTAAAAAACTGTCGCAAGTTCATCTTGCGACAGCGGCGTTTTACGCTTTATTAGCCGGATAATTGACCAACATATAATTTTCTACTGCATCGGCAAAAAGCATAACAGCCGGCGTTTTACGGCTTTTTTTCATGATAATGCAATGCATAATTTTGACCGTATCTTTGATAAAAACACATGTAAATCGTTTGCTCTTGAACAATTCCTCATAAGCAAATTTAGGCATTAGCGTCACGCATAAATCCTGTTCTATCAATTTTTTATGAAATTCCGCATCATCAGAAATATGCATAGCGCTGTTATAACTGTACTCCTTGATCCGTTTGGAAGGCACCATATTATAATACGACAATTTGACGTCCCTCAAAAAATTGACCGGATCAACTTCTTTCTCACCGGCGTAAGCGGAGTTACTCTTGAGGCAAACGACCACTTGGTCTTCCATAATATTTTTATACGTCAGGCTTTCATGTTTGGCGACTTCTTCTTCTATATAGTCAATATTGGCGGTCAAAAAACCCATATCGTACTCTTCCCGCTCCACAGCATCAATAATATCCTCATTATCCAACTTGGCTACTTTCAAATCAATCTTAGGATAAGTACCATGAAAGCTGCTCAAAATTTTCGGAAAAGCCACATCGCACAAAACCGAGCCGGACGCGATACGCAAATTAGCCGCAATATCTTTTGATTTTTTCGATTGATTCAACTGTGCCAACAAATCCAGCGTCCTGTTATAGCCGTCTACCGTTTCAATAGCATAATCCAAAAATAACTGACCGCCCTTGGTCAAGCAGACCCCTGAAGACGACCGTTTCAAAAGAGTATAGCCGACTTCTTCCTCAAGCCGCTTCAGCGCAGCGTTGATACTTTGCTGAGTCGCAAAAAATTTCTTTGCTGTAAAGTTTATTGAGCCGGTATTCGCCACATCAATAAAATACCGTAATTGCTCCAAACGCATATGATCACCTCAACTCCTATGATAGCCTCTAAAAATTCCTCATTTTTCTAATCATTATAACACATTGACCGCCCGCTTGCTAAACAGTGTTTTTTTGTTATCAAATGATTTCTATATCGTTCATCAATTTACCTTTTTTATTGATAACAAAAAAACCGACAGTCATCACAGACTGCCAGCGCTTCTTTTCCTCTCTTCATTTAGGCATCAACCTTCACAATACATTTGACCGGACAAATGTTAAAGCAGCTCTGGCAGCTGATGCACTGATCCTCCAATATGTAGCGAATGGCTCCCGTTTCACGAATACATTCCACTGGACAAACCGCTTGACAAGCGCCGCAACTGATACATTGACCGCCATTGATCTGAAAAGGCATAATAATCTCCTCCAATAATGCTTTATTATTACTATACCCCATTTCACCTAGTAAAAAACACTAATCTATCACAATAAAATAGCCGGACACGCTTAAATCATAAGCCTATCCGACTATTAACCGTCTAAAAAAATCCCGCTCATTTTTCCTGCTGCGCTTTGGGTTTATACAATAACGTAATCAGCATACCAGCGATAATCAAAACACTACCACTCAGTTCTTTTACGCCCAAAGGATCATGAAGCAGCAAAAACCCAAAAATACCGGAAAATACCGGCTCCAGCACCAAAATCAACGCTGCCGCCGTCGGTGAAATCAAACTCTGCGCTACATTCTGTACCACCGTATTGACCGCCGTCCCAAAGAAAATCGCATATAAAACCAGCAAAATCACCATCGGCGTAAAAATTGCCCCTTTTGGTACTGGCTCTGTAACAACGCCCAATGCCAGCCCCATTACTGCCGTAACGCCAATTTGTACAATAGCCAGCACAATGGGATCATAGTTTCCCGCAAAACGGCTGATCAGAATGATGCTGACCGCAAAGGACACCGCACTAATAAAGACAATAATATCGCCCAATCCAATGGAAAAATCGGCGTTCAAACTCAATACCGCCAGCCCAACCGTTGCCATCAATACGCCGATCGCTTCATTGACTTGCGGCAATACTTTTTTGAGCACGCAGTCAAACAACGGCACCAAGACCACATAAAGCCCTGTCAAAAAACCTGCTTTGGAAGCAGTCGTCATATTTAAACCAATAGTTTGCAATATATACCCAACGCCCACCGCTAGACCAATATAAAATCCGGCTTTCCACGCGCCTTTGCCTGCGCGTAACAACCGTTTATGATAAATCAGCGCCAGAAAAGCAAATGCGCCCAAAAACCGCATAGCCGTATAAAAATTAGGCGTCAGTCCCCCATCCATCGCCACCTTGCCCACGACAAAGTTAGCTCCCCAAAGGATAGTCACTAAAATCATGCCGACTTCTGCTTTATGCTTCATCTCTTAACCCTCCAGAACAATTTTGGCGGACATCAACTGCCCGCCAAAATGTATCGTTTATAGTTCTTCACTCAAAATCTGATAGATTGGCGCGCCTTCACACTGTGCCGGAAAACGAGTTCCTAATAGCGCCGCAATCGTTGGTGTCACATCTACCTGACGAATAGTGCGTTCTGTTTTAAAGTTTTGTTTAATGCCTTGCCCCGCAGCAATGAAAATAGGCGACACCGAAGAATGATAATACCCTGTTGATGTGGAAATACTGTCGCCATGCAGTCGGTTATACCCTTCTTCAATAGAAAAGAAAATATCACCACATTCTGGCCCATTGACGCCCAAAAGCACACCGTCTTTATTTCTCAAGCAAATCCCGACAACCCGTTTGCCTGTTGCAGCATCACGATAATTATACAAATCACTAATAATCTGTTCCTCTAAATCATACTTATCTGCCGGATCAACTATGCCCGTTTTATCTCGCCCTTTTAAGTTGATATAGATATAATTAGACCGAATCTGAACAGCCCGCGTCTTGCTCCAATCCACTTGACCATCTGCTGTCATAACCGTATAGCCCAATTCTTCCATAACTTTCGTATTCAAGCCGCCATATTCGCCCAAAATCGGCGGAACATTTTCCCCAATAATCAAGCCATGATCCGATACCACCAAAATCGTCCAATCTTCGTCCAGCAAATGCAAAAACCGCCCCAAATATTTATCCGTCTGTTCATAGAACTTTTCGATTAAGCCTTGATAAATTTTTTCGTCTGTATGCTTCCACGGCTCCAGCGTTTTGCCCAAATGCCAAATCTGATGCCCAGCGCAGTCTACATTGTGCAGATGACTAAAGACCACATCATAATCTTTCGCTTTGATCAAATATTCCAAGCAATCAGCTTGCCATTGATCATAAATATCCCATGACGGTTCAAAAATTTCCCGTACCAATTCGTTTTCTTCTCCGCCAATTAAGCTGACTGGCGGCACATGCCCAACATTGTTGATAATATCTTGATAAAGCGTCGCTGGATGCCAAAGCATATCGTTAGCAATATCCAAAGCGTTGGAAATCCATAACCGCACCATGGTGCCTTCTGGATTCAGTTCCAAAATTTTATAGCTGCGGCAAGCTGGCTTCGTTTCTTCCTTTTTGGTCACATCATCAATAATTCCGCTGACCATTTCGCCTTTAGGGATAACGACAAAGGGCTCCGCCGCTTTTTTATTTTTGTAAATAGCTACACGGTCATACTCCCCTTGTTCATTGCGCAAGATAAGCGCTGGTCTGCGCATAATGCCGCCGGAAGTCAAAATAGTAAATTCTTTAGCGCCTTCTGGAGCATTCGCCCAGTTTTCTGCCGCTTTCAATGGCGAATTGATAATATCATACGCTACTTTAGCGCCAATCATCATTTCAGTATCGTCCAAACAAGTAACATAAGTGCGAATCTCGCCGCCTTTGCGCGCTTCATCGCCCCACCATAATTCCATCATTTCATCATCATTATCGCCGACAACCATATCTTCAATATCAGTCATAATACAGCCCACACCGGCGGCTTTTTCCACGCGAGGCGCGTATTTGACTTCAGCAATTTCCGGCGTTGCTACGATGATTTTTTCCCAATCCAATTGCGCTACACCCATATTGACGCTTCCCGGCTGTGTACCGTCTACAACACTCAATAATTCGCTGTTGCTGCTTGGCGGCCATGAAGAACCGGGCCAATGCCAAACCAGCGTTTTTAAGCCTGCTTCTGTGGTTACATTCCACATCTGTTCAGCTGTGCAATGACGCGAATCCATATTATATACTACCGCGTCCAAACTATCCGGCGACTGCCGCCAATAGCAAGTAATACCATGCGTACCGGGATAAGCTCCTGTAGCCAATGTCGTCCAGCACGGCGGCGTAATGGTCGGAATAGCCCCCAACAAATGCAGATCCTCACGAGCAGCACCGCGATCAATATATTGTTGCACATTGGGCATTCTCCCTTCTGCCAATAGTTTTTTGGTCATTTCGGGATCCATGCCGTCAATTCCCAATACTAACAGTTTTTTGGTCATCGCTTCACGTTTCATTTTATCTTCTCTCCTCTTTAATTTATGAACTTATTTTGATTAATTAACTATATTAACATTTTTCAGCAAACATAATGATTTAAATCAATCCCCAAAAATTCCACCATGGAATCAATATCAAAAATAATACCAGTGTCGCTCCAATCATTTTAACGCCCAACACCTTGATAAAATCGCTCATCTTGATCAGCCCGAAAGCATAAAAAATTAAATAACTCAAATATTCATACGGTAAAAGTACCTGATCAAGCCCTACATAAAGCGCATACAATGCGCCCAACGGATTGATATCCAAACCCGCGGCAATCTGTGCAATGGGTTCGCTGAAGCCTGCCAAAATAGCAAAAGGCGTCAGTAAAAAGTTCAAAATCAATCCGACAAAATAAATAGCGCCCAAAACTACGTTATGTGACAACGGCGCCAAAATGGGAATCAATAATTCAGCAATCAAATTGCCAATTCCCAGATAACTAGACGTAATCCCAATGCTCAAACAAGCTACACAGAAAAATACCATGCTGAAATCAATATTTTTCACGTCTTCGCTATTAGCAATTTTTAATCCCGGTACAAACATCAGCCATGGAATCACGATAAATGCCCAATCCAACGCAATTCCGTGCCAACCGCCAGTAAGCATAAACGCAATCAGCAAAATAATGATGAACGCGCCAATTTTTTCATCTTTACTCATCTTGCCCAAGTTTTTGTACTCTTGTTCAAAAAATTCTTTGCCCGGCAGCTTTTTCGTCGGCTTAAAAATCTTAGGCAAAAGCCACGTCAAGGCAACGATAAAGACCAAATAAGGCGCCATTTGCAGGAAAAATTGCAGCCATGTCGGCGCATAATTAGCGCCCGGTGCGGTACTATTGGCGGCATTTAACAACAATGACATAAAGTACGGCGTATAAATAAATACACAAGAAGCCGCCGCCGAAAAACCGCCCACCAACATAATAATAGCTGAATCAATAGATCGCCCTAAATCAAAGGTTTTGCACAGCCCAAAAGTAAACGCCGCCATGATTACCCAAGCGTTGCCGCCGGTAGCCGTATTTAGAATTGTGCCCGCAATCAAAACGCCAAATAATAATCCATAATAACTGCCGCCAACTTTCAAAATACACCAATAGGCAATCCGTCGCAAAAGCCCAATGCGATCAGCCACATTAGCAATCATATAGCCGCCAATAACTACTAACGGCATCGTTTGCGTCCACGCCGAATACGCCACGTCCATTGGTACCAGCCCGCTGACCAAATACCCAATAGGAAACATCATAGACACTGCCATCAAATCAATCAGTTCAAAAGCTACCAGTAAAATTCCTAAAGCAGTCACAAATAAAAACATTTTCACTTCATAAGAATACGTTTCATTGGTCGGTATTGCCAAAATCCCTGCGGCAATGACAGTCGTCACCGCCCATTTAATTAGCTGTCCTTTAGACACCGTATTGCTCTGCGCTCCGCTCATCGGCTGCCGCCCCCTTTAGCTCGCTCTTTTTTCTCTACTCCTTGCACATTGATTCCCTCCTTGTTTTCATAATGTTTCCTTCACTATAGTCATTTATAGCTTTCCTTGCTTTTATGTGTATATTATACATAATGATACTTTATTCTTTAAGAACCAATTTTTGAGATGGGATATAGCAAAATCTTTGTGTAATCACTTGCCTTTTATGCTACAATAAATCAGTAATGACATTCTCAACTCAAAGGACTGGTAAATCATGAAACTTGAGCAATTATTGTATTTTTCCGAAGCGGTCAAATATAATTCTATCTCTATCGCCGCCGAAAAAAATTTTATCTCCCAGCCCACCTTTAGCGCCGCTATCAACAAGTTAGAGCGCGAACTGGGCGTCACACTCCTCAGACGCAACAGCCGCGGCGTCAAACCCACCGAAGTAGGCGAAGCCATTCTCAACAACATCTATGATATTTTCACTAGCGTCGACGCTATTCGCGACACTGCTTTTCATTACAATCATCAAGGCGTAGTCAGTATTACCACTATCCCTTGTATGTGCGATCGCGTTCTCCCTATCGCACTGAAAAAAATGAATGAACAGCAAAAAGCCGTTACCCTTGCTATCACTTGCGCCGAAAGTCAGGCAGTCTACCACCAAGTCTTATCCGGTCTTGCCGCTTTGGGCATTTTATTCCATAGTGATAAAATTGCCAGTCCCGAAATTCGCTATACCCATCTCTTTGAAGATGAATATGTACTCTACGTCGGCCCTGCTTCTCCCTATTGGAACGCTTCCTCTATCACCATCAAGGAAGCTTTGGCGCAGCCGTATATCGCTTATCGCGAAGAATTTCTCAAAGACACCGGTGGATTAAGCGCTCTTTTGCGGGACACGCCGCCCAATATCGCTCTGCGAACCGACGAAATGGAATCCATCAAAAAAATCATCAGCCAAGATAATTATGTGGCATTCTTCCATCGGCTGATGACCAAAGACGACCTCTATCTGCAATGCGGCTTGATTCGCTCTTTGCCCATTTCTGACTTCGATACCAGCACCCGTATCGGCTTAATAGAAAGCACCAAATATAAACCAACCGCTATTGACCGTTTATTTATCGAAGCACTGAAAAGCGCCGTAGCTGATAGCTTTAAGTAACAGCTTACCGCCGCCGTTCAGCATGCCTAAAAGAGCAAGATTTTCCTTGCAAAATTACCAACTTATAGTATAATAAAATTATATCTGAATAACTATCCAAAAAAGCATGATTTTTTAGACGCTCTATTTTGAGCCGATAAACGACGAAGTTTCGCCGTTTATCGGCTCTTTTTTTGTGCCTTTTTGCCTGTCTAAAAAATCATAGTTTCCTAGATCTGGCAAGGAGTGAGCATCCATGCGCCTTCACGGCAATCGTTTGGACTTATCGGGACAGCGCTATGGCAAGCTGACTGTTCTGTCTCAAGCTGATAATATTGGCAATAAAACCGCTTGGCTCTGCCGCTGTGACTGCGGCAACAACGTTATCGTCAAAACTCGCCATTTGCGCAGCGGTCATGTCAAAAGCTGCGGCTGTGAACACGCCAAAGGCATCAACAGCCGTTTGAATTAT
>CATJSX010000011.1 GCA_949743265.1 uncultured Peptococcaceae bacterium
AAAAATTTTTTAGAAAAACAAGAGGGGCTTCTTATGCTCCGATTGATGAAAAGAGAATATCATATTGATATGGAGCAAATCAAAGAAGGACTTCCTCCGCTCGAAATTACTCGCATTATAAAAAGTGTCAAATATGTGCTTTATTGGGAATTTGATACGAAAGAGAGCTATGGAATGGCACAAAAAAATCTTTACGACAGCTATTGGAAATCTATCGAGAAATGTTTAATCGTTCCACATGATAAATATTTAGGGGAAAGATTATTTTGATGATATTCATATAGAAAAAATTAAAAATATGAATGGTAACTTGCTAAAAATAACAGGATATCATAATGTAGAAGAAAAACTATCACTTTCTATTTCAATAAACCTTGAAATCATAATGAAATTGGCAGTGCAAACATCGTAGGCAATTGATTTGCGTTTCATAACGTTGACGGTTGTGGGGTGAAAAAAGAATAAAACGGCGGCGAAAAATTTTTCTGAGGCGAAGTTTTAAAAATTTTTGCCGTCGATTTTTTCAGCTGGTTCTCAGTAGTAATGAGAGAACGTAAAGATTTTTTATTGTAATTGTTTGGCGTCTCGTATAAGTTGATAGATAGTGTAAAATACTTTAGTAAAGAGAACATAAAGTGTTGAGCCGCCTAATATACATAGTATTACAAATGGAAAAATCATCGTGAGTTTTCACCTCCAATTCTGTTTAGGGAGTGGCGTTATGAAAAAGTATGGTTTGATGGCTTTGATAATCGTTTCTATTATGGTATTTCCACAGCCTAATTATGCGATGGCAGATGAAATATCCTTGGAATCAGTTTCAGCAGTGTTGATTGAAGCATCCAGCGGTAATATTTTGTATGAGCTGAATAAAGATGAGCGGCGAGCGCCAGCCAGCGTGACGAAATTGATGACGTTAACGGTAGCCTTAGAAGCGATTAAGGAAGGGCGAGGCAATTTGAGCGATATGGTAACGACCAGCGCTCATGCTGCCAGCTTAGGTGGTTCGCAGATTTATTTGGAAGACGGCGAGACTATGTCTTTGCAGGATATGCTGATAGCTATTGCGGTTGGCTCAGCCAATGATGCTTGTGTAGCGGTAGCAGAGCATTTGTATGGCTCTGAAGCGGATTTTGTACAGAAAATGAACGAAAAAGCTGCCGCTTTGGGTATGAACAATACACATTTTTACAATCCTTATGGTTTACCCAATGACGAACATTATACGTCAGCATATGATTTGGCGTTATTGGGACGTGAAGCCTTAAAAAATTCCGAGCTGATGAAATTAACTGGTATCAAACATTATACACTTCGGGGTGATACTGAAAAGCCTTTTGAACTGTACAATACCAATAAATTGTTGTGGTGGTATCCGGGGGCTGATGGCTTTAAAACCGGTTGGGTAGGAACAGAATCCGGTTATTGTTTAGCGGCAACTGCACAGAAAAACGATTTGCGGTTAGTAGCAGTCGTTTTGGGTGCTCAGCAAAAACATGGAAATTTTCGTGACGCGATGAAATTGTTTAATTATGGTTTTGACCATTATCGTTATGTATCTTTTTATCAAGCTGATGAAAAAATTTCTGCCATTCCTATACAAAAAAGCTTGTTGTCCGAGGTTTTGGTCGGCGTCGAAAGTGAAGTCGGTTTGGTTTTGGATAGAAATCATGATGGACAGCTATCTAGTAGAATCAATTTGCCAGAGACTTTGACAGCGCCTATTGCGCAAGGCAGTGTCTTGGGACAATTAGAAATTATTGATCAAGATGAGATTTTAGCCAGTTATGAATTGGTTGCATTAAATGAAGTAAAGCGTTGCACTTTTTGGGAGCAATGTTGGCGGGTATGTCAAGCAATATTTAATTGCTGATTGGGCTAAAAACTGTTATAATAGCAAAATAGTGACCAAAAAATTGACGCAAGGTGCTTTTTTAGTCGCCTTGCGTGCTGTTTGTTATATTATTTTGGGGTGAAAAGAGTGGCGGCGAAAAAGAATAGAACGTTTACTACGCAGGAAAAGATTATTTCGGATGTGCTTGCTGTCGGTTTAATTGGTGTAAGCATTTATCTGTTATGGCTGATTTGGCAGATGCGCGGCATAGAGAGTGGTAATGATACGGCGGCTCTTTTGGGGTGGATCGGAGCGTTTATTTATCGCACGATGGATAGCTTGTTGGGAAGCGGTAAGTTGTTGTTGCCGATTTTATTATTGGCGTTAAGTTTTAGTTTGCTTTCCAGTAAAATTACTGTGACACGGGGACAAGCTGTTGGTTTTTTGATGGTGGCTTTGTGTCTTTTGGCTTTTCTACATTTGAAAACATCGCTTAACGAGCATACGATACAGTTGGGGTGGAACGGCTATGGCGGCGGACTCATTGGCGCGGTATTAGCTTGGTTGTTGGCGAAAGCTTTTGGTAAAACAGGCGCTTATATCGCTTCGACCATTATTTTTTTGCTGATGATAATGATTGCTACTAAAGGGGCGGTTGTTGTTTGGCTGCGTAGCCTTTTTAGCGGTGGTTATTGGACGGAATTGAAAGAGATGATCAGTCGTTTTATTTTTGTTGAAATTAACGAAGATGACGAGCCGAAGGCAAAAACGAAAGCACCAGACAAAAAACGGCGGCGCAAAAAAAAGGAGTCAGGAGTAGTCTTTGAAAAACCTATTATCATCAATAATTTACAAGAAATTCAGGAGGAATTAGCGCAAAATAAACTTTTGCAGGAAGCAGAAGAAAAAGGTAAACGATTAAAAGAAAAAAATCTGGCGCCAGTGGAAACGCCGCCAGAAATAGCAGAAGATGCGCCGCCGAAAAGAGTTCGAGGAACGAACCAGCCGTATGATTTTCCTAACAGTGCGCTTTTGGACGGCAAAATCGTTAGCGGCATTTGTATTACGCCGGAAGAGATCAATGATAAAGTAGCGTTGCTTCAAAAAACCCTTAATGACTTTGGCGTTAAAGGTCAAATCAGTGAAGTCAGCTGTGGTCCCGCTATTACTCGTTATGAATTTCAACCTGCTGCTGGCGTTAAAGTCAGCAAAATCGTCAATCTTTCTGATGACATTGCACTTAGTTTGGCATCTGCTGGAATTCGTATCGAAGCACCGATTCCGGGCAAAGCAGCCGTTGGCATTGAAGTACCAAACAAAGAAGTCAGTATGGTCAATTTGAAAGATTTAGTGGAAAGCAATGTTTTCTTGGAAAGCCAGTCAAAATTGACGGTAGCTTTGGGCAAGGATATCAGCGGACAGACGATTGTGGCTGATTTAGCAAAAATGCCTCATTTATTGATCGCTGGGTCTACTGGTTCAGGTAAAAGCGTTTGTATGAATGCATTGATTGTCAGTATTTTGTTTAAGGCTAGTCCCGATGAAGTGAAATTTTTGATGGTTGATCCCAAAATGGTGGAATTAGGCAATTACAATGGCATTCCCCATTTGATAGCGCCGGTTGTTACTGAACCGAAAAAAGCGGCATCATCACTGCGTTGGGCAGTTTCGGAAATGGAGCGGAGGTATGAATTGTTTGCCAACAGCGGTACCAAAGATATTAAACGTTTCAATGCTCTTGCAGAAAAACGATTGCTTGACTGTATGACTGAGGAAGAACGGGAGAAAATAGAAATATTACCTTACATTGTGGTTTTAATCGATGAATTAGCCGATCTGATGATGGTAGCACCTGCTGACGTAGAAGATGCTATTTGTCGGTTAGCACAAATGGCGCGGGCAGCAGGAATTCATTTGGTTGTTGCGACGCAACGACCATCAGTTGACGTTATCACAGGCGTTATTAAAGCAAATATTCCTTCTCGAATAGCTTTTGCTGTTTCGTCACAGATTGATTCTCGAACAATTTTAGATATGGGTGGTGCTGAAAAATTATTAGGTAAAGGCGATATGCTTTTTTATCCTACGGGATTGCCTAAGCCTATTCGCGTGCAAGGCGTGTATGTTTCTGATCAAGAGATTGATCGCATTGTTGAAAGTATTAAGAGTCAAGGCGGCGCAGAATATGATGAAACCATTGATTGGTCAATACCAGAAGAAAATCATAAACAGGAAACAAAAACCAATGACGATGACGATTTGATTCCTGAGGCAGCGAAATTATTTATCGAAAATGGTCAAGCTTCAATTTCGCTCTTGCAAAGACGCTTTAGAATAGGCTACAATAGAGCTGCAAGAATTATTGACCAAATGGAGCAAAAAGGATTGATTGGCGCTTATGAAGGCAGCAAGCCTAGAGCAGTTAAAATAACAATGGAAGATTATCTCAAAATGTATGAATAGAAAAAAGGAAAGACGCCCCTCAAAGTAGAACAATAAATCAATAAGGAGTAATAGGAGGTGACGGGTTTGAAAGGAATAGGACCGATATTAAAAGCAGCACGTGAGGAACGAGGAATTACTTTAGCAGAAATTGAACAAACCACCAAAATCCGCACAAAATATTTGCAGGCTATTGAAGAAGAAAATTTTGAGCTTTTGCCCGGCGCAGTTTATGCTAAAGGGTTTGTGAATACATATGTTCGTTATCTAGGCATCGGCGAAAGAGAGGATATTAGAGCAATCCTTCATCCCATCAATCAAACGCCTATCGTTAAAATAGAGGAAACGCCGCAACCGGAAGTGAGAGCGACACAGGAGAGTATCTCTCGAGCTCCTAAACGACGAATAGAAGATAAACCGATTACTTCCAAAAAGCATTTAATTATCGGACTAAGTTTAGTAGCTGTTGTTGCACTTTTTGTCATTCAGATGATTTACAGTAGTTGGCAAAAAAATGATGAGGAATTTGTGCAGCCGCCAGTGGTATCTGATACTCCTGATGATGTCAATGATGACGATAACAATGTTTCGAATGAAGACGAGGAACCGCCAGTTCAGTATGAAGGGCTTAATTTGGAATTGCAAATTATTGACGTTAATCCTAATGCAACGGACAGATGTTGGATGGAAGTTTCTGCTGACGGTACAGTCGTTTTTTCAGGAACGCTTAATGAAAGCGACATGCGGACGATTACGGCTAATGAAACCATACAGGCAAAGTTTGGTAACGGCGGCGTTGTCAAATTGACGTTAAACGGTGAAGATTTGGGAGTTGCTGGCGACGTTGGTCAGGTTGTACGTAAAAGTTTTAGTCTTGATGATTTGTCGCAAACAGCAGAATGAGTGTAGAAAAATCTCTCCAACGAGAGATTTTTTCTGCTGTTTATCGTTTGAATTTACGATATAGAAAGAATGTGAAGAATAGATGACAAAAATCAGTGTGGTTTCGCTAGGCTGTGCTAAAAATTTGGTTCTTAGCGAACAGATGATGGCACAGTTGACTCAGCAGGGTTTTACATTGACCGATGATTACAGCGACGCTGAAATCATTGTAATCAATACGTGTGGTTTTATCAATGATGCTAAAGAAGAATCTATCAATACTATTTTAGATATGGCGCAGCTAAAAGAATCCGGTTGCTGTCGTGTTTTGGTAGTAGTAGGATGTTTAGTCCAGAAATATGCCTATGAGTTGGCAGAAGAATTGCCTGAAGTGGATATTTTAATTGGTACCAATCATTATGATGATATTGGCGAGTTATTAACACAGTATGAACAAGGTGGACAAGAACGTATTATTCAAGTGGATAATATGTGGCGACCAGAAAAAAATGTTCCGTCCGAACGGCTGATTACTACTCCAGATCATTACGCCTATCTGCGTATTGCTGAAGGCTGTGATAATCATTGTACTTATTGTGTAATACCGCAAATGCAAGGACCCTATCGCAGTCGGCCATTGGAAAGTATTTTATCTGAAGCCGAGCAATTGGCAAACGAAGGTTATTCGGAAATTATTTTGGTAGCGCAGGATACGACTTATTATGGCTATGATTTGTATGGACATTTTGCTTTGGCTGAATTATTGAAGGCTTTAGCACAAATTGAAAAATTGCGTTGGATACGTCTTTTATATGCCTATCCTAACAATTTTACTGATGAACTGATTGAGGTTATTGCCAGTGAAACCAAAATCTGCAAATACTTGGATATTCCGTTGCAGCATAGCGACGATATTGTTTTGAAACGAATGAATCGACAAATTACTCAAGTAGAAATCAAGCAACTTTTGCAAAAGCTGCGGGATAAAATGCCAGATATTGTGTTACGCAGTACTTTTATTGTTGGTTTTCCCGGTGAAAGTGATGAACAATTTCAAAACTTACTAGATTTTTTAACAGAAGTTCGTTTAGACCGTGTCGGAGCATTTCCTTATTCTCAAGAGGAAGGTACGTCGGCTGCAATGATGGATGGGCAAATTGATGATGATGAAAAAGAACGACGTGCCACCATATTGATGGATCACCAATATGATATTATGTATCATAAGCATAAATCATGGATTGGACGCGAAATTTTGGTAAAAGTCGATGAAGTCAGTGAAGACGTAGAGCACCTGTTGCTTTGTCGTAGTCAAGGGGAAGCTCCTGACGTTGATCCTTTTGTGCTGGTGTATGGTGATACTGTTCATCAAGTGGGCGATTATTTTATGGTGAAAATTACTGGCGTTGATGAGTATGATTATATTGGGGAGATGATTTCATGAATTTACCCAATCTCTTAACGATTGGTCGCATTATTTTGGTGCCGATTTTTATGATAGCGTTGCTGATTGACACGACAGTAGGGCATTATTTAGCGGCGTTGGTCTTTGTTGTGGCTTCTTTTACTGATTTTTTGGATGGTTATTTAGCGCGTAAAAATAATCAGATTACCAATTTTGGTAAAATAATGGATCCTTTAGCGGATAAACTATTGGTATCAGCAGCGCTGATTTGCTTGGTAGAATTGGGCGATGCTCCTGCTTGGATAGTAGTTTTAATTTTAGGACGAGAATTTGCTGTGACTGGACTAAGAACATTGGCCGCTAATGATGGTATCGTTGTTGCCGCCAGTATGTTAGGCAAATATAAAACCGTTACACAAATGATTGCTTTAGTACTTTTGATTTTGAAGGCGCAAGTTGTAGCATTTTGCGGTTATAATCTTGGCATAATCTTTTTATATGTGGCGCTATTTTTGACGCTCTATTCTGGTTATGACTATTTCGTTAAATTGAGCAAACAAATCTCATGGAGCTGATGATAATGGATAAAATAATTTTGTTTTTGGCGCGCGGTTTAGGCAGTGGACTTCTAAAGCCGGCACCGGGAACATGGGGATCTCTTTTGGCAATGTTGCTTTGCTATTTTATTGAACTTTTCAGCGGTTTTTCTTTGGCGTCTTGGTGGTTTATTTTGATTTGTGCTGTACTTGGTATTTATATTTGTGACGTAGCAGAAGAAATTATCGGCGTACCCGATGCTGGCGAAATTGTTTTTGATGAATTTGTAGGAATGTGGATTACGCTTTTGGCAGTACCTCATCATTTTGGATTTTATGTGCTGGCTTTTGCCTTATTTCGTTTGTTTGACATTACTAAAATTTTTCCTATTAACAATTTACAGAAACTTCCCGGCGGATTGGGTATCATGATAGATGATATTGTTGCTGGTGCTATGGCGAGAATCGTATTGGCGATTATTTTGTGGGTAATGACACTAATCTAATTTTATTTTAAGATTCCTCAAAAAAAGCTGCACGCGAACCATTTCGTGTGCAGCTTTTCTTTGTTAATCAGTATTGTTTTAAGACATTCCATCGATAGCCGTAACCCTTTAAAGCTGTTTGAGCAGTCAAATAGCCTTGCGTTTCCAATGATGATAACGCTTGCAAAAATTCTTCTCTTTCGATGACAGAAGGCAAATTTCTAATTTCACGTACCAGATTCATATAATTTTTATTAAAAACTTCACTCATATGTTGAGCGTAATCTTGTTTGGCTTGTGCTAGTTTAGCTAACGCGTCAAGCCAATAAGTACGTATAAACAACGGGCTGACTAAAAAACCGTTTTGTTCTAAAATCATTTTTTGTTTCATTGCCGCCGTTTTTTGAGCATTAAAGAAATAATCCAGTTGCCCTTCTGTTTTTTCATAAACAAATCCATATAATGTACGTGAAAAAGTTTCTTTGATTATTACATCATCTTCCATTTGCATCCGCATTTTTTTCAGCCAAAGATGAATAGTATCATAACTTTGGCGAGTTAAAACTTTGGCTTCAAATGCCATTTGTACTAAACCTTCATAAATATGCAGTTCTTCTTCTTCAAAACGCCCTTCTAATTTTTCTTGAATATCTAAGAGCAGTGAATAGGCATCGTCGCTATTGGCTACTGTGCTGAAACGTTGCAACGTATCAAAATAAATTCTTGGATAATCGCTTTGCATCATTTTTGCCAGCTGGAGCTTATATTTTATTTTAATGCTTTCTAATTCACCAGAAGGAACCAGTTGTCTTTGCAAAATTTCTCTAACGGGCGTCGGATATAGATTCAATAGCACACAATCCTCAATAAAATCGCAAATTCTTTCTTCTTTGCCGCTGATATGGTATTTGATATGTCCATTTTCTAAATAAGCACAGCCAAAGAAAACAAATTCTTCTTCAAAATAGCCCAATTCTGCCATTTTGCCTACATCTTCAGCGCATTGAGCATCTCTTAAAATGGCTCCCATTATATGTCACCTGCCTTTGAAGGATTTAGTAATTTTTCTATTCTGGAATTAACTTCCATAGATAAACGGATATAATCTTCTTCATCGCGTTGAATATTTACTGGATAACGCAGGAAAGATGATATTTTTTCAGAAGTAAATAGTTCTTTTAGACTGCCTTTGGCATAAATACGACCATTTCTTAACAACAAACATTTGTCAAAAACGTCGCTTAAAATTTCTTCGGTATAGTGTGTCACATAAATAATCGTTACATCAGTTTTTTCGGCTAAATCACGAACGGTACTGAGCATATGTTCTCTAGCAAAAACATCTAAGCCGGTGCCCGGTTCATCTAAAACCAAAATTTCAGGATTAGACATCAACGCTCTGGCAATTAAGACGTTTTGACGCTCACCTTTGCTCATCAAATCGAAAGGATAATTGATCTTATGTCCTAAATGCAGTTCGGTCAATAATGCTTTGGCTTGTTTAACATCTTGATCACTGATATCGAAGTCTATTCCCAACGTTCCGAACTTGCCGGAAAGGACGATATTCAGCGCCGATTCTTTTCTTAAATATTTATCAAAGAACGAACTGGAAACCCAACCGATTTTTTTGCGAATAGCCATGATGTTGTCATTGGTGTAGTGTTCGCCGAAAACTTCCAGATCACCATGAGTATATTTTTTAAATCCTGCGATAATACTTAAAAGCGTCGTTTTTCCGCTGCCATTCATGCCGAAAACGATCCAATGCTCGCCTTTTTTTATTTCCCAATCAATATCCCGCAGCAAAAATTTATAACCAGATTTGCAACAAAGTTTACTGGTTTTAATAATCGTTTCTGCCATCACAGTGCCTCCTATTGCAAATCTTCATCATCAATAATGATACTCTCGCCTAAAATATTGCTGTTCATGTTTAACGGAACGACAAAACCATTTTTGGTTAAAAATCCCAGATTTTTATTTTCCCAACCCATGATTTCGCAAACTTTGGCAATGTTCATTTGACGAGTTTTTTCATTGTCGTCCAAGTCGGCATAGCAATTAAAATTCATTTCATCAACGAAATATTTGGCGCTCTGATAAATTTCTGGCTCGGTGCCGTACTCTATGCGTTGACAATTATCGCAGAAAATTTCAATTCTAGCGCCTTCATGGTCGCTGAAAACAATCCGTTTAACTTCTAATTTGCCACCGCAATATTTGCAGCAACAACGTTTAGCCCGCCCTTTCAATTCTTCAAGTCGGCTTTGTGAATTATATAATCCCTCCACTAATAATCGCTCCTTCTTCTTTTGAATTACGAAATAATATAATTGTATTCCTTTTGTTGTTGACTGTCAAGATTGTCACTTGATTTTTTCAGCCATAATCGACAGAATTAAAAAGCTATCAAGGGCTGATTTCGTACATTATCCGCCGCAGCATGGTAATAAAATTTCGAACTTTTGCTTCAGGATTTTTTCGATACAGTGCCGCATGAATTACTGATACTTCGCCGTTTTTAAAAGGAAGGGCGACGTATTTTTTATCATTAAAATAGTATTGATAATCTAAGCCGGACATCATCGTCATACTGCCAACATTGCGCATCATATTGCGATGAAACTGAGCGTCGTTAGAATAAAGAATACTGGCATTATACGTTTGTTCTCGGAAAGAATCAATGGTTAAAATATTGTATAATGTACGAATAGAGCTGCGATAGCAGCTCATCTGCTTGGTTGAATCAACACTGCCGGTATAAAAGCGTTTGTCCATTACCACCATCATTTCATCACGCACTAAATAATCCACTTGTAAGTTTTCTTGAATTTCAGGCAGTTTGCGGTTCAATTCAGCTTCATTGATGGTCATTAGCCCAATATCGCAGCTCTCATTTTTGACGTGTTCAATAACTGAATCAAAATGATTTGCCACCGCCAGCCGAAAAAATACAGATTTTTGTTTAGCGTTCAGTTCTGCAATAATGCTTGGTAGAGCAATATTTGTTACTGATGAGGCAGAGCAAAGATCAATATAATAAACAGCGTCCGAGTTTTTAGGTCTTTCGTCGATGGCTTGCAATCGTTCGTTGAGTGATTTTTCTTCTTCTAAAACTTTGAGAGCAAAAGCAACGACCTCTTGCCCTTTTTCGGTAAATTTTACCCCTGCTTTAGTTCGAATAAAAAGATCGCATCCTAGTTCTTGTTCCAACTGTCTAATACTTTTGCTAACGGCTTGCTGCGAAAGAAACAATCGCTGTGCCGTATTGGTAATGGAGCCGGTCTGCATAATGTCAACGAGATATTCTAATTGTTTCATACGCATAAGCTATCTCTCCCTTGATTTCTCTGATTACTTTTATGATATAATAAGCATTCCTCAACTTTCAAGAGATTTTTAAACAAAATGGCGATTCATTATTTGGTATCATATGGATGCGCTTAACTAATAAAAGTTTATTTCTGACTAGAGAGTTGGTCTTTTCTGCCCAAATAGCGACAAACTTTCTTTTGATAGATTAAATATTCTTCGCCAAAAGTTTCAAGCAAAAAATCTTCCTCAACATTCACGATTTGCAAATGAAGCATTATCATAGCAAATAATGTAGCAACAGCTAACACGCCATTAAAAAACATCAGCATGACGCCAATATATACTAAATCAAAACCTAAAAAAGCAGGATTTCGGCTAATTTGATAGATACCAGTGGTTACTAGCGTCGTTTTGCCTGTCTTGGCAATGCCTGCTCGCCAGTTATCCTGCATAGTTGTCACTGAAATGATAAAAATAACCATGCCAACAACGCCTATAAGAGCGCCGATAATTCTTACAGAGGTCGTAAAAAAATAGGTGTTCAACAAGATGCTGAAAAGTTCTATCACAAAAACTGTATATGTAGCAGCCTTCGTAGTTAATTCAATAACTTTTACAATGCCAACTTTTCCTTTGCCCATTTGATCGGTTTTGATGCCTTTTTTTCTTTGTCTGACCATTTTTAGTAAATAACATCCGTAAAATAATAGCAAAATTGCTACGGCTACTACCTGAAATGCCATTATGACGTCTTCCTTTCTGTTAATTATTTTTGAAATAAAGCAATTTTTGTAATTGACACTATACTAGCATATTGTCAAATGATGCTTAGATTAATAATATATCATGTTGATAAATCAACATGATATATTATTTACGCTGAATTTTTGTGAGAGTATGACATATTTTTTGAGGATATCACGAGAGTTGAATGGTTTATCAAAGTTAAAATGATAGCAAAAATTATCATATGCTATCCAACTCGTCGATTAAGCGCTCTAAGGAAGAAATATCTTTAATATAAATGCATTTTCGATCTTTTTCAATAATGTTGAGTTCTTCCAATTTACTAAGGTATTTAATGATATTAACACGATGTACACCGGTAATAGAGCTGATGTCCTGTCTTGTTATAATATTTTCGATGATGATTCCACCTGACGCTTGTCGATTTCCATAGCGATAAGCTAAATGAAGCAAAAACGAGTAAACTTTAAATTGGCTATTGTGTGTGTCTGTAACGATTAATTTTTCAACACAATAATTATATTTTTGATAAATATTAGCAACATATTTATCAAATAAAAGTGGAGAAGTACGAATTTTCTCCAGTAGTATTTGATGATTTACTAACCATAATATTGTTTTTTTTATAGCAACTAAGCTATGGGAGAAATTGTGATTATTATTTTGTTGAATTAAGGAATAAGGTTCAACAATCCACATAAAACGTTCTTCACCATAAGCGTCAGATAAGAAAACTTTCAGTAATCCTTCCTGTAATAGGGCTATTTGATCTACATAATTATCTGGATAATAATCATACTATCACTAAAAACCCGATGGTTAACAGATTTTTAACCATCATTGATATAAGAAAGTAACATTCGCGTAACATCTTATCACTTTTCAGCGGACATAAAAGCCGCAAAATTAGTAATCATATTAGCTTTGGAATCTTTAGTCACATGCAAATAGACACGTTTTGTGATATCGTCATTTGAGTGTCCTAATCGCTGCTGAATTTGTTCCAATGTAGCACCACTTTCCGCTAAAAGTGATGCATGAGTATGACGCAAAGAATGGACTGTAATATGTTTGTTTAAATCTAAAGTTTTTAATAGTCGATAGAATGAGCCTGTAAAACTGCTATAAAGCGCAGGATAACCAGCATATTTTTCGGAGGTAAACACAAAGTCATATTCACTGTGCCATTGTGGACCTGCTTTTAATCGTTTCTTTTTTTGCTCTATAATCTGTTGATGTAATATTTCCATGGTTTCGCTATCTAGTTCTACGTCTCGAATACTGGTGCTTGTTTTTGGC
>CATJSX010000012.1 GCA_949743265.1 uncultured Peptococcaceae bacterium
TAATACTATAAGATATGCCTTGAGGAAATATCAATAAAAGTAACGCATAAATCGGAAATCTTAGGGTGTTTTGATTAAGCAAAATATACTCTTTCTTAAGACTGAAAAGTTTTATAAGGAGAAAAATTGTAAAATTAGATAATGAAATCCCCAATAAATAGTAGCAGTATTTCCCATACGTTCCATACAACAGCAATATTTCTCGAATTGGTCGCAATAATGCGCTGTAACTTTGCTCTATCATTATTGAGATAATTTGAAAGAGAAACGGCAGAAAAAACCGAATAAAAAATTGTCCCTTGTAACATGTCGCTAATACCAAAATAGCGCTCAAATAGCCTAATCTTTTGAGGTCGCCTGCGGGTAGACTCATGGTGAGATAAAGCGAAAAAACACCTACTCCTAAATAAATCAGCATCATAACCAACGACGAAAATCTTCCCTTGCCAAAAAAACAATGAAAGAAAAAATAATAAATGACAAGCTCCAAGATTACCGATAATAAATCCAGCAAAAAACCAACCACCGTTTATTCCCGCCTCTCAAGCAACCAGTCTTGATACTCATTTCGTACCTGAATGATGCGTTGTTTGCTTATGGGTATCAAAATTTCTTCGCGGCTGATAGGATTATGCAAAAAAACCTTTAAATTCTTCATTTGAACGATGTGAGCTGCGTTAACTAAAAAACTACGATGACATCGAATAAATCCGTAGGGTTTTAGCAGATTCTCTTCATGAGCAATCTGTCCAAATTTTTCATGCTTTCCTGTCGATGCGTGAAAGATATACAAATGCCTTAGCGCCGCTTCAATATACAATATCTCGCCAATTGGAAATTGCACCATATTATTTTGAAAGTTCACTTCATAAAGATCTCGTTGTAACCTATATTTTTGGCAAAACCGTTCCAATTCTTCATAAAACACAGGCTGATCAAACGGTTTGGTCAAAAATTGAAAAACGTTTAATCGATGAGAATGGATAAAATATTTCCAATGTGACGTCACAAAAATAATCTCTATATCTGGATGTTTTTTCCGAATAATAGGGACAACATCTATGCCAGAATCTTCTCCAAGCTCAATATCTAAATAAAGCAAATCCAGACGCTTGGGATATTCTAATAAATCTTTCGCACATGAAAATTGATGTATTTCCATGACAAGAAGATTTTTTTGCTCATAGTCCATTACCAAATTTTCTATTTGCTGCCGCGCTTCAATATCATCATCGCAAATACCGATAATTATGATATCGTCCATATGATCACTCCAAATTTTTCTTTATTATAATATATCTACCATTTAAAAGCAATTGAATTGTCACCACTAGACCGGTTGCTGTCATCAATAGACTGTTTTTAATCATTTTCATATCATACTATGGAACTCGCTGTCCCAATAATAAAATTTTAGGGTGACGACAAAAGCAGATTCTGCGTTGCAAAACTGCGTCTTTTATCGCCACCCTGATAATGACTTTTTCATCTTTATATTTATGCTCCCGTTTACCTTATCAATTTTTGACATCAAAATCAAACTTTCTAGTTTTTATTTGAAATCCCTCTAATTCAAGCATCGTTTGTATTGAAGTGGCTTCTGATGCAATTTTAACTTTTTCGAGTAAATTTTTTTCATTGTCTTGTACATCATATAAGCATAGCCATTTTTGACCATAATAATCTACAAACGAATGACTCCAATACCATGCATTTTCGGAAATATCCAAATGATAATGTGGTTCTCCCATCTGTGGACGATATATCCAAATCTCTTTAGATTCGAATGTTAACTCCTTATTTTTACAATCTGGACAATAGAAACTTGTGGCATATCGCTCTGTTACTTGATTATCTTTGCTCACAAAACTTCCTAATGGACATTCTCGAACAGCTGACGCTTCTAGTGCCGCATCGGTGTAGCTTTGTTGTAATCCTATTTTTACAGCACCGCAGGAACATTTTTTATGTAATATTTCTAAGGTAGAATAGCGACTGCTGTTAAAATTTTTATCAAATTCTTCACGTATTGGCCAAATAATAATTTCATTCCAAAAATCCGGAGAGCCACCAACAGAAAAAACCCTAGAATCAAATATAGTTTTTGCTGAACTCATATGAAAATCACGCTCAGCTATTTGGCACCCTCCCATAAACAAGCTGCTTATCAAAAAAAACTAGTAATATTTTTTTGCCGTTCATTTTATGCTGAATCATTATAGATCCTCCTTTCTGCCGATCTACAAATATATTTTTTACCAAAATATCGATACGTATATTCTTTATTATCCCTTTTACTATTCCTGAACGCTACGTATGTATCGCTTTTTAATATTATAATAAACGTTTTAACATAAAATAGCAATGTCTATTCATGACACTTATTATCCCAATCATGACATTCACTTAAAATATCATTGTCATAAAACTCTTCAAATAATAGAAATGTTTTCTCGCTGTCAAATATTCTTATCACTGCTTATGACAAATCGTATCGCGTGGTTAAACCCCATCATTCGATTCTTGTTGTCCTTGTTTGAGATTAACTTCTCCCCATTGTTTAATATGTATCAATACAGGAATAAAGCTCTCTCCCAGTTCCGTAAGGGTATACTCTACATGAGGCGGCACCTCTTGATAATCATGACGATAAATAAAACCGTCATTTTCCAATTCTCTTAATTGTTTGGTCAAGCTGGATTCCGTAATTTCACCAATATGTCGACGCAATTCACCAAAGCGGTGAGCATGTTGAAAAGCGATATAGTATAAAATTTCGATTTTCCATTTTCCGCCTAAAATTTTCTGCACCGTAGAAATTGTTTGACAACGCTGAATAGAGAGCGGATTCTTTTTCATCTTGCTTCTCCTCCTTTATTTGTGCAGTATAGCACGCTTTTAATGGAAAAACAACGCGTATTTTAGGCACGCCAAAAAAGTACAGTACTTGTTAAAATAGTATTATTCAGTATAATGAGGTCATTATCTCTTGCGCGTAAAGGGAATTTTTATTTAAAAGGAGAGTTCATTATGCATTTTACAGGGAGAACTTGGCGTCCGCCTTATGAAGCATATTCTGTGATTATACAAGCAACTTCTGGCTGCACTTATAACAAATGCAGTTTTTGTAATTTGTACAAAGAGGAATGTTTTCGCTTATCGCCGATTGAGGAATTTGAAGCAGATTTGGCAGAAATTCAATCTTATCAGCCTTACGCCCGCCGCGTATTTTGGACAGGCGCTAATCCATTTGCTTTGAGTTATGAACAGTTAAAGCTGCGAGCATTACTGACGCGGGAATATTTGCCCAAATGCCAAAATATCGCTATGTTTGCCAGTATTCGCGACATTAAAACTAAAGAGATTTGGCAGCTTAAGAAATTGCGGGCAATGGGCATCAACGGCTTAAGCATTGGTGTCGAAAGCGGTGATGACGAAACGCTTTTGCTGGCTAACAAAGGGTATACTGCTAATGATATTTGGCAGCAATGCCGTAAATTAGATGAGGCTGATATAGAGTATTATTTTGTTTATATGACTGGCCTTGCCGGCAAAGACAGCGGTACGCGCAATGCCCAAAACAGCGCTCGATTGTTTAGCCAGCTCAATCCCTATTTTATTTCTGTAGATTCACTTACGCTTTTTCCCAATACAGCGCTTGATGAAATGGCACAGCAAGGCACATTTATTCCTGCTACCGAAAAAGAACGAATCCGCGAACTGCAAACGCTAATTGCTCATCTCAACATTTGTACTCACTTGTTGGCCAATACCGTTTCTAATTTCGCGCCTGTAACTGCCTATTTGCCATATAAACGCCATAAAGTCATTGATGAGCTGCAAAATATTTTAGATACAGTTGAGGAAGCAGACATGCAGAAGTATCGAAAAAATTTAAAATCTTTAGGATATTGAGCAAATCATTCGTACAATAATAAAGTTGAAAACGTTTTGCTCATATGATATAAAAAATATCGTTAAATTGACGACCATATCTCAGCGAGACGCCATTTAATAACAATTTCTTTTTCTGGTTCCTGTATGGTATATTTGGCTAATTCATCAGGTTCTATTTGATTCTCATCAACAAAACACATTGGCGGAAAGAGAACGCACCACCAATTTTGTCCACCGCCGTGACCAATAATAACGCGTAATGCTTCATAGTTTCCGGCAGGAAGAGAAAATTTGCCATAATATTTAATGGGAAAATTAAAACGTCCATATTCTAAATGAACTGTATCATGGCTGCCAGCCTCTTTGAGGACTGTTTCCGCTCGTTTTTGCAGTATATCTAAATTGTCCATAAGAATTTGCCGACTTTCTTCAAGCGATTGACTGGCAGCAAATTGATTTTCCATATAAGCCACTAAATCATTTTTAACCAACAATTTCAGTTGTTGATCTTTTTCACTGTTGCTATTGGCTAAAACATGGAAACGAATCAATTCGTCAGTGGAATATATTTCCTCTATGCTGATTGTAGCCGCTATCATAATAATTATTAACACAACAAACGATACAATTTTTCTCATTGTTAAATCACTCCTTTATTTTCATTATGAACAAGTTGATGATATTTTATACAAAAAATAAGAAAAGCATGTACTTTTCAGCATCAAATAGCCTTGTTGATAAGCCAAAGCCCTTAAAATAGTGTCTATTTTAAGGGCTTTGGCTAAAATAAATTTACGATTATGTCTGTCCATCTGGAATAAAACTATGCGACTAAAAAATCTCATAACCAACCGTATTCATGCATATAGCGATTTATCATTCCCCCAATACGACCTGATTCAATACTGGTCAATTCTCCCCAGCCAGCACGACGAATTTTTTCGTCATAACCTAACTGCTCCGCAACTTCTAATTTCAAAATGTCTTTAGTATAAAAAATTTTGTCACGACTCATTCTGTCAGCCTCCTATCTAAAAAAATTTTTACTCTTTTTCAATAAATAAAACAACGCGAAAATATATGGTTGCTTTTTAATGCTCCCTTCCCATCTAAAATAAAAAGCAGACTATATAAACATAGTCTGCTCAAAAAAGTTCAAATTATTTATCTAAGGTCATCATCACTTTGCATCTGTTTTCAACGTCTTCAGGCGTTACATCAGTAGCTCTAGCAACGCCTGATTCGATAGCCGCTTTTGCTACAGCTTTGGCAACTGCCGGCGCTACTCGAGGATCCAACGGTGAAGGAATAATATATTCACTTGAAAGCTCATCGCCTACAAAATCTGCAATAGCATATACAGCGGCAACTTTCATCGCTTCGTTAATTTCGGTAGCACGCACATCTAAAGCGCCGCGAAAAATACCGGGAAAAGCGCTGACATTGTTAATTTGATTAGGATAATCAGAACGCCCAGTGCCAATAATTTTAGCGCCAGCAGCAATGGCTTCTTCTGGCATAATTTCTGGCGTTGGATTGGCCATAGCCATAATAATAGGATCAGCCGCCATTGTGCGTACCATGTGATCAGTTAATACGCCGGGAGCAGAAACGCCCAGAAAAACGTCAGCGCCAACGATGACATCAGCTAGCGTACCTTTTTGTTTTTCACGATTAGTACGACGAGCAATTTCTTCTTTAGCTGAATTCATTCCTTCGAGACGTCCTTCGTAAATAGCGCCTTTGCGATCGCAGAGAATAGCATTGGTCACACCCATACTCAGCAACAATTTGACAATAGCGATAGCCGCAGCGCCAGCACCGTTGATAATAATCTTAATATCTGCCAATTTTTTGCCTACTAAACGGCAAGCATTGATCATAGCCGCCATAGTAACGATGGCAGTGCCATGCTGATCATCATGGAAAATAGGAATATTAGTACAGGCTTTCAATTTTTCTTCTATTTCAAAACAGCGCGGCGCAGAAATATCCTCTAAATTAATGCCGCCAAAGGTTGGTTCCAGCAGCTTAACGATGTTGACAATTTCATCAACATCTTTTGTCGCCAAACAAATAGGAAAAGCGTCAACGCCGGCAAAAGTTTTAAACAAAACCGCTTTGCCTTCCATGACAGGCATAGCGGCTTCCGGTCCAATATCACCCAAACCTAAAACTGCTGTACCATCAGATACGACTGCCACAAAATTGCCTTTGTTGGTATAATCATAAATAGCGGCAACGTCTTTGGCAATTTCTTTACAAGGCTCAGCAACGCCAGGACTATAGGCCAGCGTCAAATCCCATGCATTTTTTAACGGCACTTTGCTATTTACAGCAATCTTTCCTTTATTGTCCAAATGCATTTTAAGCGCTTCTTTTTTCATATTCTCTTTTGTCACTAATGCAAACCTCCCCAAATTATGGTTGTTGATATTGTTTAACACCTATTTCGTACAAATTGCTACCATCACTATCAATGACAACAATGCAAGGCAAGTTTTCTACTTCCAAACGGCGGATAGCGCAAGTTCCTAATTCAGGAAAAGCGATGACTTCCGCTTTTTTGACTGATTGGCTGATGGCAACGCCAGTACCGCCAATAGCAGCAAAATAGACCGCTTTATGCTCAACCATAGCGTCAACGACACTTGGCGTTCTAGGTCCTTTGCCCAACATACCTTTCAAACCGGCTCTGGCAATCAATTCCGGTGCGAAAGCGTCCATACGTCCACTAGTTGTCGGTCCACAAGAACCGATAGGTTGACCGGGTTTTGCCGGCGTAGGACCAACATAATAAATGAGCTGACCAGCCAAATCGACGGGCAATGGCTGATTTTTATTCAACATATCCACCATCATTTTATGCGCTTTATCTCTGGCAGTATAAATCACGCCGTTTAACATAACGCGATCGCCGGCCTTTAAAGTATCAATAATTTCATCATTTAAAGGCAATGTCACTTGTTTTACTTCACTCATCACAAGTCCTCCTATAGTATGATCTCGCCATGTCTGGCAGCGTGACAGTTCAAATTAACCGCTACTGGCAGTGTAGCAATATGGGTTGGATAGTGCTCAATGTGTACTGCTAACGCCGTTACTCTGCCGCCTAAACCTTGCGGTCCAATGCCTAATTTATTGATATCGTGCAATAATTCTTTTTCTAATTGGGCGTAAAAATGGTTAGGATTGCTTTGACCAGTAGGACGCTGCAAGGCTTCTTTGGCTAGCATAGTAGCTTTTTCCATCGTACCGCCGACGCCGACGCCGACAATGATAGGTGGGCAAGGATTACCGCCGGCTTTGCGCACAGTATCAATAATGAACTCTTTGACGCCTTCAACGCCTGCTGTAGGCTTGAGCATTTTCAAAGCACCCATATTTTCACTGCCAGCGCCTTTAGGCATCATAGCAATGCGCAGTGTATCACCGGGAACAATTTCGGTATGAATAACTGCCGGTGTATTATCGCCCGTATTTTCGCGGGAAAATACGGGATCAATGACCACCGATTTGCGCAGATAGCCCGCTTCATAGCCTTCGCGAACGCCTTCATGAACAGCTTCAGCCAAAGCGCCGCCAACAATATGCACGTCCTGACCTAAATAAAGATAAATGACGGCGATACCAGTATCTTGGCACATAGCTTGCTCATTTTGTCTGGCCAAATGACAGTTATTGATGATTTGCTCTAAACTGTATTGACCAAAACTAGATTCTTCTGTTGCCAACGCTTGATTTAGCGCTTTTTCAACATCTTTAGGCAAATCATAACTAACCTGCACGCACAATTTTTTTACAGCGTCTGTAATCGCTGTCGCTTCAATGGTTCTCAACAAAATACACCCCCGCAAAATTCGCTCTGCTCTTATTATTTGAATATAGCTTAAGCGACGGAAACTATCCCGCCGCTTAAGACAACTTTACTTCACAAAAATAGATTTAACGGCATGCCAAGTCACTTTGCGTTTTAATTCAGCTAAAGAGCTGGTCAACGGAATACTTTTTGGACAAGCGCGAACGCAGTTTTGCGAATTACCACATTCCATAATGCCGCCTTTGTTCATTAAGGCTTCATAACGATCCGAAGCCAAATTTTTGCCTACAGGATGCAGGTTAAATAAATAAGCCTGCCCAACAGCGTGCGGTCCCAAGAAAGACCCCAAAAGCGTATAGTTAGGGCACGACTGCGCACAGCAACCGCAACTCATACAACGCGAAAAATTATAGCGAATTTCCTGATTGAGGCTGAAGTCTTTCGGTCCCGGTCCCAAATCATAAGTACCGTCAATTTCTACCCACGCTTTGACTCTCGTTAGTGCTTCAAAAAGCGCCGTTCTATCAACCATCAAATCGCGTACGATTTTAAATTTATCCAGCGGTTCTAAAGTAATGGGTTGTTGCAATTGATCAACCAATGCCGAGCACGCTTGACGAGCAATACCGTTAATGACCATTGAACAAGCGCCACAAACTTCTTCCAAACAGTTGCTTTCATATACGACTGGTGTTACCGTTTCACCTTTAGCATTTACCGGATTTTGCTGGATATACTGCAAAAGCGAAATAATATTGAGATTTTCTTTATAAGGAATGGCAAATTCTTCCCAATAAGGCTTTGCCTCTGGAGAGTCTTGCCGTTTAATCTTTAATTGAATGACATTTTCCATTGCTAAGCCCCCTTAATGTTTATAATCCCGTTTGACTGGCGTGATTTCTGAAATATCCACCGGCACATAGGAAAAGATTGGTCCATCTGGCGAATAAACCGCTTTGGTAGTTTTCAACCAATTTTCATCATCGCGTTCTGGAAATTCCGGTTTATAATGCGCGCCGCGGCTTTCATTGCGATTTAATGCGCCTAAGCAAATGACGCGGGCAATCTCTAACATATCCCATAACCGTCTGGTAAAATGAACGTCTTGGTTGGCCCAGCGGGATTTATCGCGAATGCCAATATTTTTATAACGCGCCATCAATTCTAAAATCTTTTCATCAGTTTGTTTGAGACGGTCATTATAACGCACCACGGTGCAATTAGCTGTCATGATTTCGCCTAATTCCTCATGAATTTTATAAGGGTTTTCAGTACCATTCATTTGGTAAATTTTTTCAATAATAGCAACTTGTTTTTTCAATTCCCGTTCGTAAACTTCTTCCGGCACTGTTTTTTCGCCGCGATTTTGAATATACTTTGCGGCTGCTGGCGCAGACACCATACCTGAATAAACTGTGGAAAGCAATGAATTAGCACCCAAGCGATTAGCGCCATGAAATTCATAATCGCATTCACCAATAGCAAACATACCCGGAATAGAAGTCATTTGGTCGTAATCAACCCATAAACCGCCCATACTGTAGTGCATACCGGGGAAAATTTTCATTGGCATTTTGCGAGGGTCAACACCTTTGAATTTTTCATAAATTTCCATGATGCCGCCCAACTTACGATCCAAAACGTCATCAGGAATATGAGAAATATCAAGATAAACTTCATTTTTACCGTCAATGCCCAACCCTTGGTTGACGCAAACATCAAAAATTTCACGAGTAGCAATATCTCGAGGGACCAAATTGCCATAAGCAGGATATTTTTCTTCTAAGAAATACCATGGCTTACCATCTTTGTATGTCCAAACGCGGCCACCTTCGCCGCGTGCTGATTCACTCATCAAACGCAGTTTATCATCGCCAGGAATCGCTGTAGGATGAACCTGTACAAATTCACCATTAGCGTAAACAGCGCCTTGCTGATAAGCACGACTTTGAGCGGAACCAGTATTGATAACAGAGTTGGTACTCTTATTAAAGACCATGCCCAAACCGCCAGTAGCTAAAATAACGGCATTGCCTTTGAAAACTCTAACTTCCATCGTATTTAATTCTTGTGCCACAACGCCTACGCAAGTACCGTCATCGTCTAAAACGGATGACAAATATTCCCATCCTTCGTATTTAACGACTTTACCCTCGGCAACCAAACGGCGTACCTGTTCATCTAATGCATACAACAACTGCTGACCGGTAGTAGCACCAGCAAAAGCTGTACGAGCAAATTTCGTGCCGCCAAAACGTCTAAAATCCAAATTGCCTTCCGGCGTCCGATTGAAAGGCACACCCATACGATCAAACATATTGATAATATGAGGCGCAGCCTCACACATGCGTTTAACTGGCGGTTGATTGGCCAAAAAATCGCCGCCATAAACTGTATCGTAAAAATGTTGCCACGGCGAATCGCCTTCATTTTTTAAATCAATGGCAGCGTTGATGCCTCCTTGCGCACAGACCGAATGAGAGCGCTTAACCGGCACTAAAGAGAGCAAATCAACGGTCAAATGACATTCCGCCGCTTTAATAACCGCCATCAAGCCAGCCAAACCGCCGCCGACAACCACTATTTTATTCTCCATTGCAATTCCTCCTTAATATGCGCTTAAGCTACAAACCCAAACATGACTGACAGCCAGAAAAAGGCTAAAATAACAAACAACACTATACAAATATAGCCAAAATATTTTTGCGCCCGCATACCAGATAAAATTCCCCAGTTAATAGCAAATCCCCACAAACCATTGCAAAAGTGGAATGATACCGACAACATCGTAGCAATATAAAGGATCATACCAAACGGCGAAGAAATTTGTCCTTGCAAAGCATAAATCATGCTAGGCGCGTCTAATCCGCCAAATTTGATACTGAATAAATGCCAAATCAAGAAGATAAAAATAATCACGCCGCTAAGTCTTTGAAAAAAGAACATCCAATTACGAAAATACCCATATTTATGAGGATTATTGCGCCCAGTGACAACAATATACATCCCCATCAAGGCATGTAATAAAAGGGGTAAAAAGATAATAAAAATTTCTAAAAAAACTAATCCCGGCAAATTCATCATGGTCTGAATAACCACCAGATAGTGCAAAGGACTTAATAATACTGCGCCATTAGCCAGCAAATGAAAGGCCAGAAATAACCCCAACGGAATAATACCTGCCAACGAATGCAGTTTTCTCAGTACAAACCCAGAAATATTTCTCTCTTGACTCATGAGCTTCGACTCCTCTTTTCGCAAATTTTTGAACACCTAACCAAAAGACTCCTTGACAGTTTTCCTCCGCTGATGTCTAAATAACGCCCAAATTTTTACCGCTCCTCCTTATAGCAGCTTTTCTGTTTATTTATGCGTCTTAATCTTTAAATAAAGTATATCATTTTCCCTTAATTAAGTAAAACTGTATACAACATTATTACATTAAAATAATAAAACGACTGTCAGAAAATAATTTTATTCAAAATTTCTTCAAAAATACAACTTCTGGTCGCTTTAATAATAAAAATGCTATCCAAAAATAAAAATCATCATACCAAACGATAACCGTTAACCAATTTTCAAACTATCGTGTGAAGTGCTTTTCTATTGATAAGGCAATTTAACATAGTGTAACTCTATATCAAACTTCACCTAACAAAGACTAATCAACTGATGCTGCTTCGATAAAATAGACGCCCAAATCTCTTAGCACTCTCACTCATTAGGCTCCAAACATATTCATAGATTAAACCGTTCTTCAGAGATCATGTTTTTAAACCAAATCCTGCATATTATATTGACAAGACAGAAGTTAATATAAAATTTTCTTCTGACAATACATTTTGGCTTTTTTTCCAGATAATTCCTTTGAAAACTGCTGATCTTGTGCGATAATTGGATAAGATTGATCAATGGAGGAAAAAATATGGGAAATTTAACAAAAGAAGTCGGCTTAAAAGCCTTTTTAAAACGAAAGGACGTTGAATTTTCGGCAAAACGCTATGGTATTGACGCGTTAGGGGCGATGGCACAAGGGCTGTTTGCTTCATTATTGATTGGTACAATCATCGAAACTTTTGGCAAGCAGTTAGGCATTCAAATTTTAGTAGATATCAGCGTTTACGCCAAAGGAGCGACAGGACCGGCTATGGCCGTAGCCATTGGTTACGCACTAAAATGTCCGCCACTAGTGCTGTTTTCACTAATTACAGTAGGTAGTGCCGCTAATGCTTTGGGCGGTGCTGGCGGACCGCTGGCCGTTTTTGTTGTCGCAGTCATTGCTGCAGAATTTGGTAAGATTGTTTCCAAAGAAACAAAAATTGATATTATTATTACACCACTCGTTACGATTGTCGCAGGTGTTTTAGTAGCTATGGCTTGTGCGCCAGTTATTGGAGCAGTGGCTATTTCGGTGGGTAATGCTATCATGTGGGCGACTGATTTACAGCCGTTTTGGATGGGAATTATCGTTTCCGTTTTAGTTGGCATTGCGCTGACGCTGCCTATCAGCAGCGCTGCTATCTGTGCCGCTTTGGCACTGACTGGTCTAGCTGGCGGAGCAGCTGTAGCCGGCTGTTGTGCGCAAATGGTGGGTTTTGCTACGATGAGTTTTCGCGAAAACCGTTGGGGCGGATTATTAGCGCAAGGTATTGGAACTTCTATGTTGCAAATGGGCAATATTGTGCGCAATCCTCGTATTTGGCTGCCGCCAACCATTGTTTCTGCCATAACAGGACCGTTGGCCACTTGTTTATTTAAAATGCAGATGAACGGCGCACCAGTAGCCTCAGGAATGGGGACTTGCGGATTCGTGGGACAAATTGGCGTTTATACTGGTTGGATAACTGATATAGAAATCGGTCTCAAAACAGGCATTACTTCTTTTGATTGGCTAGGATTACTGTTAATCTGTTTTGTTTTGCCAGCAATTTTGACGCCGTTATTTGCCCTTCCTTTGCGAAAAATGGGCTGGATTAAAGACAATGATTTAAAATTAGATTTATAAAAAAATGCGGTTAAGATGATAAATCTTGACCGCATTTTTTATAAATTATTGGAAAATCATTTCAAAATAAGAGCTACCCGCGAATAAAGCAAAAAATTATCCAGTTGCTGTAAAAAACTTCAAATTTATTACATTTATTGGCAGGAATTGTAAAAAAATTAGCGAATACTAGTTACATAAGTATGATGGGCTTTAGCTTGTAAAAACATTTAACCATCTATTGATTAAAGAAAGGAAATAAAAATTTGGAGGTATATTATGGAATATAAAGTTTTAATTGTTGACGACAGCACAGAATATACAAAAATTGCCGAACTCTATTTTCAACAACAAAATGACATCCACTTAGTAGGAACAGCACAAAATGGCGTAGAAGCGCTGGAAAAAATTGAACAGCTAAAACCTGATGTAGTTGTATTAGACATTATCATGGCACAAATGGACGGCATCAGCGTTTTAGAAAAAATTCAAGACCTCTCTCATCAGCCCTATGTTATTATGCAGACAGCTTTTGGCAATGACCATATGATTCAGCGGGCAATGGCTAAAGGCGCTTATGATTTTTTGCTTAAACCTTTTGAATTGGACAATTTAGCCTCTCGTATTCGAGAAGCTGGCGCTTCTTTTCAAGCAAAAGAACGGTTTGATTTTTCTGCCGCTATCAAAAATCCTTTACCGCTGCTTGGTCACAAACCAGAAAATGTAATCAAAAACAATGTTAATTTAGAAATAGAAGTTACTAGCATTTTGCATCAGATGGGTGTACCAGCACACGTTAAAGGTTATCAATATTTACGTGATGCCATATTATTGATTTTAGACGACATCAATTTGCTTGGTGCAGTGACGAAAGAATTATATCCACTCGTTGCAGAAAAATATAATACTTCTGCCAGTCGGGTAGAACGAGCTATTCGTCATGCTATCGAATTGGCTTGGAATCGCGGCAACGTAGATATGATGATCAAATTTTTCGGTTATACCATCAATACCGAAAAAGGCAAACCGACCAACAGTGAATTTATTGCAATGGTGGCAGATAAAATTCGGCTACAATTTATGGCAAAAGCCAATTAGCTCGTTATAATAAAATATCAGGATTGATTGTATGCTATTTTAAATAAAACAAAATATAATAATTAATAATGAATATCGTCAAACGTATTGACATTACACGTTAATGTGGTAAGATTAAATAAAGCACATTTTGTAATGAATGGGCTTATCAGATAAGGAGGGAAGCAGAAATGGAAATAGGCGGTATGAAAGTTCCGATGATCGAAGAAGAAGAATGTCAAAACATGAAAAAGGTTCTCGGCAAGTATGGTACACAAGTTGTTTGTGATGAAGATGAAAAACCAGCGCCTGATCTTGTTTTGCCAGCCAGCGAAGAATGCGAAAATGCGAAAAAAGTGGTTTCTAAATACGGCTATCAAGTCGTTTGTGATGATGAACTAGAAAAATAAGTTTAGACTAAAAAGCCCTTCCAAACTGTCTATTATGTCAGCTTGAAAGGGCTTTTTAACTTGCTATTTATTGTTTTCCAATGATTGTTTCATCAGTGCATTAACTTTTAACGGCAGACCAAAAAGGTTGATGAAGCCTTCGGCATCGCCTTGATTATAAACTTCGTCTTCGCCAAAAGTAACGAATTCTTCGTTATAAAGCGAATAAGGCGAAGTCATACCTGCTGGCGTGCAATTGCCTTTATACAATTTCATTTTGACAACGCCTGTGCAAGTTTCCTGTGTTTTATCAATAAAAGCATCTAACGCTTCTTTTAATGGTGTAAACCAAAGACCATCATAAACTAACTGAGCATATTTGATGCTGACAATATTTTTATATTCTGTCGTCGCACGATCCAACGTCAAAGACTCCAAATTCTGGTGAGCCAAATGCAGCAACGTACCGCCGGGCGTTTCGTATACGCCTCGCGATTTCATGCCAACCAGTCGATTTTCAACCATATCAACGATACCAACACCATGTTTAGCGCCCAATGCATTGGCTTTTTCTAATAACGCCAATGGTGATAATTTTTCGCCGTTAATAGCAACCGGAATGCCTTTTTCAAAGGCTATTTCCACGTATTCCGCTTCATCGGGTGCATTTTCTGGTTGATTACAGATCAATAAAAGATCACTTAACGGTTCATTAGCCGGATCTTCCAAATCAGCCCCTTCATGGCTTAAATGCAACACATTGCGATCCATGCTGTAGGGTCTTTTTTTGGTAACAGGCACGGGAATACCTCTTTGTTCAGCATAATCAACCGCATCTTCGCGTGATTTAATATCCCATACCCGCCATGGTGCAATAATTTTTGTATCTGGGCTTAAGGCTTTAATCGTCAGTTCAAAACGCACCTGATCATTACCCTTGCCAGTAGCGCCGTGAGCGATATAATCAGCCCCTTCAGCCTTAGCTATTTCCACCAATTTTTTGCTGATTAGCGGTCTAGCGCAAGAAGTCCCTAAAAGATATTTTCCTTCATAAAGAGCGCCGGATTTTAAAACAGGAAAAACAAAATCCCGCACAAACTCTTCTTTTAAATCTTCAATATAAATCTTACTAGCGCCGGAAGCAATGGCTTTTTCTCTAACAGGTTCCAATTCTTCACCTTGACCGAGATCAGCACACATGCAAATTACTTCACAACCGTAATTTTCTTTTAACCAAGGAATAATAATAGATGTGTCCAAACCGCCCGAATAGGCAAGTACAACTTTGCTCATTTTATAACCTCCGCAAAATAATTTATAAAATCGCCGCTAAAATTGCTTTATGCGCATGCAATCGGTTTTCAGCTTCATCAAAAACAACTGACTGAGCGCCTTCAATAACATCGTTAGTGATTTCCATACCACGATAAGCAGGCAAACAATGCATAACGATAGCTTCTTTATTCGCTAGATTCAGCAACGCTTGATTAACTTGATAAGAGGCAAATATTTTTTGGCGTATTTCTTTTTCCGCTTCCTGTCCCATACTTGCCCATGTATCAGTACAAACAATATCTGCTTCGCTAACAGCTTCTTTAGGATCAGTCGTCAGCAAAAGTTTCCCACCGTTTTTTTCCGCTGCTTCTTTTGCCAGCGCCACAATATCTGCTTTAGGCGCATAATCGTGCGGTGTAGCAATTCGCACTTCCATGCCCACTTTAGCACAGCCAATCATCAAGGAATGGGTCATATTATTGCCATCGCCCACATAAGCAAATTTTAATCCGGCAAGTTGCTTTTTGTGCTCTTTAATGGTGATCAAATCCGCAATAACTTGCGTTGGATGAAATTCATCAGTCAAGCCATTGATAATAGGAATATCAGCATACTGCGCTAGTTTTTCCACTTCTTCATGACTATAAGTACGAATCAGAATTCCGTCAAGATAGCGCGAAAGAACTCTGGCGGTATCTTCAATGGGTTCGCCTCGTCCGATTTGCAAATCATTAGCATTTAGAAAAAGTGCATGCCCACCTAATTGATACATACCCGCTTCAAAAGACACTCTTGTGCGCGTAGAAGATTTCTGAAAAATCATGCCTAATGTTTTTCCTTCTAACGGTTTATAGGAAACTCCATTCTTTTTCAGCTGTTTTAATTCTAATCCCAGATCTACTAACTGTATAATTTCTTGGGGCGAATAATCTTTTAAGCTGAGAAAATCCCGCCCTTTTAAATTGGTTTTATTTAATTCGCTCATAGCGTCAACTCCTTTAAAGCAAATCCCAACCAATAGCAAACGCTTGACTGTTTTTTTCTTCAGTTCCTTTAGGTACACGAGCTAAAACAGCTTTTTCCAATGTTTCTTTATCCAAAAGTTGCATTGCTTTGCCCAAAACGCCTAAGGCGATAATATTACTAAACAATTCCTTGCCCAATTTTTCTCTAGCGCAAGTCGTAATAGGCAGCGCAATGATTTTAGCTTCTGTATTAGGCAGTATTTTGACAAATGTTTCGTCAACAATTAACAAATCGTCTTTGCGCAAGCCGCCGGAATATTTATCGCAGCCTTCTTGATTCATTGCCAAAACAATATTAGGCTGTCTAACTTTGGGATAAGCAATATCTTCTTTGCTGATGATGACTTCCGCTTTGCTGGCGCCGCCTCTGGCTTCTGGACCATAGGCTTGCGTCTGAACGGCATGATAACCCGCCTGTACAGCGCCTTCAGCCAAAATAATCGCCATGGTAATAATCCCTTGTCCACCAGATCCTGTTAATCTCAGCTGTTTCATTTGTCATCCCCTCCCATCAGATTTGCCACCATTTTTGCATACTGTTCCGTATATTCTGGAGCTTCTTCTTGGTGAAGAAGACCGACGATAAATTTGTCTTTCAATTCTTCGGCAGTCATTTTGTCTGCCTGCGCTTTAGTTACGGCGTGTTCTTTTTGCCAAAGCATCATTTGCGCTGGCGAACCCATTTTATTTTTGCGACCATAATTAGTCGGGCACTGAGTAACGACTTCTATCAGTGAAAAACCTTTATGATTGATGCCTTTGATTATCAAATCAGTCAATTGATTGACATGATAAACCGTAGAGCGCGCAATAAAAGTTGCGCCAGCGCCTTTAGCTAATTGAACCAAATCAAAATTGCGTTCCAAATTGCCGTACGGAGAAGTTGTCGCTTTGCTGCCATTAGGGGTTAACGGTGAATACTGACCTCCAGTCATGCCGTAAATATTGTTGTTGAAAACAATCGTGGTCAAATCAATATTGCGTCGTGCAACGTGAATTAAGTGATTGCCACCTATAGCAGTGCAGTCGCCATCACCAGTAAGAACAATAACTTTGCTCTCAGGCTTGACCATCTTATAGCCAGTAGCAAATGCCAATGCCCGTCCGTGAGCAGTATGCAGCGTATCAAAATCTAAATAGCCAGTCGCTCTGGAGGAACAGCCAATACCAGAAATAACAGCAGTATTTTTTTTATCGATATCCATTTTAGCCATTGCTCTGGCCAATGCGCCCATAATAATGCCATGACCGCAGCCCGGACACCAAATATGAGGTAAACGGTTTTCTCTAAAATAAGGTTTTAACTCATCGCGCATGATTATTTCCCCTCCTTGACAGCATTTTCTACAACGGCGGCAATTTCTTCTGGCAACATAAGCTGACCATCATAGCGATTAAAAGGAACCACTTTATCAGGTAAAATTTTTCTAACTTCGCCTACAAGCTGTCCACAGTTCATTTCTGGAAAAACAACCATTTTGGCATGTTGACAAATGGTTTTCACCGCTTCATATGGGAAAGGCCAGATGGTTTTTAAACATAAGAAGCCACAGCGAATATTCTGTTTTTCCAACAAAATTTTAGCCTGCAAAGCACTACGAGAAGTTCCACCATAAGCGATAATAATATAGTCGGCATCTTGGCAATCGATAGCTTCATAACGGATAATATCGTCAAGATTGCGATCGATTTTTTCATTGAGCCAATCAATATTGGCTTTGACCACATCGCCGCCATTTTGCGGAAAACCTGTTTCGTCATGGCTGAGACCAGTAACATGGAAATAATGACCTTCGCCAAAAATTGACATAGGCGCTACGCCGTCCGCTTCGCTTTTATATGGCAGTTGGTCGCTATTAGTAATAACTTTACGATTAACGATAGTTAATTCCTCATCTTCTGGCAAACGCACATCTTCTCTCATATGACCAATCACTTCGTCCATAAGGAAAATGACCGGTGTGCGATATTTTTCTGCCATATTAACCGCATCAATCATCAATGTGTAACATTCCAAAACGCTGGCAGGTGAAAGCGCAATGATCGTATGGTCACCATGTGTTCCCCAACGTGCCTGCATCACATCGCCCTGTGCAGGAGAAGTCGCCATCCCTGTACTAGGTCCCACACGTTGGACATTGATAATAACGGAAGGAATCTGCGCCATAGAAGCATAGCCAATCAATTCTTGTTTCAGAGAAAATCCCGGTCCGCTAGTTGCGGTTATCGCTTTGACATTTGCCAAAGAAGCACCCAAAACTGCACCCATACTGGCAATTTCATCTTCCATTTGAATAAAACGTCCATTTACTTTGGGTAGTTCCTGTGCCAAAATTTCAGCGATTTCTGTTGACGGCGTAATAGGATAGCCGGCAAAAAAACGAACGCCAGCAGCCAACGCGCCAAAAGCGCACGCCTGATTGCCTTGCAGCAGCATTGCTTGTTTAGCCATAAACGATCACTCCTTTGATTCTCTTTCTACGATAATGGCGTAATCAGGACACCATAATTCACACATTCCGCAATGGATACATACATCAGGGTGAGCATAGTAACTCTTATTCACTTCATTAAGCGCCAAAGCTTGTTTAGGACAAAGGGATACACAAATACCGCATCCTTTACACAATTTTTGATCAATAATTACCATAAATTCACCTTCTTCAATCGATTTTATGAGCATAAAGTACCATTTCTTTAAAGCCAACACAAGCCTGATAATAAAAAGGTCGCACTTTTAAATACTCCAGCAAGTCTTGAGGGAGCGCCAATGTTTGCTGCCCGGATTCAATCATGACTTCGCCGCAAGCTATACTCACTTTAGCGTCATACAGCCATTTACTTTCTGCTTGCTGATACAATTTATAGCGCAAATTAACATAACGAATCGCTGAATTTTCTTTGGCTAAACGTGCGTTAAGCACAGTGACCAATTCTTCGGCATCGTGAAAATATTCTTTCCACGCCATAACGCCCCTCCTTTCTCTCGCGGTTCTATTTAATCATATCAAATTTTCCAACTAAGGGCAACCTGTTTCCTTGCGACTATGACAGACATAATACATTCCTAATTAACGCCATATGTGCTAAACAATTTTCTTTGCATCTCACTAATGACTTCCCTTTAAACTCTCTTCTTTCAAATCGCTGCCGATTTTGAGCAGATATTGCAGTCTTTCACCATCATTTTCCACAAGAGCTTCTTGATATTCTTCTAAGTGCTTAATGATTGTGTCAATTTCAAATAACAACGCCTCACGATTATACAAAAACAATTGCGTCCACATTGCAGGATTTAACCTAGCCACTCTAGTCAAATCCAAGAAACTGCCTGCACTGAAACCACTTTCATTTTTTAATGTAGGACTTTTAATATAACCATTGCTGACAACATGAGCCAACTGAGAAGTAAAAGCAATAGTAGCATCATGTTCAGCTGGCGTAGTTATTACAACGCGCTTAAATCCTAGCTCTATCGCCAGACGTTCCAAAAAATCAATGGCTTCTGACGGCGTATTTTCCGGTGGCGTCATAATAAAGCTGGCATGACTAAACAAATCATTGGTCGCATAATCATAACCGGAAAATTCACGCCCTGCCATAGGATGCGTACCGATAAACGTAACACCTTTGGCTTTCAACGTTGGCAAAACAGCGTCCATGACAGCTTTTTTCACTCCGCAAACGTCAATAACCAACCCTTGCGGATTGAAGTGATCACTATTGGCCAATAAGACTTCAACAGTAGCTTGAGGATGCAAACAAACAATAGTCAGTTGAGCATCTTTAAGCTGCTCTGGAGAAATTTTTCGATCAATAGCGCCATCAGCAAGCGCTTTAGTTAACGCTTGCTGATCACAATCCATGCCCCAACACCTATACTTAGTGTATGTTTTAATACTTTTTGCCAATGAGCCGCCAATGAGTCCTAATCCAATAATGGCGATATTCATTTACTTTCCCCCTTCGCCCTTTAAATCGCCAGAATAGGTCAACATTCTGCTAGCGCACTGTCCAATATTTCCAAAGCCAAATCAATGTCGCTTTTTTCGATAATTAACGGCGGAACAAAACGAAGAATAGCATTGCCAATACCATTAACTAATACGCCGTTGGACAACAATTTTTCAATTACTGGCGCCGCTTCAATAGTTAATTCACAGCCAATCATCAAACCCATTCCCCGCACATCAGCAATTTTATTTGGGTGTTTTGCCGCCAGAGTTTTTAATCCTCTTTGAAAATAAGCGCCTTTTTCTGTCACAGACACCAAAAAATCTTCGTCAAGCAAAATCTGAGCACTGACCAAACCAGCAGCACAAGCTAACGGCGAACCGCCAAAGGTAGAAGCATGATCTCCGGGAACAAAATAAACAGCCGCATGTTCCTTGGCCAACATCACGCCCATAGGATAACCAGAAGCTACTGCCTTAGCCAATGTAATAATATCCGGCTGCAAGCCAAAATGTTCAAAAGCAAATCCTTTGCCAGTACGCCCCATACCAGTCTGTACTTCATCTATGATAAGCAACAGCTGATGTTTACGACATAATTCCTGAACACTCTGCAAGTAACTAGCATCAGGAACATTGATGCCACCTTCCCCCTGAATCACTTCCAGCATAATCGCACAAGTTTCAGGCTTGATTTCTGCTGCTAAAGCGTGCAAATCCCCTGATGGTACCGATGAAAAACCTTCTGGCAACGGTCGAAATGCTTTTTGATATTTTTCTTGTCCAGTTGCTGCCAAAGCACCAATAGTACGTCCATGAAAAGATTTTTTTAATGAAATAATATGATAGCGTTCTTTGCCGAATTTACGAGCCAGTTTAATGGCGGCTTCATTAGCTTCAGCCCCACTGTTGGCAAAAAAGGCTTTATCCATACCGCTTTTTTCGCATAAGAGCTTAGCCAAATCAATCTGTTGTTGATTCCAATACAAATTAGAGCAATGAATAAGAACTTTAGCTTGCTGAGCGATAGCCTCTGCTACTTGAGGATGCGCATGCCCCAAAGAATTGACGGCAATGCCGGCGACCAGATCTAAATAACGCTTTCCTTCCATATCCCACACATAACAGCCTTCACCTCGTGTAAAAACTAACGGTAGACGGTTATACGTATTCATCACATACTTTTTGCCACAATTGATCGCATCATTCATAGACTTTTCCATAATTATCACTCCTTAATTACCATCGTTCCTACCCCGGAATTAGTAAACAACTCCAAAAGCATACTATGCGGCAGACAGCCATTAACAATATGTACTGACTGTACGCCTTTTTCGATAGCGCTCATACAACATTCCACTTTGGGAATCATACCGCCGCAAATAGTCCCGTCGCTTATTTTTTGTTTAGCGTCAGCAAAACGCAACGTAGAAATAATCTCTCCGCCCTTGTCCAAAACGCCGTTAATATCTGTCAACATAAATAACTTGTCGGCTTTTAACTGCGCAGCAATGCTGCCCGCCGCATAATCGCCATTGATATTATATACTTCGCCGTTTTCATCGCAGCCTACCGGTGCGATTACAGGGATAAAACCGTTATTCATGGCATTATCAATCAACTCCGTATTGACCTTACTCACTTCACCAACATACCCTAAATCAATGCGCTCGCCGTTTTCTTCCCAAAATTTTTTCTTTACCACAACGGTATTCCCATCAATCCCACTGATACCGACTGCTTTGCCGCCGTTTTGCTGCAAACGCCCAACGATTTCCTGATTGACTTTACCCACCAAAACCATCTGCGCGATTTCCATAGTTGCTTTATCCGTCACACGCAAACCGCCGATGAAAGTAGATTCTTGATGATTTTTTTTCAACCAATAATTGATATCAGGCCCGCCGCCATGAATAATAACCGGATTGATACCGATATATTTCATCAAAACAATATCAGAAATAACTTTGTTTTTAATCTCCTCATCAACCATAGCATGACCACCGTATTTGATCACGACGGTCTTACCATAAAATCGACGAATATACGGCAGGGCTTCCACTAGCACTTCTGCCGTTTTCATTGCTTCCTTCATGCTAATCCCTCTTTTATCACTACGACCGGTAATCGGCGTTTATTTTAACGTAATCATAAGTTAAATCACAGCCCCAAGCCGTTGCTGAGTAATCTCCCATACCTAAAGACACCTTAATTGATACCGTTTTTTCTTTCAAAACAACGCTCGCTTTTTCTTCATCAAAAGCTAATCCCATACCATCTTTGGCAACCGGTACATCACCAATAAAAATAGCCACTCGATCAGGATCGAATTCCGCTCCAGAATACCCTAGCGCACAAGCAATTCTACCCCAATTAGCGTCTTCACCAAATACAGCCGCTTTGACCAAACTGGAACTAACAACGGCTTTGGCTGCTAAGCGAGCATCTTCTTCATTAACAGCCCCCGAAACGGTAGCTTCAATAAGTTTGGTAGCGCCTTCACCATCAGCAGCAATCGCTTTAGCCAAAGTTGTGCAAACGATTTGCAATCCTTCTATGAAGATCGCTAACTCTTCGCTATCCTTTGTGAGCAGCTCATTTTCAGCAGTACCATTAGCCATAATTGCTACCATATCGTTAGTACTGGTATCGCCGTCAACTGAAATCATATTAAAAGATTGACTGACGCAATGTTTCAACGCGTTTTCTAGTGCAGCGCTGTCAATTACCGCATCAGTAGTAATAAATGCTAACATCGTTGCCATATTGGGGTGAATCATGCCAGAACCTTTAGCCATAGCGCCAATAGTCACGGTTTTATTGCCAATCGCTAAGCTGACCGCTGCTTCTTTAGCAACAGTATCCGTCGTCATAATCGCTTCTGCTGCTTGATGACCGCCATCAGCCACTAAAAGTGCCGCGCCTTTAGGCGCTGCCGCAACGATTTTATCCATAGGTAATGGCATACCAATAACACCAGTAGACGCAACAATCACATCATTTTCATCAATGTCCAGCGCATGGGCAGTAGCCTGCGCCATTTGTTGGGCTTGCTCCAAACCCAATTGCCCCATACCAGCATTAGCGATACCGCTGTTAATTACAAAAGCCTTTGCCATCCCATTAGCAAGATGTTGCTCCGTCACTTTAAGCGGCGCAGCCTTAAACTTATTCTGTGTATAAACAGCAGCGGCAACAGCAGGTTTAGTAGAATAAACCAAAGCAAAATCGATCCGCCCTTTTCGACGAATACCAGCGCTAACGCCGCTAGCCAAAAATCCTTGAGCAGCTGTCACGCCGCCTGAAATTAGTTGAATCATTTTATCACTTCCTTAAAAAATAATTGATTAGGGATATATAACGTTATATTTTAAACCGCTTGTTTCTTCAACACCCAGCATTAAGTTCATATTTTGCACAGCTTGACCGCTGGCGCCTTTAACCAAATTATCAATAACCGATACTACAATAATGCGCCCCGTACGTTCATCCCATACTGGCGCTATATCGCAATAGTTAGATCCTTGTACCCATTTGGTATTGGGCAAATTATCTTGATTACGCAAGCGAATAAAATACTCATGGCGATAAAATTCTTGATAGCAATCGTCCAAAACTTTCTGCGATAATGTGCCTTTAGCTTTTACTGTTATCGTGGAAAGAATTCCTCGATTCATCGGAATTAAATGAGGATTGAACGTCACTAACACCGGCTCACCAGCCAAAGCGCTCAATTCTTGTTCAATTTCTGGTGTATGACGATGAGCGCCGATTTTATAAGCCGCTAAATTATCATTCATATCGGGAAAATGACTTTGCGGCGTCAGCGTTTTACCCGCTCCAGTTACACCGCTTTTACTGTCAATAACAATAGAATCCGTTTGAACCATACCCGCTTTTAACAATGGCGCCAGCCCTAAAATCGCACTGGTGGGATAACAACCGGGATTAGCAATCAATATGCTCTTAACAATTTCTTCTCGATATAATTCCGGCAGTCCATAGACCGTCTGCGGCAAAATTTCTGGCCAAGCATGCTCCGCTTGATACCATTTTTGATAAACTGCTATATCTCGCAGACGCATATCAGCGCCCAAATCAATCACTTTAACACCAGCGGCAACTAATTCTTTGGCAAGCGCTGATGAAGCGCCATGAGGCACTGCTAAAAAAACAACGTCGCAATCAGTAAAATTTCGAGCGTCAATATCACATTCAACGAGATCTGTTTGCCCCAATAAATGCTTATGTACCAGAGATACTGGCTGTCCTGCATTTGATCGAGAAGCTACTTTATGAATAATCACTTGCGGATGATTGAGCAAAAGTCGCAGCAACTCGCTGCCAGTATAGCCAGTGACGCCAATAATCCCCGCTTTAATCATTTAACCTGCCTCCTCATTTTTGATTGACTAATTATACATCTAAACGTATAATTATGCAATATTTTTTTATGATACTTTTTTCTGCTTTTACCACTATTTCAATCGTAATAATTAGCACAACGCAATAAAAAAATTTGTGTAATCAACCGTATCAATTTGAGGCTGTTGATATGGTATGCTCGTTTATACTAGTCAGCACAAAGTTCTCCGATTGGCTTGATTTCACAGCCGTATTTTTAACAGATGGAAAATCATGTTGTGATTTTTTATCATGACACGTCTTTTCGCAGCGTGCTGTTGGAAAATAATTTCTTCTTTCAATAATTTTTTCGGTTGTCAACAGCTTTTAAAACGTTTACTATAAAAGGAATCATTACAGAAAGACTAACTATTAAAAGTCAAGTCAAAAATGAAATTTTTTGAATGAATTGCAGAAATGCATTTCAGATATATTTGAACCTTGAAAACCGCATAGCAA
>CATJSX010000013.1 GCA_949743265.1 uncultured Peptococcaceae bacterium
ATTCAGGAAAATCCTGAAGAATGGCGAGTTGAAAGAGACTTTTTCGCAGGGATGATGGGTTGTCATGAAGATTTTTATATCTATATCTTTAATGATTTGGATGATGATTTTGATCTCAAATCAGCAAAAGAACAAAGAGATTATTTAAAAAAACATAGTATTTGAATAATATTTTGTTTTGTTTCCGCAAAAATCAGGTATAAAAATAGTGACTAAAGATAATTAAGGAGGAATCTTTCACCATGAAGAAAAAATTATTAACTGCTTTTACCGTTATTGCTGTTAGCACTGTTTTTTCCTTGCAGGCTTTTGCCATTGACTTGACTGAGCAACAAGCTCTTGAAGCCGCTAAAACTTACTTGCCTAGTGATGCTGTTCATCGAGAAACCGATAGCGAACGGTTTTATTATGAATTAAAATTTTACAGCGCAACTACTGATGAAAAATATGAGCTTGAATTAGAGAAAGCGACTGGAAAATTGTTGGAATTTACTAGTGAAGCTTTTGAGGATAAAGGCGGTAAAAGTGTTATATTGACCACTGAAGATGTGAAAAAAATAGTGACTGATGAATTTGCTGACGCTGAATTTCTCTCCGTCAAGTTAGATAGAGACAAAATTTATCAAGAATATGACGTGCATTTTTTAGCCAAAAATACTTATGCTGAATATATCATTCATCCAGAAACAGGTAAGATTTTAGAGCGAGAAATTGAAAAAGTAACGACTGATGTTGATAAAATCATTAGTACAACAGAGGCAATGAATATTGCTTTAGCTCGTGTTCCTAACGCCTATATGCATTATTGTGCGCTAAAAGCCGATAACGGTCGTTTGATTTATGAAGGCGAAATGTCTCTCAAACAAACAGAGTATGAATTTGAAATTAATGCTGTAGATGGCGCTATTATTGAATGGGACGTTGACGAAGACGACTGATCAGAAAATGAATATGTGAGGTATTTAATAAATGTTGTGACCTTTGGTCACAACATTTATTTTTTATCTGAATAACGACAATTATCTTTTGGTTATTAGCCGGAAACAGCGTCAACGATGCTACCAATACCAAGATGCCCAAGCCATTTTGCAAAAACATCGGCGTGACGATATTTATCGCAAAAATGCTGATCAGCGAAAACATGTTGATGATGACGCCCAGCACAAAAGGCTTCACTGACAGCGGACTCCAATCGATAAGCGGCTGTGCCAAACTTTGCTGCTGCTTCACAAAAACTACCAATAGCAAGATGTCAACGACGATCAGCACCATACTCAAAAACACACTGCCAGCAAAGATCGTAGATACTTTGTAGAGAATATTTATCAGTATCAGACAGATCAAAATTGCCGAGAAGCCATCCAATTTCGGATGGGTCAGTTGGGCGATATCATTCAGCCAGCAAAAACAAGCAGCACTGAGAACGCCGAAGAAAAACGCCAGTATAGTTAAACTGGCAACAGACAGCAAAACACCTACCAGTACAATTCTAGAGGACGGTTACAAAGTCGTCATAGCCCCATGATGCCCATATAGGTGCCCGATTTGTGCTTCGGCGCGACCGCTAGCATAATATTCATCCCGATAGGAATAAGCATCCCTGTGCCCAATGCCTGTACCACACGCCCAGCCAACAAAATAGAAAAATTAGATGCTGTAGCCATAAGTGACGCGCCCTAGGATCAACAACCCCACTTGTACATAAATAAAGCTGCTTAGTTGGTATACTGCGATAAGCAAGTGCCGATATCGACATCAACACCGCTACACCCAGCATATACGCCGTTGATAATCACTGCACCGTTGACATGATAGCAGGAAAAGCCACATTGAGAAACGTCTCACTAAAAGTCGCCAAAAAAGCAGAAAACACCGCCACAAAGACCATCAACTCCGGTCTTGCTCTGTCTTTACTTGATACAGATGTACGCATCGGAAATAAAAACCCCTTTCTAGGTCAAAATACTTCCATGAAAAAAAACGGCAGTTTCGCCAAAATACTCAAGACCAAAACGCCAAAAGCGCATAAAAAAACACGTCTCAGTCACGTATCATTTCAGGTTCCGTGATCACCGATTATGGCTTGTATCGCGCTTGGCTGGCAGATGAAACCGATGCATATGTCGTTGCTTGCGGAGAAATGATAGCCGAGCTATGCACTGCTGGTGTAAACAGAGAAAAAATTTTGCTCAGCGTCATACCTATCAGGTCAGGCTTTGAACAAACTAAGCAACAAACAACTTGTCGCGCACAACTGAAATTTTTGCCTGATCTGCCGTTGGTGCTGATGATGGTAGGCAGTTTTGGTGTAGACAAGGTCACTCAAATGTATCAGGCAGCAGTACTAGAGGGCGATCATCACCAGTCGCAATTCGCGGCTATAGGGATCATTGCGGCAATTGCTTCTCCACAGTCCCAAGTCAACGAAACTTATTAGCTTCATCGACCGTGTCGCTGATTATATGGCAGTAGCGGATCTTTTGGTCACAAAGTCCGGCGGTATGACAGTATCTGAAGCCTTAGCCGTATGAGAGCGTCTTTGATGCTATTCATGGTAAGAGGAAGATAATGCTCGCTTTTTGACAGCTAGAGGCATGGCAGAGGATGCTCAGGCACAAAGCGCGAATGCTATGCGTTTGCAATCCTCAGCCATCGCCCAAGGAGCTGCCGAAATGGTCGCCTATGGCAAGGCTGTCGTCATTCAGTAAAAAAGAGGCAGCTTGCTTTGACAGGTTCTGAGCCGATCATCTTTCTAACGCTATTTTTAATTCTCGGCTTACCGCCATCGTTTTGCTCATTTACTTTTTCGTCAAAGACAGCGGGAAAAAGCAACAGAAGCGCAGAAAAATTACAGCAAATATTAAAAGAAGGAGCGAACCGTGCGATCGGATTGGGATACTTATTTTATGGAGCTTACACTGTAGCCAAACGCTTGACATGTCTCAGACGACAGATTAGTGCGTTATTGGTCAAAGATCAGTACATTCTATCCACCAACTATAATGGCGCGCCAGACGGCTTAGCACACTGTGTCGATATCGGCTGCTGGCGTCAGCAAATGAACGTGCCCTCTGGTGAGCGGCACGAACTTTGCCGCGATTTACACGCTGAGCAAAACGCCATCATTTAAGCCGCTGTGCAAGGCGTATCGGTCAAAGGCAGCAACCTGTATTGCTCCGTCACTGTGCGCCAAAATGTTCATCAATGCCGACGTTGAGCACATTGTCTTTGACAGCGTCTATCCCGACGAACGGGCAATGACTTTTTTTGACGAAGCCCATATTGCTGTGGTCTGATGCCAAGATGAACAAACACTGCCTGCTAATTAAAAAAGCAACGCAAATCCCCTCTGTAACGATGCAGTCAGCATTTTCACAGAGGGGCTATTTTTTATGATTCAATTATTTTTTTGCAAAGATCAATATTCCTCAGCAAACATTTGATAGATCGGTGCGCCTTCGCAATCAGCAGGCATACGCAAACCAGCCAAAGCAGAAACAGTCGGTGCAATATCGATCTGACGGATGATCCGCGAAATGGTTTCGCCAGATTTCAGACCTTTACCAGCAGCAAAGAAGATCGGAGCAACGCTAGTATCTTTAACACCCAAAACGGTGGGCAGACCATCGCCATGATCAAAGGTGTAACCTTCAGCCAAGAGGACATAGATATCACCACAGTTCGGTCCGCCTTGTCCTAAGACTAAGGCATCACGATTGCGCAAAGCTAAGGACACGATACGTTTGCCGGTTTGAGGATGCTTATAACTATACAGATCGGTGATGATCTGTTCTTCCAATTCGTATTGGTCAGCAGGGTCAACGATGCCTTCTGGGTCACGACCTTTGAGGTTGAGATAGATATGACCACCGCCGTTCATGACTGCCCGTGTCTTGCTCCAATCGATCTCACGGATATCGTTGCCGTTATCATCCTGCTTGATCACTGTGTAGCCCAATTCACGCATGACCGGTACAGTGATGCCGCTGCCATCAGACAGGTTTGTAGCACTGTATGGCTGGCAAACTTGAGCATGGTCGGATAAGAAAAGTAGCGTCCAACCTTCATCGATGAAATGCTCAAACTTCGCAATATAATCATCGGTCTGAATGTAGCCTCTTTCCATGATCTCTTCGTAAACTTTCGGATCTAAACTTCGTTGCGATCTAATAAATGACGCAGGAACATATGCCCTAAGGCATCGATATTGTGCAGTTGGGTGAAGACCATCTCATAGCCTTCTTCTTCAATCAAGTAGTTGAGGGCATCCGCAGTCCAATCGCAGGCACAATCCCAAGTGGAGATCATGCAGTCATACATGATCTGCTTGTCGCAATTACCCATGTTGCAAGCTGGTGGACAGTAGCCGACATTTTCCACAACTTTCTTGTAGAGATATTTTGGATGCCATACCGAATTGTTTTCAATATCCATTGCCGCACTGACCCAGATCTTGACTTCACTGCCATCTTCAGCAATATATAATACCCGCATATTGCGGCTGACGGTATAATTTTTATCGTTTTCAATGCAATCATCAACGACATCTCTGGTATACACATTGTTTTCTAGGACGACTAATGGCTCGGTCGCTTTTTTGTTTTTGAAAATAGCTACGCGGTCATATTTGCCTTCTTCATTTTTCCAGATTTGGCAGCTGCGACGGATAAAGCCTTCGGACAGCAAAAGGGTAAATTCTTTAGCACCTTCTGGAGCAGTCGCCCATTTATCATCAGCGTCTTTGATAGGAGAAACGCAGATGTTGAATGGTTTGGTGGATAAGTTGCCAACGCCATCTTCTGGTCCCATAATCAAATGGAATTTACCTCCAGCTGCGGTCATTTCTGCTACGATGTCACGGGCATTGGATTCTTGAACTTCCAAGCCAGTGATAACGCAAGCGATGTTGGAGTCATTGGCGCCTTTAGGGATAAATTTGACCACTTCGGTCTTGGCATTGGCAGCGCAGACAAATTCTGCTTCACGCTGAGCCACACCCATATTGATCATTGCTGGTTGAGTACCGTCTACCACATGCAGATTGGGGCTGTCGGAGGTTGGAGGCCAACCTACAGGCCAGTGCCAAACTAAGGTTTTATAACCAGCTTCTGCGGTAACGTTCCAAATTTGTTCTGCTGTAACAAAAGTGGAACTCATGCCATAGCCTAGACCAAAACGATTTTCTGGTTCGTGACGGCTGAAGTCATTCAAACCATGAACATTTGGCCAAACACCAGTAGCCATAGAGGTCCACATTGGTGGTGTGCAGGTGGGCATACCGCCTAGCATGAACAGATCCTTTGCAGCAACGTCCCGTTCAATGATGCGTTTTGTGTGGGGCATTTTGCCTTCTGCCATGTATTTCATCGTTAATTTGGGATCCATACCGTCAATGCCGACGATCATGATCTTGTCTGCATGCTTCTTTCTTTGAGTCATCAAAATCTCTCCTTTGTAATAAATAGTCGAAATGATAAGTTGTCAATCAAGTGCTGAATTTGATTGATGTATAATAAAAAGCCTGGGCTTTTATTATTGAAGATGAAAGCGATGTCCATAGCTGACAAACGCCGCATAGGCTTCACTAGAACCATCGTTTTGTAACTTATCCAGCATCATTTGATAATGCTGCCGATTGACTGCTGTAGGTAGAGCATTTATTTGGTCGATCATTGATATGAGCTCATTCGCCTCTACTAGTGCATGGCAAAAGTCTATAAACGCTTGCTGTGCTGGCTTGAAATCATTAGGCGAATCATACCAGTAGCTTTTTTGCACGATAGGTGTACATGATAGCCCTTTTTGTCGCAACTGCGCGTATTTATGATAGGTATCCTCTAAAGTCGCACTGAAATAGTAGCGTACGGCTTCATTGGTTGACCAATAAGCAAAGCCACTGAATAATTTTCCGCGCCCATTCATTGGCTTGAGTATATCTTGTCCTTGACCGTATAAGCGGTCGGTGCGCTGTATCAATTCCTGATAGCTGCGCTTAGTCAAAAGTTTGGCTTCTAAGGCTTGCTGACACATGCTGTCAAATATCTGCCGTTTTTCCGCTTGTGGGGTTAATCGCTTCTGATATTGCGCCAGCAGCTCATATGCCGTATCCACAGCTTGTGTATCTTGCCAAAGTTTTGTGGCATCGAAAAATGGCTGACCATAATACTTGCGCAAGTATTGGATTAATTCCATCTTAAATTGTGTTTTGTAACTCATCTGCTCACCGGAGGGCACCATGACACTCTTGAGCCACGAGCAAATAGGCGTCGGATAAACATCCTCAAAAACGCTGTCATGATAGGCTTGCTGAATAGACAACGGATCTTCGCTCAGCTTATAGACAGTCTGTTGTCCGCGCTTAAAGGCATAGCCATAGATCAAAAATTCCTCCTGAAAATAGCCATAGGCTGCCATTTGCTGCACATTTCTAGCAACGCCGACATCCTTCGATACAACGGGTATAGCCATGTTCTCACCTCACTGACGGATTAAGCAGCTCTCTGATCGTTGAGGGCACGCTCAAGGATACATGCCGTTTACGAGGATCTGCGCCCACGGTAGCGGGATAATTCAAAAAATGGCTGAAGGATCGGGAGTCGAACAATTTATCAGTACTATCCTGACGATAAATACGCCCATTTTTCAAAAGTAACGTCTTGTCGAACTCCGGCAAAATTTCTTCGGTATAGTGCGTAATATATAAAATCGTCATGGTGGTATTTTGCGCCAAGTCGCTGATGGTGCTCAGCAAAAGCTCACGGTTGAAAACATCCAAGCCTGTTGTTGGCTCATCCATGATGAGAATATCAGGCTTGGCAATGAGTGCGCGGGCAATAAGCACATTTTGCTGTTGCCCTTTGGACAGCCGCGAATAAGGCATCAATCGCTTATCGCCAATGCCCAAGGCATCTAGTAAGGCAATGGCTTTTTGCCGCTGTCTATCGGTAATAGTCATATCACAAGATAGCGTGCCCGTTAGTCCCGACAAAATGATATCTTGTACCGCTTCGTCACGATAGTACCGGTCAAAAAACGATCCACTGACCAAGCCAATACGCTGCCGTTTGGCTAAAATATTTTCTTCAGTATACGGACTGCCAAACACTTGCAGCTCGCCCTCAGAAAAATATCCATAGCCAGCCAAGATCGTGACTAGCGTTGTTTTGCCGCTGCCGTTTAAGCCAAAGATCAGCCAATGTTCGCCAGGATAGATTGCCAAATTGATATCTTGTAAAAGATATTTGTTGCCATAGCGACAGCCTAGCTTATGACATATGATAATAGGTCCACTCAAACTTGATCACCTACCTAACATTCTTCGATAACTTCGTTAGTCAAAAGCAGTGATGTTTTTTCTGAAAGTATTTTTTTGATGTCATCTACAAATCCATTGGCATCCAAAATACCGATGGATTGGCTGTACCAAGTAATGATTTCGCAAACTCTGGCAGTATTGAGACGATCGGTTTGCTCACCATGATCAATATCAGGATAGCAATTAAACTGAAAGCCTTTGACAAAATATTGGCTAATGCTGTATATTTCTGGCTCCACGCCGTATTCGATGCGATCACATTTTTGACAAAATATTTCTGTACGAGCCGTCTCTACATCGCCAAAAAAGATTCGGCGAAGCTCTAGCGGTCCACCGCAATATTTACATAAGCAACGCTCGGTACGCCCTTCGATCTCATGCAAGTGCTGCATAGGCTCTTTCATCGCGCAAGCCTCCTTCAGGAATTTGTTTTATGTGAGCTTACTATAACACTTTGCCTATTTGTCTGTGAATAAATACTATTTTTAGGGATGTCTTTGCATTGTAAAAATTCCTTTGACACAATTGAAACTATAAAAGCATTTTTGATAGGTTCGTTTTTTGTATCAAAAAATTCCTTATTGAACAATTTCTGTTTATAGAATACTGTTATAGTGCTGAATTTGATTGATTCTTTTTCTATATGTATTTAATCTGTTTTTCTTATTTTTCATTATAAGGAGGATGTATTATGTCTGTTGAATTAAGCATGAATAAAAAGAAAACCCTGCAATGGGGGATATCAGCTATTTTAATGCTTGCTGGCTATTTCTGCCAATCGGTGAAGCCTATACTCAGCAAATGCGCTTGTTCGTTGCTATCACGATTTTTGGACTATGCTTGTTGGCGTTTAATCTAATGAGTAGCTGGGCTATCGGTATGCTGATGCCAGCTCTATGGGTGCTCTGTAAAGTCACCAACTTTGCTACGGCATTCAGTGCTTGGGTCAGTCCTAATTCCATTATGTTGATCAATGCATTGATCTTTGCCGGTGTTTTGTCCAGAACAGGTCTAATGCAGCGTATCGGCTATACGTTGATTCTCAAGTCTGGCGGTACCTACCAAAGCGGCGTTTGGTCGATTTTGATCGTTGGTATTATTATTTCAGCTGTATCGATGATGACCAATTTCGTTTTGGTCGCCACTTTGGCACTAACGATCTACAAGGCGTTGGATATGTCACCAACAGATAAGGAAGCTATTCCCCTTTTCACTGCTGTCATTTTGGCAACGACGCATTCTAAAGCGTTGATCTATTGTCCACTGTCTTTAGGTATCATGAATGCATCAGTTCAGACGATTTATCCTGATATGAATATCACTTATATGCAACTACTTATTTATGATCTGCCAATGCTGATCTTCATTTTTGGTTTTATGTGGTTGGTCTTAAAATGGTACAAGCTCTCTACTAAGAATGCTGGTAAGGTTTTGGATATTACTGAAGCAAAAGCTGCTTATCGTGCCAGCTATGAAAAGTTGGGCAAAATGAGTCGTAACGAAAAGATCTGCGGCGCTTTGCTTATCATGCTATTTGTGTGGATGATCGCTTATCCTCTACATAAATTGGATATTGCTTATGCTTTCATCGCAGCTAACGTTATTTTGTTCGCCTTGAATGTAGCAAAAGATGAGGACGTCACCAAGGCAAATTTCAGTACCTATGCTGTGGTCATGGCGTTCGTTGCTGTAGGAACAGTTGCGACTTCTTTGCAACTGACAACTATGATTGCTGGTGGTATCGCTTCCGTTTTGTCGCATTTGGGTTCTTTCTGGGCACCACTGGGTACGTTAGTTTTTGGTACTGCTGCTAATTTTATCTTAACACCGTATGCTATGATGTCTATGCTACCGGCTACCGTTGCTGCTTATTGTGCGCATATCGGTTGCAGCTTCTGGCCGCATTTTCTTGCCTGCTATCTTTCTAGCGATATTGTCTTTTTCCCGTATGAATATCCGTTGGTCTTGATTCTATACGGTTTCGGCATGTGCAGTATGAATAACACCGTCAAAATGTTGACCATCAAGGCTATCTTATGTATCGTTTTTGTAGCTGTAATCATGATACCGTACTGGTATTTCTTGGGGCTATATGCTTAAAAGAGTTTCCTCCATATAGCTTGTCAATAAAAAAGCACCGTTTACACACGACCATAACAGTCGGCATAAACGGTGCTTTTTAGTTGCTGCGAATAGTGTAAGCGATGTGGTCGGATAATATCTTGATAAATCGTTGCGTCGATTCGCTGAAAGCCGCCCCTTTAGGCGAGACGATGCACAGTTCTCTACGCAGATTTTCTTTGATAGGAATATCGACTGTGCCGCGAATCTGCTCCATGCAGGATTTATCCTTGTACGGCACATCAGCAATAAGTGAAACGCCGTGATTGTTGATGAGTTTTTCTTTGTAAATTTCTTGATGCTTGAGAACATGGATATTGTCGTGAATTTTTTTATCAGTCAGTGCATCAATGAAATCAAAAAATTCCTTACCGCTGCGGGAGGTAAAATGCAGCAACGGATATTTGAAAACATTCTTAAGCGAAATAGACATATATTGATTAAGTGGTGAATTGCTAGAAGCACGACAACAATAGCGCATATTGCACAATGGTTGGCAGTCAAAGTCAGCATAATGATCTAATAAAACTGTATCATTGAGCCTATACACATAAGCTAGTGCGAGTTCTATCTGACCATCGATCAAAGCTACCTTGATCTCCTCTTCTGAACGCTCATGGATACGGATAGGCATCTCAAAATTTTTATACAAAAGATCGGTAATGATTTTTGGCGCAAAGTTATCCATCTCATCATAGGGAAAGAAGTTGAATTCAAAGCGATTTCTTTCTTTAGCGTCTGGATCACGATGATTGGCTAAAATGATATCCAACTTTTCGATAAATTCCTCAGCAGCAAGAGACATTTCCTCACCCAAAAGCGTCAATTCCGTTCCTTGAAAAGAGCGTTCCAAAAGCTGTATACCTATCTCATTTTCCAATGCTTTGATAGAGGCACTGAGTGCTTGTGGAGAAATATGCATTTTGGTACAGGTGGTATGCATGGAATGGCTTTTAGCGATCTCTGTCAAATAACGCAGCTGATCGATTCGCATAAATATTCCCCCTAACATGTTTCCTGTTCATATCCTACAATTTTTGCAGATTTATTTTTAATATATAATAATTTATTCCGATCGTAAAGGGGCTTTTTCGCGAAATTGGTTATTTTGTGTGTGGTTTTGTCTAAGGAATGGCAAAAATTTCTGATGCTGTTTGTCTTTGTCGGAAAGAATTGTTTACAGTAGCCTGATTTTTTTGTATAACCTATGAGTATCTGACAGAATACCTTTGGCTCGAAGGAGAGATGAGGATGGAGGAATTGCCATGTGAGCTGCCTTTTGTTCAGGAGGATTTTGATCTATTTTGTCAATATTGTCTGCAAAATGCCTATCGCTGTCAGCGGCTAAAAAAAGAAGTCTTGCTCTCGCCGTCGGCAGGTGTGTGTTGCTTTTGGTAAAAAGGATGGCTCAAGGTTTTCATTGGTACTGAAGCGGGCACGGAGCGGTTGATGTGGTTTATTGGTGGAGGGGCTTTCTAGCTGCAGCGATATGGATGCTTTGCGGGCTTTGATCAGTGCCATCATCGGTGCGTTTATCGGCGCAGGATTTGTTTCAGGCAAGGAATTGGTAGCGTTTTTTGTGTGGTATTTGGTCGTTGGGCAGTGGCAGGCATTGGCTTGATGGTCGTTTTGTTCGTGCTGGGCGGCTGGCTCGTTTTGCGGCTGTGCTGTTGTCTTTGCCCACTTGGCTAAAATTTGCTCTGGCGTTAGGCGTTTATGTGTCCTCTTTAAGTATGGGCAGTTATTTGGTGCCGATGATGGTATCATTTGCAACAGTGATGGCGTTGATCTTTTTACGCCAGTCGCAAGTTTGTTTGGCAGATAAAATGTTCTTTTGCCTAATTAGTCGCTGGCAACCACGCTTTATTGGCTGTATAATAGTTTGTTGGTCATGGCGGTGCTCACTAGTTTGCGCCGTCAGCACGGCATCTATGGCGCTGTGGGTATCAGTGCGCCGCTTATCGGTAGCTTGGCACTGCTGCTAAGCAGCGCTTATAGCCAGCACTTTTGCAAACGGCTATGACTTTTTGGCAGCGGCTCATGTGTTGGGCTATGGCTTGGTCATGCTAGCAGCCATGTATACCACAGCACTGGCTAACTGTTATAGTTTGTTGGTCAACTATGACCACAGCGGAGATAAGCGGGCGAAATTGCTTGTGTTGATCTTGCTACCAACAGTGTTCTTTGCCGCTTGTGATTTTGGTCTCTTGAACATTGAGGAGCTTCACTTTTTTGCCGTCTTGCTCCATTGTGTCAAAGATCGCAACATCTTTAAGATTTAATATACGCTCTAAAATGTGATAGGCATTGATACGCTTGGCGCCATAAACATCATCTGCCATAACACCAAAATACAAACTTTTGCTAGAGATGTGCCAACTGTCGTTTAACTCACTATAACTGACATGAGTCTGAGGGCGACGGCTGTAAGGTGTTTCTAAAGTCTCATACATAAATTCTTCTACATACTTTTCTAGTATCCGGGATGCACCAAGCCTTGCATAGATTTTTCATGGAGCAAGGTCTTTAAGTTGCACATCTTCTAAAGCTTTCACATTGACAATGTAAGAATCATCAAGCAGAGCAGCTTGCCTAGTTTCTCGTAATTTCTGTCGAACATTGCCGCAAAGATACTCTCCTGCGGTTTGCCAACCAACAGATAGAGCATTTGGGTCAGTGTATAAGGGATCACGGCAAGTAACCCCAGTCAGTTCACGGATGATGGTTTCTTTAGTTATTGATTTGCTTTGAGATGCAGATTTGCTTTGGGATAAAGACTCGCTTTGGTTCAAATGGTCATCCTGATCCAAATGCTGACTTCGTTATGGAAAATATCTTATCGTCAAGCTGGAGCATCATTTGCGTGGCGAAATGAAATTTGACGGCTTAGACTAGCTCAAAGTGCAGATCCTGCGGGATATGGATACCACTCGTCGGTTATTGACACCATAAGGAGCAGCAGATACTTGTTGCTCCTAGCAAAAAGATTTTGCAAACGAGCAAAAAACTTGCTAAAATCGGTAAAGAGTGGTATAATAGACAGAATTACCAAGAGATGGGATATTTGCTAGATGTGGAAATGGTTTAGCGGTAGAGCTTCGCCTTGCTAAGGCGAGGGTTGCGAGTTCGAATCTTGTTTTCCGCTTTCGAGGACATCGTGAAGATGTCTTTTTTTGTAGGCTGTTGAAGTATTAGGCGGTCTGCAAAAATCTTGGTGTGAATAAAAAATAATTAAGGAGTGAAAACCATGAGAGATTTTTCTGGTAAAGTGGTATTGGTGGTGGCAGCCACCAGAGGTATCGGTTTGGCGTGCGCGCAGGGTTTTGCCCAAGGCGGTGCGCGAGTTTATCTGGGCGTGCGGCGGCTGGATGCCGGTCAAGCCATTGCTGATGAGCTGAAAGCAGCAGGACATTGGGCAGAGCCGGTCTATTTTGATGCTTATGAGCAAGCCAGCTATGAAACAATGGTCCAAACTGTGGTGGACAAAGAAGGTCATATCGACATTTTGGTCAACAACTTTGGCGGCTCTGATGTCAAGCAAGATCAAGATGTGGTCAATACGACGGTGGATTATTTTAATCAAAACGTCAATACCAACTTAGACAGCGTCTTTTTGCCGACTAAATACGCCGTGCCTCATATGCCAAAGGGTTCTGCCATTATCAATATCGGGAGCATCGGCGGCTATAATCCCGATGTGACGCAGATTTCCTACCATGTGTCCAAAGCCGCTATCATGAGCTTGACTGAAAATATCGCCACCCAATACGCTCGTCGCGGCATCCGCTGCAACTGCGTCATGCCAGGCATGATCGCTACCGATGCGTTGGTGAACAATATGAGTCAGGAATTTATCGATGGCTTCTTGAAACATGTGCCACTGAAACGTTTCGGTCAACCAGAAGACATCGCCAATGCCGTATTATTCTTAGCTAGCGACGAAGCATCATTCATCACTGGACACTGCCTGCCCGTAGCTGGCGGCTACCGTGTTCCTGCTCCGACGTATGGCGATACAGCAGCAAAAATGGAAAAATAGGTCATAGTAGCACCAGCCGAACGGAGGATCTTGCCGTTCGGCTTTTATCGTTCCATCGTAGGCTGTATGCAGTATATTTTC
>CATJSX010000014.1 GCA_949743265.1 uncultured Peptococcaceae bacterium
ATGCGGTTTTCAAGGTTCAAATATATCTGAAATGCATTTCTGCAATTCATTCAAAAAATTTCATTTTTGACTTGACTTTTAATAGTTAGTCTTTCTAAAAAAGTTTAACTGCTCAAGTGTTAAATATCCTCAATAAAGGCAATCAAACGAGCCACCGTTTTGGCTTCTGCCACAGCGGTGGGAGGTGCGATAGACAAAGCAGCTTTGGCTAACATTTCCACATCCTCTGCGCCATTACCGACTGCAACAATATCTTCCCAGCGCCAGCGATGCAGTTGGCATATTTGTTCAATACCTGCCGCTTTAGTTGCATTGGCGGCTACTAGAGACAATACGCCATGTTCGGCAATCAAACGTACTTCCCGTGAAAGGGATTTGGGTTTTTGCATTAAAATGGCTTTGTAAACGCCTTCTGGATAATGATAGACTTTTTTGGCTTGCCAAGTATCGTCATAAACAAACGTCGTTGTTTGATGAAAATTTTCTTTGAAGTCATAGATATCAGCGCCGTAAGCGAAAACGCCGCCGCTTAAATAAGCGCGAAGCGGTGCGCATTTTTGCATTGCTATAGCAAAAGGCAGCGCTGTCGCCAAATAGATGGCATGATCAACCGCCAACTCGGCGATTTTTGCGATTACTGCTGGACGCAAATGACCAGAAGAATCAGTAATAGTCCCATCAATATCTACAAAATAGCTTTTGCATTGACTGGATAGTCTTAAGGGGGGATAAGCTCCTAAAGCACACAATTCAGGTAAGTCTTTGCGATTAACATAAGCTAAAAAACAATCACAGCGACCATGACAATGATCAATGGTTTGAGCGGGGAACGATTCGTATAAATTGCCTAAAGGGATTTTACTGCGATTACAAGCGTAAAGTGTTCCGTCGCCTTCAACAAAAAAGCTACTATTGCCGCCTAAACATTGCGATATATCAGCAGTGATGTGCTTTTCTTCTAAATGATACAACGGATCAATGGCACTAAAAGCGGCTTTTTCAGCGTCAATTAACAAATTATTCCTTCCGTCCATTTTATTCACCCACAAATAAATCCGTTCATCAAGGGTATTTTTTAGCGGAGCCAAATACGGCAAATTTTCACGTGTACCAACAATACCTGCTGATAAAGTTAAATAATTGGCTAATTGATTAGCTTTTGTCACAAAATCATTTATTGTGGTCATTGTAGGGTGAAAAGTTGCCCACAGCGCTAATTTATGCCAATCAGCGTCTGCTTCAGTTAACTGTTGAATAAATAGCTCAGTATCCCAACTAAGATTGGTTTGCACCGATATTTTGGCAATTTGTTTCGCTTTGCTCAGTTGTGCCAACGTTTGCCAATAATAGCTATGAATCAGCGCTTCGCCGTAAGGTACAATTAACAAAGAAATAGGTTGCGTCAAAGGAGTATTTTCTATCCATGCGGCTAATTTTTCCAGCGCCGCTTTATCACGAGCCAGATTACTTTGACTAGGACGACGTTTAGCCAACGGACAATAATAACAGCTATAATTGCAGGATTTGAGATAACCGCGATAATATAGGTGGCGAAGAATACTCATATTTTTTTCTCCTGACGCCAATAATCGCTGCTTAACGCAGCAACTTTTGATGAAATAAATTGCGGTCCAATACAATCGCTGTAGCTTAAGCCTAGAGGCGTTAAAGAAAATTGTTCATCTGTTTCAATCGCCATTTTCTTTGCTACCAATTCGGTGAGCTGCGGAAAATCTGCCGTTACTTCATGTGTAAAAAGTTTTCGATAATCAGCTGTATTGATACCATGATGATAAAGCAAATTTTTGATAACATAGCGGCGTTTTTGTTCGTCATTATCTAAAATAAAACCAGAAAGTCCTGCTAAAAAATCGGTTTTGGAAAGAAACTGATGCAAAATACGCCAACATGCTTTAGCTGTTACTTGATAAGGTTCACAAACATGAAGCGCTCCCAAATAAGAACGTCCGCCACAACCCAAAGCAAGATTGTATTCAAAACCACAGCTTGCTTCCGTTATCGGTGAAGGTGTTTTGACAAAACGCCGCATGGAACATTGCTGCCAACCTCTATCCAATAAATATTCTCGTGCGAACTGATACAGCCTGTACGCTGCTTGTTCATCAACGGCTAAATGACCGTCAAGGGAAGTTTGAGAGCGAATATATAAAGGATACAGAAATAATTCATCTGGTTCATAATAAAGTGCCGCTGCTAAAGATTCTTGCCAGCTAGTTAGTGTTTGATTGTTGATGCCGTAAATCAAGTCAATATTGACCGTATCAAATGAACGCTTTTTGATACTAGTTAGCGCATGATGACAAGAAGCTGGTTGATGTTGACGCGCCAGCATTTTTAATTCATCCGCAATAAAAGATTGCACGCCGATACTCACCCGTTTAAATCCGCTGCTTTTTAGCAAATCCAGTTTATCTTCCGTTGTTTGATTGGGCGAAAGCTCAATAACTGACATAGTATTTTGAGGCGTAATACCAACTTTGCTTGAAAGCAGCGTCAATAAACGTTCCAGTTGTGCCGTATGCAGATAAATAGGCGTGCCTCCGCCCAAGACTAACTGATTGAAAGGCACTGAGCGAAGAGCTACCTTTTGTTGAAAGCAATCAATTTGCCGCGCAATAGCGTCTAAATACGTGTCGATCACTTGCTCGGAAGCACCTGCTACAGAAAATAAATTGCAATAGCCGCATTTGTTTTGACAAAAAGGCAAATGCACATACAATCCACAAGCGGAAACTGTAGTCAATTTTTGCAGATAATCGCCTACCACTACGCGGTCAATGGGACGATAGGCGGTTTTATGAGGATAGCTATACATATATTGCTGATAAAGTTTCATCGTGCTTCCTCCAGAAAAAAATGCTTATAAGGTACTGTATTAGTAATGTCATTAGGCAGTCCATGAAATTGAAAACCATCTTCGCCATAACAAGTGCCATGGTCAGAAGTTGCAATGACAAAAGTACGTCTTCTTTGGGCAAAAGCTGTCAATAAACGCGCTAATTCACTGTCTACGTGACGCAATGCCGCTTTATGGCTGTTCAAATCATCGTGATTTTTGCGTCCGTTAGGGTCATAAAACCAGTTAGGATAATGAATGGCACAGATATTGACATAATAAAATACCAAGGTTTCTTGCGGCGTTTGATGCAAACGTTTGATGATAAAATCAATTTGATTGACAGCGCTTTCTTGGACACCACAGCCAAAAGAAGGACGCCAAAAACTGTGTTGAAACATAGCTGGAAAGACGCTGCCCAAAGCTGAACGTTTATCAAAAAAAGCAACGCCGCCAATACAATTGGTTTGATACCCTACTTTGGCTAGTCCTTCAACAAAAGTTGCTTCTTCAAAAGCAAAAGCGCCTGCTGGCGTCAAATTGCCCATACCAATGCTTTTTGGAAAAAATAATGGTTGCCCGTCAGTGATAGTTCTCGCGGTTATCGGTTTGGGCAAAAATCCGGCAAACATAGCATGATGAGCAGGATAAGTAAACGTCCCTGCTGCAAATCGTTTTTCCCATGTGCCAAATTGATTTAAAACGGGGGTTGTCCCTCGTTCCTGCTCTGATATTGCAGCATCATAGCGCAAGGTGTCTAAACAAAGAAACAAAATATCACACTTGCCCACTACTTCCTGCATATCTACAAAGTTTTCCGTCCGTACGGTTTTTGGTGCCAAAAGTATTTCTGGTACGCCATCATTATCTGATGTAGAAAGATTATCTGTCATTACTATCGCCTCTCTTTAACAAAAATAGGCATGTCCAAAATCTCGTCGAAACAAAATTTTTTTGACATACCTTAAATGGATTTTTGCAGTGAATAGTATTTATAATTGCACTTTTGCTCGCAGCTGCAAAATTTCATCTTGATTTAAATAGCGATATTCGCCGGTTGCAACGCCTTCCAAAGTCAGTTTATCGACTGATGTGCGGCGCAACTCCAAAACGGGATGACCAATGACTTTGCACATACGACGAATTTGGCGGTTACGCCCTTCGAAAATCTTGATTTCGATAGTTGTGCGATATTTTCCTTGTCGAATTACTTTGATTTTAGCTGGCTTAGTTTTGCCGTCTTCTAGCATTACGCCATTACGTAGCTGGTCTAATTTCTCCGACGATACGCATCCTTGTATCGTTGCGATGTATGTTTTCACCACTTTAAATTTAGGATGGGTCATGCGATAAGATAATTCGCCATCATTAGTCAATAGCAAAAGGCCTTCTGTTTCATAATCCAATCTTCCTACAGGAAATACCCGTTCCTGCACATCTTGCAGCAAATCAATGACAGTTGGACGATTTTGCGGATCTTTAACTGTGCTGACATAACCGACTGGTTTGTTCAAGAGGACATAAATTGATTTTTCTTCAATGGTCACTTTCTTACCATCGACTGTCACTTGATCGACAGCCGGATCAATTTTTGTGCCTTGTATGGTTACGACTTGTCCGTTTACTTGGACACGTCCTTGCGCAATAAGTTTTTCACAAGCTCTGCGGGAATCAACTCCGCAAGAAGCCAAATATTTTTGTAAACGTTCTTCCATACCACCCGTCCTTTCTAATTTCTCTTTCATTGTATCGTTAATCTTCTCAAAAAACAACGGTTATTTTTCCGCTCAATAGCCGAAAAATAACCGCACAAAAAATATTGACGCCAAAAAAGTAATCAAATCAGCCGCTAATCCCAATATCATTGCATGACGATAATGAGAAATTCCTACAGAACCAAAATACAAAGTCAAAACAAAAAATGTAGTATCACTGCTGCCTTGCATAGTGGACGCCAATCGACCGATAAACGAATCAGGACCGAATGTATTGATTAGTTCTGTGCTCACTCCCAAAGCGCCGCCGCCTGATAACGGGCGTAAAATAGCCAGCGGCAGAATATCGCTGGGAATTTGCAAAAAATCCGTTATGGGTTTGAGCAAAATAGTCAGTATTTCCATAGCGCCCGATGCTCGAAATACCCCAATTGCCACCATCATTGCCAAAAAATATGGAATCAAATGAACAGCCAGTTGGAATCCCTGCTCTGCGCCTTCGATAAATGCTTCATAAATATTAACATGACGAATGATTGCCGCTCCAAAAATCAATAAAATCATCGTAGGAATTGCCCAATCAGACAACGCGCTGATGACAGCTACCACGTTCGATCACCTCTGTTCTTCCATCGTCTAACCAAACTGTCCAAAAATAATGCTGATATCATACCGACACAAGTCGCTAAAAAAGTAGTCATAACGATTTCTGCTGGCGCCGCACTGCCAGCAGCATAACGAATACCAATAATTGTAGCGGGAATGATAACAATGCATGAAGTATTAACAACTAAAAAAGTAATCATGGCATCGCTGGCAGTATCTTTGCGGTTATTGCATTTCTGCATTTCTTCCATTGCCTTTAAACCAAAAGGGGTTGCGGCATTACCTAGTCCCAAAATATTAGCGCTAATATTGAGCACGATAAAACCCAGCGCCGGATGATCTTTCGGCAAAGAAGGAAAAATATGTCGTGTCAACGGCTGTACTATTTTAGCTAATAAATCGACTAAACCGGCTTTCTGCGCCACATTCATAACACCCAGCCAAAAAGCCATTAAACCGATCAATTCAAAAGCATATTTTACACTTGCCGAAGTCGAATCCAGAACTGACTGTGTAATCACTTCCGGCTGAGAACGCCAAAATGCTAAAATAATTGCCACCATAATCAAAAATGTCCAAAATTTATTGAGCATAGTTATGCCTCCTATATGGTCTTTTCTTTATATGTATGCCAGCTAAAAATGATTAGACCTGTTGACGATCGTGCTATATTAGCAGATAGAAAGAAAAGAAAGGGAGGTGAAATAGTTTTTACGAAATTGAAAAATTTCCGTCCGAGGCGGAATAAAACATGCTTTTAGGGAAGTTCGTATTGAATAATCTCCAGAAGAAGCATTGTTATCATAGAAAATATATAAATAGTGATGAGTGTTATAATAATATCTTTAATTTAAAAAATCTGCATAGCAAATTTATTTTCTAAAAGAATATCTTTGTAACCATTTTGTTGTAACTGATAAGTTTATCGTACGCCGTATTATATTTACTGTTTTTAGTAATCATCGTTCCATACTACATATTGATGGCTGTTACAAGAATTTTTCAGTAATCAGTTTTACTACTATTCAATTTTGAAGGTCTGAAAATTCATTACAGAAAAACTTTTTCAAATCAGTGTAGCTTAACATCATTTTAAGAAAATACTTACCAAAATATCCGTTCAAAGGGGAGCTATTTTTAAAGACAGCTCTCCTTTGAACGGATATTCTATCTCAGCAAAAGATTATACACTGAAACAACGATACCGAGAATAATATGCTCCAACCCAATTTTTTCTTATCCATTTTTAATCACTCGTAATTAGTATCCTATTTTTTAGATGTCATACACAAGAAAAACGCTTTGACAAAAAATTTATTTCTGTCAAAGCGTTTTTTAGTATTTTTAATTGATTGAGTTGTTGGGATTTAACGTGGCATAATCAATTTCTTGACGACGTTTGGAAATTTCTTTGCCGTAAACGATAAGTTTTTCTGTTTCAGCGATTGCTTGGGAAATAAGTTCCGTTAGCGGCAAACGACTTTCTTCTTTTTCACAGGCGTCAACTTTGGGTTTTGTTTTTGGTTCTTTAGGGACAAAAACTGTACAGCAATCTTCATAAGGTAAAATGGAAGTATCATAAGTACCGATGCGTCTGGCGATGGTCATGATTTCTTCTTTGTCCATAGTAATTAAAGGTCGTAAAATAGGCATAGTGGCGACATTATTGACCGCATAAAGACTTTCCATCGTTTGGCTGGCGACTTGCCCCAAATTATCGCCAGTAAACAGAGACAATGCTTCACGTCCATAGGCGATTTGCTCGGCAATGCGCACCATGATGCGACGCATGATGGGAATACGCATATTGTCATGACAATAATGGGCGATTTGTTCTTGAATTTTAGTGAATGGTACTAAATGCACCACTAAACGCACACTATATTTTGCCATCAATTCTGCCAGTTTGATAACTTTTTGTTTGGCTTCTTCGCTGGTGTAGGGATAGCTGTGAAAATGAACAGCTTCTACGATAACGCCGCGTTTCATTGCCAGATAACCTGCTACTGGGCTGTCGATACCGCCAGAAAGCAATAAAAGTCCTTTGCCGCCAGTTCCGACTGGTAATCCTCCTAAACCTTCGTATTTACGCGTATAAATATAAGCGCTGTCAAAACGAATTTCCAATAACAATTCCAAATCAGCATGATGTAAATCGACGCTTAGACCAGTGATATTTTTTAGCATATGAGCGGCAATAATCTGCTGCATTTCTGGAGAAGTTAGCGGGAAATGTTTGTTGGGACGCTTGACTGATACTCGAAAGCTGGTTGGTCCTTTCATAGCGGAACGCAGTTCAAATAAGGCAGCCGCTTTGATTTCTTCCAAATCTAAAGAAACTTTTCGCGCCGGACTGTAGGAGGAAATACCGAAAACATGATTTAGCGAATCATAAAATTCTTCTGGTGCTTTGTCGTCCAAACGCAGATAGAGCCGTCCTTGTTCACGTTCAATAGTAGGATTAAAATCCAGATCAACTTTAATTTGTTCTCTGATGTTGCGTACCAACTGGTTGAGAAAATCTTTTTGATTTTTGCCTTTTAAAGCAATTTCTGCATAGCGAATAACGATATGGTCGTACATCTTGTCACTCCTTAAGATATAAGCAAATGGTAAAAAACCATCAATTGCTTACAGCAACAGATGGTTTTTGAGCATTATTCAGCAAAACTTGATTTTTTGCCGCTATTGTTTTTATAACTCTTTTTGCCTTCACGGTTATAAGGCTTAGAATAACTTTTATTGTTTTTCTCGCTTTTAAAGGAATCCTTTTTGTAATTATCTTTATGACCGCGATAATAGTCATTTTTGCTGAAACGATTATCTCTACTGTGGTTCCGATTAAAGCTGCTGCGATTACTACCGGGCAAACGTTTCACTTTGATTGGACGTTCAGCGGTCAACTTAACTTTCAACACTTCTTTTTCGCGATTATTATCGCCTGCCATCAATTCTAATACCGCGGCCAGCGCGTCAACATTGCCATATTTTTGAATCAAATCATTTGCTGTTTGCTGATAATTTAAGATATTGCCTTTTTCTACCGCTTCAGAAATAGTCTTCATCATAATTTCCTGCTTTTTGAGGCGGGTATCAGATGCCGAAGGCAATTTAGTTTTATCCAATTTCCGCTTAATAGTGTTTTCAATTACCCGAAGATGACCATATTCTCTGGGCTCAACGAATGTTAATGCCAGACCTTCCTTGCCGGCGCGACCGGTACGACCGATACGATGAACATAACTATCGATATCTTGAGGCAAATCAAAATTAAAAACGTGTGTGACGCCGGTAATATCCAAGCCTCTGGCGGCAACATCGGTACAGACCAAAATATTGATTTGACCGTTTCTGAATTTATTCATAACATTGTCACGATGACGCTGTGTCAAATCGCCATGAAGCCCTTCCGCTTGATAGCCCAATTTTTGCAACGCTTCTGTCACTTCGTCGACACGACGCTTTGTCCGACCAAAAACCATTGCCAATTCGGGATTATGAATATCCAATAAACGGCAAAGCAATTTAAACTTTTCATCTTCTGGTACTTCGAAATATTGCTGTTCAATGAGTGGAACGGTCAATTCTTTGGCTTTGATACGTACGATTTGCGGCGATTTCATAAATGTATTGGCAATAGCCTTGATTTCATCTTTCATCGTAGCAGAAAACATCATGGTTTGCCGTTCTTCGGGGCAAGATTGCAAAATGGTTTCAATATCTTCTAAAAAGCCCATGTTGAGCATTTCGTCGGCTTCGTCAAGTACGACGAATTTTAACGTATCCAACTTGATATTTTTGCGCTGCATGTGATCCATCAAGCGTCCCGGTGTTGCGACGATAATCTGCGGTCGTTCACGTAGAGCTTTGATTTGCTTACTGATTTCTTGTCCGCCATAGACAGCTACGGATTTTACCCGTAAGTATTTACTTAGTTTATAAACTTCTTTTTCTACTTGAATACACAATTCTCTGGTTGGCGTCAAAATTAAAACTTGCAAAGTCGGTTTGGCTTCAATCAACTGCAAAAACGGAATCGTAAAAGCGGCTGTTTTGCCTGTTCCTGTCTGTGCCTGACCAATAACGTCTTCACCTGTCAAAGCAATAGGAATGGCTTGTTCCTGAATCGGCGTCATAGCTTCAAAGCCCATTTCATCAATCGCTTTTAATATTTCCGGTTTTAAATCTAATTCATTAAAATTTAACATCCATTTCCTCCTAAAAAACACTGCCAAAATCCGATATCTTTGTCACCAAAGACATATTACTACTATTTTAATATCAGACTGATCGAGAAAGGCTTTTATCAAAGCACGATTTTTTTATGACTCTCGAAATTTTCACGACCGACTCTTTCATTTCGCACAGCTTTGTCTCCCACCTTTTCCTGATAAGCCCGATCGCATTTTACTTGTAACCTGTATGCTGATACTATCTTTTAAGTTTACTGGATAGCGTCCTAAAATACAATTACAATTTTGGGATTTCCTGCTTTTTTATGTTCAAAAGATGATAATATAATTTATGCAAAATATTCCTATAATCGGTATTATTGCCCATAAGAAAAGTTTTAAACCAATCAGTTGCTTTTTTATTTAAAATTATTGGTGGATTTTGATTTTCTCATTAAAAGTGTCAGCAAAAAAAATAAGCCGAAATCATTACGACCGTTTAAAGTCGCTTGATTTCGGCTTAAAATTTCGCACTGATATCTACTACTATAATACTAAAAAAATACTTTCAGCTATCTTCTGCGCCGCTGATGATGCGTTGTAATAGTTACCGGCGTGCCGATGGAAACTAATGGAAAAAGCGTTTCAACATCACGGTTATATAGTCGCACGCAACCTAAAGAAGCTGCTGTGCCGATAGAAGCAGGGTTGTTGGTACCATGAATACCATAACTATGAGCGCTAAGACCAATCCATCGACTGCCAAAAATGCTGTCTTCAGTCAGTATTTTTTTGTTAATTACTTGCCATTGTCCCAGAGGCGTCGGCGTGCTATTTTTGCCAATAGCAATAGGAAATTGATATAAAAGGGACTCCCCTTGATAAAGAAAGAGTACCTTGGTTGATACGTCAATAATGATTTCATTGGTTCTGGATAAACGGAACATCAAATCACCTCTTAAACACTATATGCTATTTAAAGACGCAATGTGCTGAACAAACAATCATGAACGCTTGATAAAAAGCATTTTTGAGCTTCGTTTTAAAAAGTGATTTTAATTAAACTAATGGTCGGGCAGGCATTTATACGAATGGGTAGTTTAGTCGTTCCCAAACCGATATTGACATACAATAATCGTTTCGGATCCTGCGGATCGATATGATATGTTCCTTCTACATATTTTTCTGCATAAGCAGTGCGAATGAGCGGACCCCAAAAAGGCAGCTGCACTTGACCACCATGGCTATGACCAGCTAAAGCTAAATTAGGCAGCGACGTGAATTGATCAATATGATCCGGTTCATGCAACAAAAGCAAATTAAATGCTGTGGGCGAAAATTGCTCTGTAACCAATGAAACATCGGGCTGACCTAACATTACTTCATCTAAACCGCCAATACACAATTGAATTTTATCAGATAAAGTAATGGTTTGCACCTCATTAACTAAAAGCGTAAAACCGCTGGCAGCCATAATATCTTCATAATAGCGATGAGCACCACCGCCATAATCATGATTACCATAAATCGCATATTTGCCTAAAGGTGCATTAAGCTGACTCAAAACAGGCGCGATTTCATCAATTTGACGATAAGAGTTGGCGTCGTCAATGAGATCTCCTGTAAAAACAACGATGTCTGGTGAATAGTCATTGATGGTTTCTACGACTTGTTGTAATTGTTCCAAATCATAATGAAATCCCAAATGCGTATCGCTAAACTGAGCAACCGTAATTTGTTTTCCTAGCAAATCTGAACTCTTGACAACAACGACTTGTTTGTTATCCTGATCAATTACAGCATAATCTTCAATGATAAAAGAATGTTCAACCGACAACGTATCAATAGTTAACAGTTTCGGCTCAATAAATATTCCATAAAAAAACAGCATGCCCAAAAGCAAAATAAGTGTAAAAATAGCTTTGCAAAAATCCAATAGGTATTTCATGTTAGCCCTCTTTTATAATATTTCATGAACTGTATTATACTGATTTTTGCTTGCCATTGCAACTGTCGCATAGCGCAAAAAGAAATACTTGCCATTCTTTATTACTCATCTTATACTAAAGACAGGACAAATTATTGTCCAAAAATCAACACAATATTATAAATGAGGTGAATAAACGATGAAAAAATGGACGGTCTTATTTTGTATTTTAACTTTATTGGCTTGGACAGCTATTGGCTGCACTCAACAAGAGAATCCTGTCGACGAACCGCCGCAGACAGACAACGAACAACCAGTGGAACAAGGCGCAGAAATCACGCTGTATTCCTACAATATCGATCGTGATGAGCAAATGACAACGGTTTATACGTTATTGCCTGATGAAGAAATTACCGTTGAAAATATTGTCAAAGCCTATCAAGATCAAATTATGGAAGGGCTTTACGAAAAAGTGGTTGCCGTCAACAGCATTACATCACAAGAAAACAGTGTCTGGATTGATTTTAAAGGTGAAGATATAGAAAATTTGGGACTGGGTTCTGGCAGTGAAGGCAATTATTTCGGCGATTTAGCACGTTCCATTGATGCCAACATGGCCGAAATTGATTATATTTATTATACCGTCGACGGCGACGATTTTATGACAGGTCATCTAATTTTTGATAAAAACGAACCGTTCTGGATTCGAACTGACGGACCCATAGAATGACATCTTGACGCCAAAATTTCATTCAACTTCTCAAAAACAGCTGTTGAAAAATCTTTTGCGATAAAAATTCGCAAAGATTTTTGGCAGCTGTTTTTTTGTGCCAATAGAAATGAAATTTTATCATATACACATAAGAGGAAAATTGCTGTCAGCGCGAACGATTCAAAATGTTAAAAATCAGGAAAACGTAATTTTTAACAGCATTTTTTTCATTTCATTCTACGGACAGACAGAAACGCGCTATTTGAAAATTTTATAATTGATTGATGCACAGCAAATATAGCTGAAAATATTTTTGATTTCTTTTGCGTTAGGAGGGATGATGCGATAATATAGAAACGAGGTGGCGAAGATGAATAAAGAAAAATGGTTTTGGGGTTGCGCGTTGGCAGCGGGAAGTTTTGCTTTGTGGCAATATGCAACGATGGGAATGATTATTGAACGAAATAAATTATCTTTTTTGCTGGATAAACCCATTGCACATCGCGGTTTGTGGGGAGAAGAAATTCCAGAAAATTCGTTGGCAGCTTTTCAAAATGCTTTAAACGCGGGGCTAACCAGTGAACTTGATGTTCAATGGAGCAAAGACCATGTGTTAATGGTTTTTCACGATCATAATTTAGAGCGCATGACAGGACAAAAAGGATGTATCAACGATTATACCGCCAATCAGTTGCAGCAAATGTCTTTAAAACACACAGCGGAAACTATTCCCACTTTGTCGCAAGTATTATCATTAGTTGATGGTGCTGGCGGACTGCTGATCGAATTGAAAACAAATCCACATATTGAGGCAATGGCTGCTGCTTTAGATAAGATATTGGCCGATTATCATGGTGATGTGGCAATACAATCTTTTGATCCTCGTGCAGTTGCTTATTTTGCTCGTCATTCGCCGCAAATCGTGCGAGGGATATTATCTGGCAATCTAGCAGACACTCAATTGCCGCCTTATCAGCGAATAATGATGAGCAATTTATGGTTCAACCATTGGGTGCAGCCCCATTTTGTTGCTTACGAAGCCCGTTGTCTGCCTAAATCGATCGTCAGTTATTTAAAAAAACAAGGTCTGCCGATTTTGGGTTGGACTATCACTAATGAACAACAATGGTGTCAAGCGTTGCTATATTGTACTAATATTATCGCTGAAGGAGAAGTACTGGTCGATTTTACCAAAAAATGCTGAGATAAAATTTCAACATTTATTTTTTAAAAGAGCGTTCGTTTTTATAGGGTTGCGCTTTAACAAGAAATGATTTAAAATAAAACCGTCAGCGGGAGCTTATGCCCTGCATGAGCAATGGTTTTATTAGTTTTAAATTAAAAAAGTAGAGCCACTTGGAGCTTATCAGCCCGAGATGGAGGAATTTTTGCCGATAACCTCCTGAAAAAATTTCAGCGAGGTTTTTTTGTCGATTAAATTTCGAAAATGGCTTTACGTTAAAAAGGGGTGAGGCATTTTTCATACGGCAAGGCAAATAATTCATTAAGGATGTGTTAACAATGAAACAAAGATTATCAACGCAAAAGATTGTTATTGCAGGTTTGTTAAGCGCTATAGCTATTGTGCTCAGCGTAACAGGATTAGGTTATATTCCTTTGCCAACGGCGGCAGGACGGGCAACTTTTATTCACGTACCAGTCATTTTAGCAGGTATACTAGAAGGTCCGATTATTGGTGGTTTTGTCGGATTTATTTTTGGTTTGCATAGTTTCATGACACCGACGGGTGTTATTCCCGCCGATCCGATTGTGCGAATCTTGCCGAGGATATTGATTGGCATTGTTTCGTTCGGAGTCTATTATTGTTTGCGGCGCTGGCCTAATTTTGCTGCAGGC
>CATJSX010000015.1 GCA_949743265.1 uncultured Peptococcaceae bacterium
AATACAGAATGAGTCACTTCACCAATTTTAATTTCCGCTAATTCAGCTTGTTTATCGCCATTTGAAGACGCTGGCTGACAACCTACAGAAGCTAACATGAAGACAATAACCATCAACAACGCTAATTTTTTTCTTTTCACTGAAAACCCTCCTTGATTTCTTCAAATCATTATGTTGATAATGCTGACAGCAACTTAATTATTCAATGAAACAGCTGACGAGTAATTTGTTTTTCTAAGAAATTGATAGCCGCATACATTAGCCACGCACAAACTGCCAACACAAAAACCCCCATCATCACCAGATCCAGTCGAAACACTTGACCGCCGTAGACAATCAAATAGCCAATGCCGTACCGTGATACTAAAAATTCACCGACGATAACACCAACCCACGACATACCGACATTGATCTTTAAAATATTGATTAAATTACCGACATTAGCAGGTAAAATCAATTTTGTGAGAATTTGCCATTTATTAGCGCCGAAACTTTTGAGCATGGTAATTTTGTCTTCATCAACTGTTATAAAATAGTTGTACGCACTCATAATGGTAACCACGACGGAAATAAAAATAGCCACAGCGACGATACCTTCGATACCAGCGCCTACCCAAACAATTAGAATAGGCGCCAACGCCGTTTTGGGCAAAGCGTTGAGAATGACTAATAAAGGATCGCAAATCTTTGCCAATGTTTCATTCCACCAAAGGATAACTGCTGCTAAAATGCCTAAAATAGTACCAATAACAAATCCCAAAATAGTTTCCCAGACGGAAATACCTATATGCATAAAAATCTCACCATTTTCTAAATAAACCAAGAAAAGCTGCCAAATCGCTGAAGGACAGCTGAACAAGAAAGTGTCTATTATTTTTGTCTTAGCGCCGATTTCCCATAAAAGCAAAAAAACGATAATACTGGCAATCTGCCAAAAGAGAATTTTGCGCTTATTGCGGCGCAGCTGAGCAAGATAGCGGCGATGTTCTTGAGACAATTCACTTTCCTTCATACTGCATCATCTCCTTCCAGATTAAATCAAAATAATGCTGATATTCTGGCGCTTTGCGAGCAGTTAACGGCGTTTTTTCGTCAGCAGTCGTTAAGTTGATAGAATGAATAGCTTTAACGTTTGTTGGACGCTTGCTTAGTACATAAATGGTATCGCACATACCAATAGCTTCGCTGATATCGTGCGTAACCATAATGGTGGATTTATTTTCCTGTTTGATAATTTTATAAATATCGTTGCTGACCAAAAGTCGCGTCTGATAATCCAGCGAAGAAAAAGGTTCATCAAGCAACAAAATATCAGGGTCTATGGCTAGTGTACGGATTAACGCCACTCTTTGACGCATGCCGCCGGATAATTCTTTAGGAAAATGGCGGCGAAAATCCCACAAATCATAACTTTTTAATAACCGCTCCACTTTGGCTTCGCTTTGTGGTGTGATATTTTTTTGTATTTCTAAGCCCAGCATGATATTATCATAAATGTTGCGCCAATCAAGCAAATGATCTCGCTGAAACATATAACCAATCTGTCCGTGACATTCTACCTGACCGCTGCTCGGCGCTAATAGTCCGGCAACAATATTTAAAATAGTCGATTTGCCGCTGCCGGAAGGACCCAATAAGCCCAAAATTTCACCTTCATGAAGATTCATGCTGATATTATAAAGAACATGAAGCGCGTCGTCTGGACGATAAAAGATCATGTTAACGTTGTCTAAATGAACTAAACTGTTCTCTTTCACTTGCTCACTTCCCTACTATAAAATAATCGTCTGATAATATAGTGTATCAATTTTGCCTGCTTTTGGCAGATTGTCCCAACTAATTTTTTTGCAAGCAGTTCAAGGACTTGACACTTTTGTCTTGGGCGCATATATTAAATAAGCGAAATGGATTAGTTTTGCCGAAAAATGGGTATACTATTTAAGAAATTCACAAGAAAAAGAAAAGAGGATAGGTCATGATTGACTTTAAAGAATTGACATTGGCTGATCAAGCAACAATCAATACATATTTTCAACAGGGACAATACAATAATTCTGAATGTACCTTTACTAATTTATATATTTGGCGTAATTGTTACCAAGTACAATGGGCTATTGTCGAAGGCTTTTTAATCATTAAGCCCCAAAGCGGCGATGACAGCTGGATCTTACCGCCTTATGGCGATTATAAAAAACACGATTTGCCCAAAGCCTTATCGCTTGTGCAAAATTATTTTACTCAAATGGGAAAACCTTTGATAATACGAGCTATTACTGAACCTATTGCAAACGTTTTAAATCAACAATGTCCTGATTTATTAAAATTAGAGGAAGAACGCGATCTGGACGACTATCTGTACAGCGGCGAAGATTTACGTTTATTAAAAGGGCGCAAATATCACAGCAAACGCAATCATTTGACTAATTTCCGCAAAAACCACAGCGATTATCAATATGAACGTTTAACAAAAGCTATGATTCCAGAAGTAGAGGAATTTTTGGAACGATGGTGCGCACAAAAAGAATGCAAAGGTGCTTTTGATGAAGGACTGATTTGTGAACGCCAAGCCATTAAAGAGGCTTTGCGTGAATTTGATACGCTGCCGTATATTGGAGCTGTTATCCGTTTGAATGGTCAAATCGAAGCCTTTACCATGGGAGAAATGCTCAATGAACAAACACTGGTTATTCATGTCGAAAAAGCCAACAGCGATATTAACGGTCTTTATGGTGCAATTCATCAGGATTATTTACTCCACGAATGGCCCGAAGTCCCTTTCGTCAACAGAGAAGAAGATACCGGCGATGAAGGACTGCGCAAAGCCAAACTATCCTACCATCCTTTGGAACTAGTAGTTAAATACAAAGGAGTTCTTCAGCATGAATGACTTTGCGATAACGCTGGCTAAGCCAAATGATACAAGTGACGTCCAAGCCTTATGGCGGTATTGTTTTGATGATGATGAAGCGTTCATTCAATGGTATTTCGAAAATTATTATCAAAACCAAAATACGGTAGTCGTACATCAAGAAGAACGGTTGGTGGCTTCTGCACAAATGATTCCTTATACCATCAAGCTGCGAAAAAAAGAATTGCCGACGGCTTATATTGTCGGCGTCGCTACAGCTCCCGAAGCCAGAGGACAAGGCTTAGGTCGCCGTATATTATTGGAATTATTAGTTCAGATGCGCAAACGAGGGGAAAATTTATCATTGCTGATGCCTTTTGAAGGCAGTTTTTATTATCCTTATGGTTGGGAATTTTGTTATTTTCACCGACGGTATATAATGGAACTAGAGGAATTAAAACGCGTTTCTCAAAAATATGGGCACCTCTATGCAGCCCAAAAGCAAGATTGGTCGAAATTAGCGCAAGTATACGAGCAATTTGTTCAAGATAAACATGGTTATGTGTTGCGCAGCGAGCAAAATTGGCAACATTGGCTGTCTGATTGCCATTTAGATGGCGCTTGGGTGTACATTTTAGAGCATGAACGACAGCCGGAAGGCTATATCAGTTATTATTTCGAGCAGACAAAAATTGTTGTTAAAGAAATGGTCTACATCAATCATGCTGCCAAAAGAGGACTGTTGAACTTTTTATACAACCATCGTTCTCACAAAAAAACGCTTCATTGGTCAGCGCCGGAAAATGATGATACGGTTTTCTGGCTGATGAGCAGCAAAGAATGCGCTGTCACTTATCCTTTTTTGACGGCACGTATTGTTGACGCTGCCGCTTTATTGACGCAGCTTGATTACCCCCATGATCATGAAACGATCATTATACAGCTTGCCGATGCGTTGGCTGCGTGGAATAATGGTTATTTCGCTTTTACTGTTCATAACGGCTGCGCTGAAGTAACACCAGTTGCCCAACAAACGGCTCAAATCAGTTTAGATATTGGCGCGCTATCGTTATTAGTTTTGGGGGCAGTCTCCGCTGAAGACTTGGTTTATTGGAATCGCATGACAGTGAGTGCGCCGCAAATACTGACTTCTTTCAGTCGTTTATGGCCCAAACAACTGAATTATATCAATGAGTATTATTGAGCTGATATATCATTTAAGCAAGAATAAGGCACTGTTTCGGCGCTAAATAATTGTGGACAAAATAAAAAAATTCCCATTTAAGGCAAGACTAACTACCTTAGGCGGGAATTTTTTGATTGATTTTTTAAAAATGTATTACTTATCAAATTTGCGTCGGTTTATTACGATTCTAGTTTAGGTTGTAGCTTTTTTTGCTACAGGTATCCAAACTTCAAACTGCGCATCTTGGGGGTCGGGGTTGATATAGACTTCAAGATCGGGACCATTGGCATATTCATAACCAGAAGTAGGCAACCACTCCGTTATAATGCGTCGTTCCAATTCTTGGATAGATTGATTAGTACCGCTACCAGCAAAAATAGCCCATGTGGCTGCTGGTACCCAATATTCTTCAAAATCGTTGGTCATTTTGCTGCTGGCTGCGGCGATAAAATATTGCCACTTTTCTTCGTCATCATAGCAAACACTAACACCCAAAAGTCCTTCCGGTGTGCCATTCATCAAATTTGCCAAAGACTGCACGGTGCCGTTTTCAACAGCATTTGCCCACATTTGAGGCACGGTCATAAAGTTGTGTTCAATTTCATGATCAAGCGGCATTGATACGCCCACAATGCGAAAAGCTTCTTTGGTTTCCAAGCGATAATTCATTTCATCGGCTCCTTGTACAGTAATTTTAAAGGCGATGGGCGGAAATGATTTAACCGAAACACCTTCACTTCTTACCACAGACGGCGCTACACCATGTACACTCTGAAAAGCGCGATTAAAAGCAGTAGGCGAATTGTAGCCGTATTTGATGGCAACATCAATAATTTTCATTTTACCGCTCTGCAAATCGACTGCCGCTAAAGACATTCGTCGGCGGCGAATGTATTCAGAAAGCGGAATCCCTGCCAAGTAGGTAAACATTCTTTGAAAATGATACGATGAACAGCAGGCAATCTGTCCCAGTTGCTTATAATCAATCTTATCTGTCAGATGCTCTTCTAAATAAACGATGGCTTGATTGAGTCTGTCTATCCATTCCAATTTTTATCAACTCCTTCACTATCAAGTTTATCATTGACGAATTGATTTGCCTCTCTTTTTTTGCCCCAAAAAGCGCGTTTTTACTACGACTTGATTTTATGACAGTAGCGCGGGTCAATGAATGGCGTAAGCTCTCCGTACGCTAATAAGCTGAGTTTATGAAGAGCTCGCGTACATTGGACATACAAAATTTTACCATCATCTTCTGTGTGATAATAACGCGTTTCGGCATCGCAAATCAAAACCGCATCAAATTCCAATCCTTTGGCTTGATAAGAAAGCATGAGCAAATTACCCGATAATGTTTCTGTCTTATCATCTTTAAACAAGCGAATCGTTAGCCGATACTGCAACTCTGCAAATAATCGTTCACAATTTTCCTGTGTTTTGCAAAGCAAACAAATGGTGGACAAACCTGCTTCTTGACAATTTTTAACTTCCCCGATGATTTGCTTCAGATAGTCTTCGCAATTAGCAAAAGTCAGCACAGTCACTGCTTTGCCTTGTCGATTAAAATGCTGTACGGCAGGCTTGTGCTTGACAAATTGCAAAGCAAACTGCAAAATTTCTTCAGTACAGCGAAAACTCTTATCCAAAGTGACCAATGAGCTTTTTTTGACCAAAATCTGCTGCACTTGTTCATAAAACGAAGCATTCTCCTGTTTAGCAAGGGTTTGGTCGATATCGCCCAAGATGGTATATTGCGCATGAGGAAAGAGCAGACGCAATATTTCATACTGAAGCGGATAATAATCCTGCGCTTCATCAATAAGTACATGACGAATATGGCGGTAATCATTGTTGCCGAAAATGCGTGTATGCAGATACGACAAGGCGATAGCATCATCAAAATAAGTTGATTCTCTGCCAGATTCTTCAGCGTATAAGCCCTAATTTCTGGTAACTCTTGGAAAAAATTACTGGCAACATCAAAAAAATACGCCTCCTGCTGCCACAAAGATTGATACAAGGCATACAGATTCAACGTCGTCATTTCTTTGATTTCTGATAAAATTAGATTTTTCTTTTGCTTGACAACCCTTTTTCCTTTTCGTACTGCAACCATTTCCATTAGATGGTTTTCTAATTGTTCCAAACGAATAGCCAAAGGAATTTCCTCATGGCGAAGTACCCATGACTGCAAATTTTCTTTTGTAACGATGCATTCCTCTTCAAAATAGAATGTTTGAAAATTCATTTCTTGTACAGGGATTTGCGTAATAAAATAGTCCAAGATTCGTTTAAATGTCGATGACGTTTTAAAATTCATGCATGTTTTAGCTAACTGAGCATTGCTGTTATCAGTTAATATCTTTTCTAAAAATGTACTGCGAGACGGTATGTTTTTTTCTTGCCCAATCAGTGGCAACATTTCTTCATATACCATAGAAATCACATTTTCTTCCCCTAGTTCTGGCAGGACATTAGCAATATATTGGGTGAAAGTAGGGTTAGGTGAAAGGATTAAGATTTGCTCAGCGGTTAGACCCGAATGAGTATTTTGATATAACAAATAAGCGGCTCTATGCAGCGCTATAGCTGTTTTGCCACTGCCAGCAACGCCTTGAATCATCAAAAGATCGCTTTGCAAATCTCGAATAACGATATCTTGTTCTTTTTGAATGGTTTCCACAATGGTTTTCATTTTTGGTGTTGTATTTTGCGATAAGAGTTGTTTTAACAACTCGTTGTTAATGGCTCTGTTGGTATCAAAAAAGTAATTCAAACGGCTATTTTTAATGTCGTATTGACGTTTTCGTTCAACAGAACCGGTTATTGTGCCAACAGGCGCTTCATAAGATGCCGATCCAAGCATAAAACGATAAAATACGCTGGCTATGGGAGAGCGCCAATCATAAATATACATTTTTGCTTGTTCATTTTCTAATAAGGAGGTTTTGCCGATATATATTTTTTCGGGAACATCTTCCCCATCAAAACGGAAATTTATTCTGCAAAATAATTATAGCGATTCTCATATATGTTGTCAATCGTCCTGCGGCTCAAAGCACCATATTAAGTTACTGTTAATTAGGCATTAGTTTCTTTCTCTATCCGACGTAACAGGACATAAGAAATTATTTTAAAAATTTTTATCAAAACTTCAGCAAAACCACCTGGTGCGGTGTAGTAGGTAGTGAAAGAAATTTCAAAGGGTTTGGGAAACTTCCCAACAAGCAAAATGCGATGCATTTTACGGAAAGGGTACCCCTTTCCTATGAATGAGTTTTAATAGGAACACTGTAATATCAAGGCTTTTCGGAGCCAGCAACCACAAAAAAATATTATTTGAGCTATCACATTACGCAGAA
>CATJSX010000016.1 GCA_949743265.1 uncultured Peptococcaceae bacterium
TCATATGGCTCTGCTTGATGCTTATGGTCATGACCACAAGTGCAATTTTCACCATGGTTGTGATGATGTTCTTCGTGTTCATGCGCTTTTGTTTGATGTGCATGGTCATGACCGCAGCTGCAATTTTCGCCATGGTTGTGATGATGTTCTTCATGTTCATATGGCTCTGCTTGATGCTTATGGTCATGACCACAAGTGCAATTTTCACCATGGTTGTGATGATGTTCTTCGTGTTCATGCGATTCTGCTTGATGCGCATGATCATGACCGCAGCTGCAATTTTCGCCATGGTCATGGTGATGTTCTTCATGAGCAGATTTTTTTAAGGTTGAGCGGGCAGCGTTATTTCGTTTTTCTAATGGCTTAATTACAATTTCCGGCTCTAAAGCAACAGCAATTTTTGTTATTTGTGGAATCAGTTGATCAGGATTATCAGCAGTAATACGCAGTTGTTTGGTCGCAAAAGTGATAATTGCTTCTTCGACGCCTGCTAATGCTGCTACTTTGCGTTCAATCTTAGCGGCGCAATTAGCGCATCCCAAATTTTCCAATAAGTATATTTTTTTCTCCATACTTATAGCCCCCTTAGAAACTTGTATTTTTCAATGAATATATGAATAACTTTTCATATATAAATATAACTATTTTCCTTTTGTTTGTCAATACTTTTTTGTTGCTTTGCACAAATTGTAATGTCTGTCGATAAAAATTTTCCCTTTGTAAATTTTTGTGTAATTATGAATTTTACTGCCTCAAATTTTTACAGCTTGCCTGCTTTGATCATTTTTTATACGCCAAAATAATATGATAATTATAAACTGCCTATAAAAATTCAAACAATAAAGAGGATTTTTAATTTCTCTGCCGAAATATATTATATTAAAAGAAATGACAAATAGCTAATCAGCGTTTTCATAGGCAAACGCAGCAAAACTTATGAGAGACGTTTGATGATATATTGCCCAAACAGTTTTGTTTTGATCAAAAAAGGTGGTGAGCACATGAAGATCACAGATATTCGCATCAGAAAACTTAATCCAGAAGGCAGAATGAAAGCCATCGTATCAGTGACTTTTGACAATGCTTTAGTAGTTCATGACGTGAAAATCGTAGAAGGCGATAAAGGATTATTTGTCGCTATGCCCAGTAAAAAAATGCCTAACGGAGAATATAAGGATATTGCTCATCCGATCTCAGCCGAAGCTAGAGCCATGCTGCAAGACGCTGTTTTGGCAACTTATGAGGAAGCAAAGGCAACCTTGCTAGAAGAAACTGTTGAGTAAGCAAAACGTGAAGGACTAACCGTCCTTTACGTTTTTTATTTTGCGCTTGCGAATAAAACATGATATACTAGGTTTATGCAAAAATCTTTAAAATACTGTTTGATTTGTTTTTTATTGCCACGCTTAATCATATTTTTACACGCATTAGACGAACGTGAGCGTAAAATTTTTACGTCATTCAGCATTTTTTTGTTTTTAAACAGCTTAATCGAATGAACAACTATGCAAGGAGCGATAAACCAATGAAAACAACGGCTGTAATTTTAGCGGCGGGACAAGGCACACGCATGAAATCTGAATTGCCTAAAGTACTACACAAAGTTTCAGACAAACCGATGATTGGTTGGGTAATTGAACAACTTAAGAATGCTGGCTGCGATGAATTAATCGCTGTTTTAGGACACAAGGGTGAGATGGTGGAACCGTTAATCAATAAAGATTGCCGCATTGTTTATCAACATAAGCAATTAGGAACGGGGCATGCGTTAATACAGGCCGCAAAACAGCTAAAAGATGAAGCGGGATGTGTGCTGGTCGTTTGTGGAGATACGCCTTTATTGAAAGCGGAGACCTTGCAAATTTTACAAAAACGTCATCAAGAAGAGGGCAATCTAGTTACCGTTTTAACCGCTATAGCCAGCGAGCCCTTTGGCTATGGCCGCATCATTCGCAATGATCGTCGTCAAATAACGGCTATCGTTGAGGAAAAAGACGCAACGACAGAGCAAAAGCGGATTGATGAAATCAACAGCGGCACGTATTGTTTTGATCAGCAATTCCTTTTAAAAGCGTTAACGCAGCTAGATACTAATAATGCTCAAGGCGAATATTATTTAACCGACGTTGTTAAACTAGCGGCTTTAGAAGGACAAGTGGGCGGTTATATTTTGGAGGATTTTGAAGAAACGCTAGGGGTCAACAACCGCATACAGTTAGCGGCAGCAGAACGAATCATGCGTTTGCGTAAAGCTCACGAATTGATGTTAAACGGCGTAACGATTATCGACCCAGAACATACTTATATTGACAGTACAGTTACGGTCGGTAGCGATACCGTTATCTGGCCCAACGTTATTCTACAGGGACAAACGATTATTGGAAAAAATTGCGAAATTGGCGCTAATAGTCGTTTAACAGACGCTATTATTGGCGATAGAACAATCATTCAAAATAGTATCGTTTGGGAAAGTACAGTAGGCGATTACTGCACCATTGGACCGTTTGCCTATATTAGACCCCAAAGCGTGTTGGCTGATCACGTTAAAGTAGGCGATTTTGTGGAACTAAAAAAATCGACAGTAGCTTCTGGCAGTAAAATTCCCCATTTATCTTATATTGGTGATGCTGTTGTTGGAGCGGGAGTCAATATTGGTTGTGGAACTATTACTTGCAATTATGACGGCAAAAATAAACATCAAACCGTTATAGAAGATCATGCTTTTATTGGCAGCAATACCAATTTAGTAGCGCCGATGACGGTTGGCGCTGGTGCAACGATAGGAGCCGGTTCCACTTTATCCAAAGATGTGCCGCCAGAAGCACTGGCTTTAACTAGAGCGGAGTTGAAAATTAAAGAAAATTGGCGAAAAAACAAATAGCCTGTTGAGTTATGCGTCATTTCGCGGTATGATATAAAATAATGATAGATTTAGGAGGATCAAGCCTACAATGAGCAAAAGTTTAAGAGATTTAAAAGTTTTTACCGGTAATGCCAATCCCCAACTAGCACAAGAAATCGTTGATTATCTGGGAATTGAAATGGGCAAAGCCAGTGTTCGCACTTTCAGCGACGGCGAAGTCAACATCTCCATTGATGAAAGTGTTCGCGGCTGCGACGTCTTTATTATTCAGCCGACTTGCACGCCAGTAAACGATAATATTATGGAATTATTGATTATGATTGATGCGATTCGCAGAGCGTCAGCCAGACGAGTAACCGTGGTTATTCCTTATTATGGCTATGCTCGACAAGATCGCAAATCGAGAGGCAGAGAGCCTATTACCGCTAAACTGGTTGCCAATTTGATCGCCAAAGCGGGTGCCCGACGAGTGTTGGCGATGGATTTGCATGCTGGACAAATTCAAGGTTTTTTTGATGTGCCGGTAGATCATTTGCTCGGCGTACCGATTTTAGCAGACTATTATTCTAAATTGCATTTAGAAGATGTCGTCGTCGTTTCACCAGATATGGGCGGCGTTTCTAGGGCGCGCAATTTAGCCGAACGCATCGGCGCTCCGCTGGCTATTATTGATAAAAGACGCCCTATGCCTAATGTTTCGGAAGTTATGAATATTATCGGCGATATCAACGGCAAAAACGTTATTATGGTTGATGATATTATTGATACTGCCGGTACTATCACCAACGGTGCACAGGCGTTAATCGATCGAGGCGCTAAGGCAGTTTATGCATGCTGTACTCATCCGGTACTTTCTGGACCGGCTATTGAACGGTTAGAGGCTTCACCAATTAAAGAATTGGTGGCAACCAATACCATTCCGTTAAGAGAGAAACACAGCGACAAAATTCGTTTGCTTTCGGTAGCTCCTTTAATTGGCGAGGCTATCTTGCGTATTCATCAAGATGCATCGGTAAGTAAGCTATTTGACTGATAAAATGACAACAATAAATTGTAAGACCTGCTGAAAATTCTCAGCAGGTCTTAGTCATGCAACTATTAAAAAGGAGCGCATTACTATGTACATGATTGTAGGTTTAGGCAACCCGGGCGATAAATATGCTGCTACGAAACATAACGTTGGTTTTTGGGTGGTTGATCGACTAGCTAGCGCAATGAATGTCACTACGTTTAAAAAACAATGTCAATCTTTAACAGCAATCAGTTTTTGGCAAGGCAAAAAAATACTATTAGTTAAACCGCAAACTTTTATGAATTTAAGCGGTCAAGCGGTCATTGAATTATTAAATTATTATAACGAGCAAATTGATGATTTTTTGGTCATTCATGACGATTTGGATTTACCGCCGGGTCAGCTGCGTTTTAAACAGTCGGGTTCTTCGGGAGGACACAATGGAATTAAAAATATTGCGCAGCATCTCAATAGCAATGAATTTGATCGTTTGAAATTAGGCATTGGCCGCAGCAACAACACTGTTGATTATGTCTTGTCACCTTTTAGTCAAAAAGAAAAAATTATTTTAGATGAAGCAGTTGATTTAGCGGTAGAAGCGATTGGTTTTTGGTTAGAAAAAGGAATTAAAGACGCCATGAATCATTATAATCAAAAAAAGAAAACACCAAAAGACCCTCTTGATCATGTATGAAAAATTGCTGACAGCGCTATACTATGAGCAGCTAATAAAAAGGGAGCGAATGGTATGCTGCAACTCATAACGGCTGGCGTGCTGAGCGCTGGCAGCGCATGGGCAATCAATGGATTTATTTTGCAGAATTTTTCTCAAAAAACAGCTGCGACACGGATTATTCCTTGTTTGGAAGAATTGCTGAAAACCGCCTCAGCTGTTATGTTCAGCGTATCTATTCTGAACGTTCATGTGATATTTGGTATTTTGGAAGGCATCATCGACTGGCGTAACGGTACTAATAGGAAAGCGTCGCTTTTGAGCTTAATAACTCATAGTATTTTAGGCTTGATAACGTCAAAAATGGCAGTTTTTTTCGGTGTTTTTGGCGCCATTGCTATGGCTTCACTCGTGCACATGGGATGGAATCAGTATATTATATACAAAAAAATGTTCTAAAAAACGTCGATTCAACATATATTGATTAGGAGAAGTATAGTCAATACAGCGGCAAAAAGCAGTAAAAGCTCATGCTCTAAAAAGCCGCGCTGAAATCAAAGCGTTTCGCAAAACGCCAAGATTTTGGCGCGGTTTCCGGCATATATAGCATTTTACCTATTGCAGCTGCCAAGAACAGATTATCAATAAAAATTACGGTTTTATTAGAAATAATAAGGAGATAAGCTATGGTGATACAACAAGCTTCTGTTATTGATTTTTTAGCTAATAATGGTGAACTGAAACATTTGCAAGAAATTTTCAATGACTATCATGAGTTGTCAATTTATGGATTAGGCGATGGTCAAAGAACTTTAGTTGCAGCAACTTTACTGGCTCGTCAGCAATCTAGCAATTTGCTGGTGCTTTGTGATACACAAAAACGAGCTAAAGAATTATGGGAAGATTTAGGGCAATTGATGGTATCGTTCGACGTATTGTATTTTCCGGCATTAGAAATGATTCCCTTTGAAGTATTGGCGAAAAGCGGTGAATTGGAACAAAAACGAGCAGAAATATTGGCAAAATTGCTTTTAGGCGGTGAAAAGCCTTATATCATTGTCACTACCATCGAAGGATTTGGCAAACAGTTGCTGCCGACAGAAATTTTTCGTTTGGGGCAAAAATCCATTGCTGTCGGCGATATTATAGAAATTGAATCTTTAAAGCAATATTTGATAAATTATGGGTATGAATTGGTAGATCAAGTGGAACAAATGGGACAAGTTGCCTTTCGCGGCGGTATTTTGGACGTATTTTCACCGCTTTATGACTATCCCATTCGTTTGGAATTTTTTGATGATGAAGTTGATTCTATTCGCTTTTTTAAGACTAGCGATCAGCTGTCTGTTAATAAAGTGCAGCAAGTCTATTTGACGCCGGCAAAAGAATTCTTTTTGCTGCCGCAATATACGGCGGAGGGACTCCAACGGATCCGCGACATTTATAGCCAACAGTTACAAAGACTTTCACAAAAAAAAGACCGCGAGCCATTGGAACGATTACAAAGTAAAATTGGCGAAGTGCTGGAAAAAACTCAGCAAGGCTTAAATTTCGTAGGATTAGAACAGTATCAGCATTTTTTCTATCCAAAGCGCGCCACGATTTTGGACTATTTAGGAGACAACGTGGTTATTGCAGTTGATGAAGCTAATCGGGTGCAAGAAGCACAAGAGCATTTAGAGCGGGAACGACAACACAGTTTCACACAATTATTATTGAGCGGCAGCGTCTTGCCGGGACAAGAAGATTATTTTTTATCTTTGCAAGAGATTGTAGCCGAACTTCAACGATACAAAACGCTCTATTTTTCACTGATGCCCAAACCATCAGTTTTCGCCCGGTCATCAGTGTTACATACAGTAGACTGTAAAAGTATTCCGCCTTTTTTTGGCAAAATGGATTTATTGGTTGAAGAACTACGCAACTGGAAAAAACAACAATATGGCGTAGTCATCTTACTGACTAGTGAAGTAAAAGCCTCTCGTCTCCGACAATTTTTGGAGGACAACGAGCTTTCTGCCAGTTGGATTGCCGATCGTTATCAGTATGATGCTGGTCAAATCTATTTAGCGTTAGGAAATTTGAATCATGGTGCGCAATTTACTCACAGCCGTTTGGTTTTGATTACCGAAAATGAGATTTTCCAACAACAGAAAAAACGTGTCAATCGAAAAATGTTTCACGAAGACGGTCAGCGCCTTAACCATCTTGACGATTTAAAAATCGGTGATTATGTAGTGCATATGAGTCATGGTATTGGTCAATATATGGGCGTTGAACGCTTAAAAACAGAAGAAGTAGAACGGGACTATATTTTGCTTCGCTACGCCGACGGCGCTAAAGTTTATGTACCAGTAGATCGCTTTGAGCTTTTGCAAAAATACGTTGTGGAAGAAGGGCGCTCTCCCAAAATCAATAAATTGGGCGGCAGCGATTGGCAGAAAACCAAATTGAAAGCTAAAGCTTCCGTAGAACAGTTGGCTGAACAGTTGCTGGAAATTTATGCTAAACGCCAAAGCCAGCCGGGATTTGCTTTTTCTAGCGACGACCATTGGCAAAAAGAATTTGAAGAAGCCTTTCCTTATGTAGAAACCGAAGACCAGCTGCGTGCCATCAACGAAACGAAAAATGATATGATGAAACCAGTTGCTATGGATCGGCTTATCTGTGGCGATGTAGGCTATGGTAAAACAGAAGTGGCTATTAGAGCTGCCTTTAAAGCGGTCAACGATGGTAAGCAAGTGGCCATTCTGGTACCAACAACGGTACTAGCTCAGCAGCATTTTAACACTTTTGAGGAGCGTTTTTCAGCTTATGGTATTAAAGTAGAATTGTTCAGTCGCTTTAGAACGGCTAAAGAACAGAAAGAGGTTGCTGCAGGCTTAAAAAACGGTACTGTAGATATTGTAGTTGGTACGCATAAATTATTAAACAAATCAATCGTCTTTAAAGATCTGGGATTGTTGGTTGTCGACGAAGAACAACGCTTTGGCGTAACGCATAAAGAAAAAATTAAAGCGCTTCGTTCGCAAGTCGATGTTTTAACACTTTCGGCAACGCCAATTCCTCGTACCTTGCATATGTCGTTAATGGGAATCCGCGATATGAGCGTTATTGAAACGCCACCGCAGGATCGTTATCCTATTCAAACGTATATCGTCGAACATACGCCGGAATTAGTTAACGACGCTATTCGTCGCGAAATTGGACGTGGCGGGCAAGTGTATTATGTGCATAATCGCGTAGAAGATATTGCTCAAGTAGCAGAAGCTATTGCTCAATTGGTGCCAGAGGCCCGTCTTGTTGTTGGACATGGACAGATGAAGGAACAGGAATTGGAAAACATCATGCTGCACTTTATCAATCATGAAGCCGATATTTTAGTATGTACAACAATTATCGAAACAGGTCTGGATATTGCTAATGCTAATACGCTAATCGTCGATGAAGCTGATAAAATGGGGCTGGCGCAGCTTTATCAGCTTAGAGGGCGAGTCGGTCGCAGTAATCGGGTAGCATATGCTTATTTAACATACAAGAAAGACCGTACCTTAAGTCCCTTAGCAGAAAAACGGCTTTCAGCCATTCGAGAATATACCGAATTAGGCTCCGGCTTCAAAATTGCTATGCGAGATTTGGAGATTCGCGGCGCTGGCAATTTATTGGGGACAGAGCAGCACGGACAAGTTTGCGCTGTAGGTTTTGATTTGTACTGCAAATTGCTAGACGATGCCATTCGTACTTTAAAAGGCGAAGAAGTACAAAAAGAAATCGAAGTCGAGATTGATTTAAGCATTAACTCTTTTATTCCCGATTATTATATCAAAGATTCTGCAACAAAACTGGGCTTTTATCAACGTATTCAACGCACTAATTCAGCAGCAAAATTGGATTTGCTAGCAGATGAAATGGTTGACCGCTTTGGCGATATTCCTCAAGAAACAGAAAATTTATTGCGCATCGCTGCGCTTAAAATCTATTGTCACGATTTGCGTATCAAAAGCGTTAAGCAAAAAGCGGGGATTGTCTATATGACTTTCACCGAAGATACGCTAATAACTGTTGATAATGTTTTTGCTATCGCTCAAAAATATCAGCGACGCCTTTCTTATGGAAAAGTTGGCGAAGAATTGGTTATTAAAGTGACCGTAGGAAGTTTAGGAGCCAAAGAATGTTTAGATTTAGTGAAAGATGTTCTTTTGGACATGATGGCCATTGTAGAAAAAAAGCAAAGTTTAGTATAATAAATGATGCTACAAACTTTACATTTTTAAGGAGAGAAGAAAATGATGAAAAGAAAATTGGCTGCCATTTTATTGGCTGCCTCAACGATGATGGTTTTATCAAGTTGTGGCGATAAACAGCCAGAAGGTACACCAGCTGTAAAAGTAAACGATGAAATCATTACTCAAGAAACCATTGACCGCCGTTTTGAACAAACCTGTGCCATGTATGGTTTGGATGCTGCCGATGAAAATATTGCTTACTTGAAAAATTCGGTTCAAGAAGGAATTATTGATGAACGGTTAGTGCTTCAAGAAGCAGCGCGGCGTGGTATTCAAGCAAAAGACGAAGATGTCCAAGCACTGTTGGATGCAGAAAGCAAAAACTATGCTTCGCAAGAAGAATTTGAAAAAAATCTGAGTTATTTAAAATTCACCATGGACGAATATCAGCAACTGGCTAAAGAGCAAGTAATCTTTAATACAATTTTGCAACAAGAAACAGACGCCATGGAAGATATTGATGTTCGCGCCTACTATGACCAGCATCCAGAACAATTTACCCAAGAACAGGTTAGAGCCAGTCATATTTTGGTAGAAACCCTTGAAGAAGCCAACGATATTATCGCCAAACTCAACGATGGCGCCGATTTTGCCCAATTAGCGCAAGAAAATTCCTTAGACGGTTCAGCAGCCAGCGGAGGGGATCTTGGCTACTTCAGTCGCGGACGTATGGTAGCGCCTTTTGAAGCGGCGGCTTTCAGTCAAGAAATAGGCACTTTTAGCCAAACGCCTGTAGAAAGCGAATTTGGTTATCACATCATTTTGGTAACCGACAAAATAGAGCCGGAATTGATGAGTTTTGAAGAAGTTGAGGCTAGTCTAACGGAATCTTTAAAATCTCAACAGCAGCAAGTAGCAATCAACACATTTTTGGACAAACTAAGAAGCGAAGCAAAAATTGAGTACCTGAATACACCGTCAGTTGATGAGAGCGACGCTAATAACGACGAAGGCGAATTGCCTAAAAATGAATAATTGTAACCATAGGAATCGTTCAGTTGTCTATATAATCACTTCTGGCAATTATCATAATCATTTAGTATGAAGAAAATTCCTCAATAAATAATTGATTCGTTTTGGTTTTATGTCTACTTTCGCAAAGAAAAATATAAAAAGATTGCAGCGAAACCGTTTCTAAAATGAGCTGTAGACTTTTAATAAGTCTACAGCTTTTGCTGTTTTCGCTAGTTCGTTTTATGGCAACTTTCTTTGCTAAGCAAACGCTAATTATTTCATGAACATTGTATACAAATTAAGCAATAATTCTTGCTTCACAAAATTTTTCTTGTCTTTCGTGATTAGTTGTGGTATGATTGCCTACAGAAATTATGGACAGTGATTTGAAAAAATACGGCTGTATTTTACTAACTATTAGCCATAAAACATGATCGTTTTTTCAATTACTTTCCCTGACGATAAGGAGATTATCATGCAAGTACGTTCGCTGCTTTATTGTGCATTTTTTGCTGCTTTAACAGCGGTTTGTTCGCAAATCGCTATTCCGCTATATCCGGTGCCGGTTAATCTGGCTTGGTTGCCTATATTTTTGGCAAGCCTATTGTTGGGAAGCAAACTGGGGGCGTTAAGTCAAATTGTCTACGTTTGTTTGGGTCTTGTAGGATTGCCTGTATTCTCAATGTTTCGTGGTGGTTTAGGTGTGCTCGCAGGATCAACGGGCGGTTATATTGTCGGCTATATCCTCATGGCGGCAGTTATTGGCTGGTTATACAGTCGAGGCGTTCATTCAATCATCGCTATGCTTGTCGGTGCGGCTTTGTGTTATGGAGTGGGAACCGTTTGGTTTATGTATTTGACAAAGAATACGTTATTTGTTGCTTTAAGTTTGTGTGTCTTACCATTTCTTTTAGGCGACGGCTTGAAAATCCTAGCGGCTTATTGGTTGCATCGTCGACTGATGGATCGTATACCGCCTATTTTATCAAATAAAAACAAACTATAGCTGATGTTAAAGCAGAAAATCATCTGTCAAACAGATGGTTTTCTGCTTTTTTGTTTCGTTTTTTCAACTTGCTTAAGTCATAAATTGAGCCAGATTTCTACCTATCAATGGCGATTGTTTTTCATTTTATTTAAAGAGGGCGTGTATTGGACAATATGTAACCTGTTTATGCTGCATGCAATTTTTATTGTTTTTTCGAAACACCATATTGCGCTTACTGCCGAATCTTGTTAAGATAACGTTAATCGATAATGAGGAGGAAAGTTTTGATGAAAGAAAAATTGATTGCGCGAGCGTTAAAAAAAATTTCTAAAGAAGAGCAAAAAATGCTCGATGCCAAGAAAGAAACGATTATTGATGAAAAATTAGCGCCAATCAAAGAAAAAATCAGTGAAAAAATTCCATCTAAAGCTATTGAAATGACTGAAGCTGCTTTTGCTAAAGGATTCAGCGTCGTTTTTGAAAAAGGCGATGTGATGATTGAACGTACTTTTGATAGTAATCAACATCAAGCCATTCATCATGGTTATCAAACGATGCTGGATTCAGGCGAAATAAAAGCTTCTCTAAAAGGCATAGAAAAATCAGTACGTAGTGCTACGCGAACCAACAAAATACTGACCACAGCGGAGGGTGGTTTATTGGGACTTTTAGGCGTCGGTTTACCCGATATACCGCTTTATATAGGCGTATTATTGAAAACGGTTTACGAAATTGCGCTAAGTTACGGTTTTGATTATCATTCTTCGGCAGAGCGCGCCTTTATTTTGCAATTGATTGGTATGGCTGCCAGCGATGATGATAAAAAGGAAATTTACAGCAAACGCGCCGACAATGTAGGGCGCGCTATTGACGAGCAACGTATAACAGAATTTGATTTGATGCCAGTTATTGAAACGATTTCCCAATTATTGGCTTTGCGGCTTTTGAGCGCTAAATTTATTCAAGGGCTGCCTATCGTTGGTGTAGTAGGAGCTGTTGGCAATTATCAATTTCTTAATCATTTAAGTAAAATCGCTCATTTAAAATATAAAAAACGTTTTTTGTTGTTGAATCACGATTAAATGATGTGCTCAAGCCATTCATATTCCCCCATGAAGCGTTTTATCAAGTGCTTTTTTTGAGTTATTGACGCAAAACTTTTCAGCGCAGCGGGAAACGGACAGGAAGAACGGGCGCAAAACGCGCCTATGGACGTTTAGAAGCCGCGTTTTCGTGGGTAGGTAGTAAAATTACTCTGTGGATTTTCGCGTCTGCAATGCCTTAAAAATCAAGCCTTTTCAATCCCTATTGCGTAACAATACATACTGTTCTTTGGGAGAGGGCGGGGCAGGGTTGTCAAATCCTGTTCCACGTTTTCGGCGGCGAAATGGCAACGGCAAAAATCCAGACGGTCAAGGGTTTAAGAGTGGAGATTTTTTCGCGCCCTTTGCGAAAAAATACTACTCGTCCATTGACGGTCTGGATAGTCGGAACGGACATAGAACGGGGATTGTTTTTCATAATTGGGTATGCTATAATTTCTCCCAGAATAAACCGATAATCGGAAGTTGATAAAGAGGTAAAAGTGCATGACACCATTGGAATTAGATAAAGAATTAACATTTTTACTGCATGATTTGTTGCAAAATACAGGTTTTAGAAAAAAGCGAAAAGGCAATTTATCCAGAAAGGAGAACGAATGTGAGCAAATGTTATCTTTCTATTTTACGAGAGAGCGTGGACTACCAGGAAATATATACTCATTGACTGCGACAGTGAGTTTTTCTTTTTCTGAAGTGGATAAATTGACAAGCCGTTTCATGGGTGAACAATATGATACAAAATGGCCTACTGGTACAAGACCATTTTATACCCTTATTCCAGATACCCCTCTATTAAAATACAAGTATTGTTCAGATGAGGCATTGGAACAATTTGCGGATATGGTGTCACAAGATTTTCGTTCCTACGCACTTCCTTTTTTTGAAAAGTACAATACGATAGAAAAACTTGGACAACACTTTGACCGATACCATGATAATATGGGGTTGAAAAATGGTTTTCGTGTTGTCAGAGCTAATGGATACTGGTGTTGTAAGGCAGCTGTGCTTTGTAATTTAGAAAGGTGGGGAAAACTTCAACAATATATTGACGAAACGGATTGTTTGACATTGGAGCAAAAAGCAGAAATTAGCGAATATATCTCTGACAAGTAAATTCGGGTTTATCGGTCTAATAAATGTCCAAAACAAGGCGGTGGTGATAAGCGTTGGCAATCCCGCCGCCCTGTCTATTATCGCTCCATATCCTGCTTTCTGTGGGGCTGTTGTTCCCTCTGTTCCTGCCGCAAGATACTGTAAACGAGGTGGACAAAGAACTGGAAGCAAGAGAACTGGATTTCGTCCGATATGCAGATGACCTTATTATCATGGTTGGAAGCAGGCAGGCGGCAGAACGGGTAATGAGGAGTGTGACCCGATTCATCGAGGAAAAGCTGGGACTGAAAGTAAACGGCGAAAAGAGCAGGGTGGAAAAGCCGAAAGGCATCAGGTATCTGGGATTTGGATTTTACTATGACTCATTTGCCAAAGGGTACAAAGCCAGACCCCACCCGAAAGCGGCAGAGAAGTTCAAGGCGCAGAAGAAGAAACTTACGATCAGGAGCTGGGGAGTGAGCAACAGCTATAAAGTAGAGAAACGCAATCAGCTGATTCGAGGGTGGATCAATTATTTCAAAATCGGAAGTATGACAGAATTATGTAAGCGGCTAGATAAGAGTATCCGCTATCAACTGCGTATGTGCATCTGGAAGCATTGGAAAACACCAAGGAACAGAGCAAAGAACCTTATGAAGCTGGAGGTACCGCGTTGGGCAGCATATAAGATTGCATACTCGGGAGCGAGGGCAGCAAGGATGTGTCATAACGGCTGGGTTAACAAGGCAATAAGCAACAAGAGACTAGCCGACTTCGGCCTGATCTCCATGTTAGACTACTACACCGCAAGGTGCGTCACATGTTAAGTTGATTGAACCGCCGTATACCGAACGGTACGCACGGTGGTGTGAGAGGTCGGAAATTTCTCAATTAGAGAAATTTCCTCCTACTCGATTGATAAATGGAGAGAGGAAATGGTATAATTAAATTGATAAATTGGAATTTAAAAGGAGAAGAGATTTATGCATGATATAGCTGAATTATCCCCATGGGATAGAATGTTAAAAAGAATTGTCTGGGAGCAGTTAGGAGAAATAGAAGGAAAGAGAATCCTGGA
>CATJSX010000017.1 GCA_949743265.1 uncultured Peptococcaceae bacterium
GCTGCTAACGGTGGGTGGATGAGGAAGTAATCAATTCGCAAAAGCTCCTCTGGAATACCCACAATAGGCAGTACTTTTACTTCGCCAGTAACAGGAAAACGATTATATTGAGCAACCATGCTGGGCCAAATGGTAAAGTAATCCTCCAGAAAAATCATAAAAAAGTGTACGCGATAATTGTTGGTAATATAACATTCTTCTTTCGCGATATGTTCAAACAAGATATCATTTAAATACTCATCTGGATTCATCATAACTGCTCGATATTTTTTTAAATCGTCAATATGGACAGACTTTTGCTGAGCCAAAGGATGCTCAGCATTGACATAAACGCGATAATAATCATGGTAAAGATATGTTTTTTTTAAGCCGTTTTTTTCCACTTCTTTGGCAGGAAACAAATCAGCTTTATCATGGCTAAACATGATACCAAGACGTACAGTAGAACGATACAAAGTTTCTTGCATATCAACCGCATAAGTTTCTAGCGGAATAATGTTAATGTATTTGCTGGATGAAAAAATTTCAGAGGTAATAACGTTAATAATTGTGGAACATACGCTAGGTGTTACCGCGACATGAATTTCGGCGTAGACTGGTGCGTGATGGTAGACGTTCCAGTGCTTACGGGTAGCAATAATTTGCAAGGCATCTTTATAAATCTGCTCGCCAATTTCAGTGACGGTTACTCCTTGCCTGGAACGATTAAGCAACTTTAAGCCCAACTCTTCTTCCATGACATTCATTGATTTGGTCAATGCAGTTTGAGAGATAAACAAGTTTTTGGCCGCCTTGTTCAATGATTGGCAGCGAACAATTTCTGTAAAGTACTCAAGCTGTTTAAGATCCATAAAAATCATTCCTCCAATTGAAATTTTAACGTACGTTTTTTTCGGAAAAATAGTTCGGACGACATTTTATTAAAGCTATCATACAATAGTATTATCGTCTTTTCAACTACTTGAATCTCTCTATAAAAGTTATTCTTTAATGAATTCTTTATTTTCCGTTTCAAAATCATGATTTCAATTTGATATTTATAGTATTTTTTCTTTTGTATTGCGTTGAGTTTGTATTGAAAACCCAAAACGAGATTTGTCAAGAATAAATTCTCCCAAATATTTAAAAGGCATTTTGAGAAAAACAAATTTCTCAAAATGCCTTTTGGGGAATTACTTAGCAATGTCCCTCGGCTTACGCTGTTCCCAAGCAAAAGCAGGAGCGGAGGGATTTCCCTCTGCTCCTGCTTTTAATCAGCTATTACACATTTTAGATATCAGGCTCAGGCAAAGTAATATCAAATCCACCCCGTAGAATAAAATCGCGCAATAGTTTATCGATCTTCATGGGAACCTTTGGTGGAATAATGCTTACGCCCTCGATAAATTCAAAATACGCTTTTGCCTTTTTCTTGTCGGCGGTGGCCTTTAATGCGTCAAATCTGCCAAATTCGTTGATATTCGCTTCTGTAGCACGAATTTCCATCATAGCGCGAAGTTTATCTTCATCAATCCCCAAAACAACGGCAATACGGTGAATCTGATCGTCCTTGGCTTTGGACAGATATTCTGTGATATAGTCTCGGAATGTCTTTCCGTCCTCTGGTTCAATATCGCCGCTCTGAATGTCATGCAGAAAAATATTTGCGAACTTCTGCTCCTCCTGAGAAAGAGAAGCGAATGTTTTATGCAGTTCATTCTCGGCCTGTTTCAAGGTATCGTCGCTTGTTCCCCGTTGATGCAGTAACTTCAAGTATTTTTCAAACCGAGAATTCATGTAGTCCACATCAATTTTTTCGGTATCTATGGCAATCAGATAACCATCAATGTCATAAGGGACATCTTCTGTACCCCCTACGCCATCGCTGGAACCAAACAGTTCTTTGTACCGCTGAACGAGGATTTTATAGGTCACCTCGCTCAATGCGATCTCAATCTGTTTCTTTTTTCCAGAATCGACGTTTTCAAACTCATAAACCGCCTTTTTCCATACAAACCCTTGAACCTTTGCCGCTTCCAGATAATCATTGAATGTCTTGAACAAATTGGCAAATTTCTTCCGGTCAACGACTTCTGGCGGTATATGGGCAAAATTCTCGACTCCGGCCTGCTCAAACAAATCCTTGATCTGGGCGAAGATAAAGTTCATGCCCTCAAGATTTTTGTCCAGCCGCTCCGCAAAGAGCCCCAATGGCTTGTCGCCGGAGTACAGCTTTACAGCCGCCTCAATCAGCCGCTCCATCGTATGCGGACGCCGGTAATAGCGGATCGTTCCGAAAGGTTTCTCCGGCCCAAACAGTCTGTTTGTTCGAGAAAAAGCCTGTATAATATTTTCGTACCGCAAAATCTTGTCCATATAGAGCGTGTTGATCCATTTAGAATCAAACCCAGTCAGCATTTGATCAACCACGATCAAAAGGTCAATTTGCAGATCAGGGGTCTGCTCGATACGCTCATAGGGCCTTTTGTGGGCAAGGCGGGCAGAAATATCCTTCTTCATTTTGGCGAAGGTGGGGATTGTGAAGTCCTGTCCATAGCGCCTATTGTAGTCCAGTATGATCTCCACAAGGCCGTCCTTCTTGATGATGCCGTTCCCGTTATTATCAATGCTGGGGTCAAACAAAGCAGCCACTTTCAAGGACGGAATGGCAGTCTTGATCAGCCGGTAATATTGAATGGCCTCTGGAATGCTGGCTGTCGCAAAGATCGCGTGGAATTTACCGTTGTGGCTCAGCGTGATCCAGTTGTCACGAATGTCTTGCACCACCATGTTCTGGTGCTGTTCCCGCTCATACTGGCTGTCTGGAATATAATCCTCGATCCCTTTGATATAGGTTCCAGTGTCCGTTTCGCTGCCCGCCATGGGCTTTGCCATATATTCATAGTAGACTTTGCTTTTCTTTGGGTCCGCTATGGCTTCCTGAACGGTTTTCGCCTTTGCTTTCTCAAGAGCAATTTTTTCGCGTAGATCGGCGTCCTTATAGGTCAATACCTTGTAAGGGTCAAATCCCAGCACATTTCTATCACGAATACCATCCGCAATGCTGTAACGATGCAGCTCATCACCAAAAATCGTAGAAGTGATGCTGCCTTTCTTCTGGTTCTCATCATGGATGGGCGTTCCAGAAAAGCCGAAGAAGATAGCGCGTGGAAAGGTCTGCTTGATCCGAGGCATCATGTTCTCGCCAAAAACGGAGCGGTGGCACTCATCCACGATAAACACAATCCGTTTGGACTGCATCAGCGCAAGATCGGCGGCGTTCAGTGCGTATTCGGTGTCATCTCTGATATTGCTCATCTTCTGAATGGAGGTCACGATCAAGGTGTCGGCGGGGTCGGAACTGGTGAGCTTTGCAATCAAGGCATGAGTGTTTTCGGTCGCTTGGATTTCCTCGCTCTGATCGGCAAAGCCTCGATATTCCTTGAGGCTCTGATTCCCCAGCTCAATGCGGTCAATCAGAAAAATTACCTTGTCGGCATCCTTGGACGAGGCAATCAGTTGCGCCGACTTAAACGAAGTCATCGTTTTGCCGGAGCCGGTGGTGTGCCAGATAAAGCCGCCCCGCTGTCCGCCAAGCTCCCATTTGGTCCGCGCAACCTTGTCAGAAATCTTGTTAGCAGCGTAGATTTGATAGCTCCGCATCACCTTTAAAATGCCGTCTCCCTCGTCCGCCACTGTATAAAAACCAATCAGTTGGTGCGCCATGGGAATGGAAAGCAGCGTGGAAGCGATCGCCTTCCAGTCGTTGATAGGTTCATTGTCAAAATCTGCCCAATGGAAGAAAAAGCTCTGATTAAACTTTCCTTCGGGGCCTGGATTTGCAAAATAGACGGTTTCCTCTGGGTTCATGGCGACAAAAATTTGCACCAGAGAGAACAACCCAGTAAAAACGCCCTCCGCGGCGTATTTTTCAATCTGGTTGCAAGCCTGGCTGATGGGAATACCGCTCTTTTTCAGTTCGATATGGATGACGGGCATCCCGTTGATCAGAAGCATCAAGTCGCCCCGACGGTCGTTCAACAGCTTGGACTTGCTGGAAAATCGGGGCTGCCGGACGATCTGATAGCGGCTTTGACCGGCGGCGATCTCTCGGCGGTCATAGATTTTTAGAGAGACCTCTTTGCCGAAGTGCTGGGTATCATTGGGGTTATCCCTTGTAATGGTTACGCTTTTCCCATTGATGAAGCCGTTGAGCTTCAAAGGCGTCCGCAGGGTGGCGATCTGCTCCAGCACTTGCTGCATCTCGCCTTCGGTCAGCGGATAATCATTGAGGCGGTCAATGCCTCTGTTGTTTTGATAAAGAATGTCCGCCCAATTCTGAACAAGCTGCTGCTCTGTATAATTATGCAAAACTTCCTTTTCCCAGCCGTGCTCAGACAGCATTTTAATCAACGCGGCCTCAAAATCGGCCTCCTTTGTGAATGCCATATATCCTCCTTTCTGCCTCAGATAAACATTTTTTCAAGGCAGGATTTTTTGATATTTTGCAACCGTTCCAACTTACGCTGATGAAGGGTAATAAGGTGGTCGAGGGTGTCCATACACTTTCCAATTTTGATTTTCTCAGATAAATCTCTTGGCATACAAAAAACAAGTTGCTGAAGGGTAGAATATTTTACACGACGCTTTTCAATCAAAGAACCAGTTGCAGCATTGTCAAAAATATTCATAGCTGTGGGTGTTTTGAAATATGAATTCCAAAATCCACTGCATTTGTCATCGTCAATCGAAAAGACATCATAGTAGCCGGAAACACTTACCACAAAGGTGCTTTTGTTATATCCAAGCGCTCCAAATCTTAAATTCATTGGATTGGTAACAAACTCATTTGGTTTTACAACTTTGAATAAATCCTCCGTCTTGGTTACGAGGGAACTTCTTTCATAACGGTCAGTTTTGGGAGTAACGCCACTTTCAATAGTCAAACTATACAGTGGATTGCTTTCAAAATCAGAGGTACGAGTATTGCGTTCTTGAAGAATCTCCCCCAGCTTACGCTGTTCCCAAGCATCCGTAAATCCGGCAAAGCGAATAACCGGCACGCTGGCTCCATCCTTCGGGAACATCTTTTCGAGCATGGATTTCTTCACATTGCATAGCCGTGAATACTTACGCTGATGAAGGGTGATAAGGTGGTCGAGGGAACGGAAGAAGATACCAATTTTCTGTTGCTCAGCTGTACCCACTGGATAGAAAATCTCAGTCAAAGCCAAGTCATTAGCATTGATTGCTGGGTAGCTAGTTCCAGTACAATTATCCAAAACAACTTTCACAAACCTCTCATTTTGAACAAGACTCATCAAGAAGTACCCATCTACGCATGGTCGCATTTGAGCGTACCCAGTCGAGAAAACATAGTATTTTTCTGCTATTTCAAAGAGAAAGTTGTTCTTCTGGTAGGGTCTTACCGTTTGGTAAAAGAGATCACCCCATTTCGCCAACCTCTGCGCTCTGGACGGTGCCGTCTGCCGATTTTCAGTTCTATGGGAGACCATTTCCGTGCCAACTACCGATTCTAAATCGACATATTCAAATTCGCTGGGCAATTCTGCTTTTGGGTTAAACTCTACTATCTCCCCCAGCTTACGCTGTTCCCAAGCATCTGTAAATCCAGCAAAACGAATAGCCGGAACCCTAGCCTTTTCCTGCATATTATTCACCCCCCAGCAGCTTTTTGAACTCCGCAAGCCCCATCATGTCGAACTCGCTGCCGGTCAGATCGTCCAAAAGCGCAATCAAGGAGCGCTCCGTATCGGCAATTTCCTCCTCGATTTCGGCAAAGGTCGTTTCATATTTCTTGCAGATGGCTTCCAGCTTGCCGGTAAATTCCGCAAGCACCGTATCAGGCAGAGAGCGGAGAGCGCCGGTAATGGGGGCGATCCACTTTCTTTGCAGAAGCTCCAGCACCGTTTCATCGGAAAGCCCCTCGATCACTTCTTTCGTTCGGGCGTGAAGCGCGGCGGAATCGGTCTTGATTTGCCGCCGGAGTGTTTTTTCCTCCATGATAAGGGCGTCGGCTTTTTTCAGAATTACCAGCGTCGGCGGCTCGGCCTCTTTGGCTTTTAGCGCCTTCTTCACTTCCGCAGGGACAAAGGCGTCCTTAGCCTCGTTTACAAAGTCCTGCTCCTTGTCCTCCTCGCTCAATTCTTCCAGAAGTGTTTCGTATTCTCCGGAAATTTCCGTCAGGCGGGCTTCCAGTTCCGTTAGCGCAGCCAGAGCGTCCGGCAACAAAGCCTCCTGCGCTAGGGCAAAGGGAATGATATGCCCAATCCAGCCCTCCTGCACCTCCTGATCCTTGCCGTCCTTCTTTTTGGATACCATGTTTGGGTCAACCTGTTTCGTAGCGGCAAAGCCCTCTGTCTGAATGATTTCCATATCAACGGCGATCCGTACCCACTCGTCATCCAAAAGCTGATAAGCGCCGTAGCGATCCACGAGGGGAATCCCATCCAATCGGGAAAAGATGGCATCGCTTAACACAGCTTCCTCTTTGGCGATATTGAGCCTTTGCATCCCGTCTATGAGTTCAGCCCGCAGCACATCGTCGAAGTCGTGGAACGCTGCTTCATAGCAGTTGAGAAATGAAACCACAGACGGGTGCGACCGGACGGCAGATTTCAAATCTGGCACATTCAGGCGGCAGTAGGCGCCGTCGTCCGAAGCAAAAAGGATTTCCTTCAAATTGGGGAACGCGGACCAATACTGGTGAAGCTCCTGAAGCTCGCTGTCTGGGATACCGCCAAACATGGAGGCAAAAATATCCCAACTCTCCGCCTTTTCCGAGGAATCCACATACCGAGGGATATTCAGGTTGTACTCATTGGCGCGGATTTCATCGCGGCTAACCACTCTGGAAAACTTCTCCACGGTGGCGCGGCTCGTCACAACGTCAACGATTCGTTTGATGTCGCAGGCCCGCAGAACATTGTTCTTGCCGACTTTCGAAAAACCCTTGGAGGCATCCACGATCAGCACATCCGTATTGTCCCGCTTCTGCTTCAGCACCATGATGATGGTGGGAATACCCGTTCCAAAAAAGATGTTTGCAGGCAGACCGATAATAGCATCAATATGATTCTTCTCAATGAGGTTTTTGCGGATCGTTCCTTCCTCTCCGCCGCGGAACAAAACGCCGTGGGGCAAAACGATGGTCATAATCCCGTCCGGTCTTACATGAAACAAGTCGTGCAGCAAAAACGCAAAGTCCGCCTTTCCCTTCGGTGCATAGCCATAGTTGGCATAGCGGGGATCGCCTTCTTTGTCCGCCGGATTCCATGCTTGGGAATAGGGCGGATTAGAGACTACGGCGTCCACATAGATCGGGTGATAGGTATGTACCGGATCGTTTTCATCGAAATACGGCCAGTCCTCTTCCAATGTGTCGCCGTTTCGGGTCATGATGTTATCCGGCAGTATCCCGCGCATGACAAGGTTCATGCGGGTAAGGTTGTAGGTGTTTTCCTTCAACTCTTGGGCGTAATACATGATGCGGTCGCCACTGCCCATATACCGCGCGGCGCATTTGCCGATATTGATGAGCAAGGAGCCGGAGCCGCTGGTGGAGTCGTAGATTTTGATCTCTGTCCGGCCTTTCAAGTGATGGGCAACAATTTCGGACATCAAAAGAGAAACCTCATGGGGCGTATAAAATTCGCCTGCCTTTTTCCCAGCATTGGCGGCAAAATTGCTGATGAGATATTCATAGATAAATCCGAGAACATCATAATCCTGCTTTCCGTCCATGGGAATATCCTTGATGAGGTAAATCAGATCGCGGATCGCTTTCGTTCGTGCGCCGGAAGTCTCTCCCAGTTTGGAGAGACCGGTTTGGAGCGTGGCAAAAATATTGTCGAATACCTTTTTGTGGGTAGGATTGATCAGACGGCTAAATGCGGAAAGCGCGTCCGTGACATTTTCGGCAGAAAAGTCGATACCCTTGGCGATCCATGTGGAAAAAAGATTTTCGTAAGCAATAAAGTATCCCAGATTTTTCTGGATACTTTCAACAGTCTCGCTGTCCTCCTCGCTGAGTTCTAGAAGATATTCGTCCGTCCAATCGTTCTCTTTCAGGTATTTGACCTCTTTATCCGAGAGGAATTTATAAAAAATAAAGCCGAGGATATAGTCCTTATACTCGTTCGCTTCAATTTTAGAACGCATTCTGTTGGCGGACTCCCAAATTTTCGATGCAAGCTGTTGTTTATTCATCTGTTTTCTCCTTCTAAATTGTAATTGTTAGGTCTGCCACATATACACCTTGCAATAATAACGTTATTTTAGCATATCTTCCCATGGATTAAAACAAGATCTTTCAAATTGGCTGCTTGCTTAGATTGCAATCTGACTTTGTTTTGAGGACGGAGGAACACAAGACTGAGAAATACTATTGTGCAAGCAAGGTATCTGTATATACAGATGCCAAAAAACGCATTGGTGGAAATGTACATAACAGACTATGGAATCCCTCTCGCTATTTTTAATCCGGAGGCAAGTTCGTTTCTGGAAAAGTGACAAACAGATTGCTATTGCCGAATAAATATAATATAATGCCCTCAGTGAACCCCATAAAATGTAAAGGAGAAAATCGTATGGAAAAATTGATGTACATGATGATGATTGAGAAAAGCAAAACCTATAATAAAATGACAAAACAGGTCGTTATGGAACACGTTGAGAACATAAGA
>CATJSX010000018.1 GCA_949743265.1 uncultured Peptococcaceae bacterium
AGTGGTAGGATCGATAAAACAATCCACAGTATCTCCAACAGTATAGCATACAGTCCTTGGAGAGGGACTATAAACACTACTACTTTATAATACGAGGATCGATATAAATGCCAGCTATCTGTTGGACAATTCCGGCTATCATAACATAGCCTAATTTGAACGGCATTGCTGTATAGCCCAATTGTGCCGCAACACAAACTCCAATAATTAAAATTGTGGGATACATATCGCCTTTGTCATAGCCCATTTGTTTCATAATGGCATAAATAATACTCCAACAAATGATCATTGTTGGCACAACACTGGTCAACGCAGAACAAACATATGAAGCTGCCAAAATCATAGTTGCCAATACCCATGGACGTCCTTGAACAAATTTTTGTCCGATCATTTTATTAGCAAAAAAAGTCGTCACTTGAAAATATTCGATAACATAACAAAAAATCGTTAAAAAGAAAATAAATAATACGGTATCATGACCAAAACCTTGTAAAAAAGCGTCTTTTACTGTGGTATAACCGCTTAATCCTAAAAGAACCAAGACCAAAACGCTAGGCCATATAGCGCTCACCGTTGACCAACCATAAATAGCGCCAATAAATATTCCCACTATCTTCATTCCCATCGGTGTTATTGGATCAGGTGCTGGTAAAAAGCCTATCCCTACCATCAGCAAAACGGTGATAAAACTATTGATATAATATGCCATTTGTGGTGATTTTGTCGTTGATGTTTTCTGAACTGTTTCTGCAGCCATATGAAAACCTCCCCCTATAAAAAATAATGTTCGAACTTATTATTCAGCTGACATTTTGATCATATCATGATCATTAAATCAATGGAATAAGTAATATTTTAAAAAGTATTTTTACTTATGTATTTTTTTGAAGCTGTGATTTCAAAGCATAAAAAGAGCTCATCTTATGATGAGCTCTAAAATTATAAACAAAGAAGAAAAAACCTACAAAATATGTGAAGCATAAAGTTGTATCGAAATCGGAGCAACTAAACGATTGTGAAGATTTAAAACACAAGTTTATAACGCATATGGCATTTTTCTTGAGTCACCTTATAAATAGTATTGCATTTTTTATTGACTATCTGAAAAAACCGCTATAACTAAAAATATACTCTAAAAAAGATAAACAGGGTATGATTTGGCATGTCGTATTAGATAATTTTTGATATAGCGCAAAAAAATATCATCTTCTTCGGATAAAATAGTATTTTTAACCATTAAATAGCCGCCGTAAAGTTGTAAAGGATCATTCAACAAAATTTTATTGATGCTCTCTGTTAAAGAACGCGTATAATTCTCCAATGGCGTCATAATTGAAAAGCCTATGCCTAAGCCGGAGTTAAGCATTTCCCTATAAAGCAAAAAATCTTTTTCTACAATCAAATTTGATGGTTTGCCAAAGTGATGCAGCAGCCTATATAAAGCATCGCTTTTATTTTCATCTTCATAAATAATGATAGGATATTTCAACAATTTTTTGATAGAAATCGTGTTAATAGAAGTTAACGGAAAGTTATTTTGGGCAATGCCTACAAATTTGCACTCAAACAACGGATAAAAATCAAAGTCATCAGGCGTATCAGTTTTGCCATCAAGAACCATCTGAAAGGTCAGCGCAAATGGCGCTTGATGTGTTTTTAGCTTATCGTCAAGCTCACGAACCGTCAACTTATATGTACTGATAGCTATTGACGGCAAATTTTTCTTTAATTCACAAATTATACGCGGAACAAATAATTCATACATTTTGGCATGTACATAAAGTTTAAGTGGATTATTAAAAACCATCAGTTGCGGATTTTCATTTTTAAAACGTATCTTGTACATATCTTCTAAGAAATGTTGTGTTGCCTGCACAACCTCTAAACCTTCTTTGGTCATAATCACGCCTTTTGAACTGCGTTCTAATAACGTTAAATTTAGCTCATTTTCTAAACTTTTGATAGAAGAACTTAATGTTTGCACAGAAATATGTAGCTGTTCGCTAGCAGCGCTTAATGAAGGCGAACGGCTAACCATCAGCAGTGCCTCTAGTTGATCAATTCGCATAATTTGCCTCCTCCTTTTGAATAAAATTCCCGTAAATATTACTTACATTTTAATTTAATCTGATAATGTACTCAATTTTTATCCAAAATATTATAGTTTGTTAGACAGCTAATCTTGAGCCGATAAGCGACGAAGTTTCGCCGTTTGTCGGCTCTTTTTATATGCTATTTTACGTGTCTAACAAACTATAAGTTATTAGACTGTTTGATTTGTTTTTTTAATGTTATCATATTACATTTTAATTTTCAAGATTATTGTATTAAACGCAACATAGCACCTCATTTCTACCGAAATTGTATCGGAACGCAATTCAACTCGCTACATATACTATAGCAATAAGCTCATTGCCGTTTTCCAATTTAAATTCATACGCTCAATCAATAATACAGGTTTTCGCCACAAAAAACAAAAATTGACTTGTTATTCCGTTGAAAATAGCATATAATTGATATTGGTTAGTTTGGTCGGCAATATAAAAAAGGAGGTTACTCAAATTTCTAACAAGAAAAATAATGATTGCGTTACCGTTATTCCATTGGGCGGACTAGGAGAGATAGGAAAAAACATGACCGCAATCAAATGTCATGATGAAATTATTGTTATTGATGCTGGTTTAATGTTTCCAGAAGAAGAACTTCTGGGAATTGATATTGTCATACCAGATATTACTTATTTGCTTGAAAACAAAGAAATGGTCAAAGGAATTGTTCTAACTCATGGTCATGAAGATCATATTGGTGGACTTTCTTACGTACTTCGGGATTTAAACGTACCTGTCTATGGTACCAAATTAACGATCGGTTTATTGGAACCCAAACTAAAAGAAACAAGTCATCTCAACAATCCACGCCTGCATGTCATCAATCCACGACAGCTATTTAAAGTAGGGTCTTTTAATGTCGAACTATTGCGGACTTGTCATAGTATACCAGATTCAGTAGCAGTCGCCGTTCATACGCCTTATGGCGTTATTCTGCACAGCGGCGATTTTAAGTTTGATCAGACACCGGTTGACGGTAAAGTCACTGATTTTCAGCGTATTGCCGAATTGGGGCATGAAGGGGTACTATTGCTGATGAGCGATTCCACCAACGTCGAAAGACCTGGCTACAGCACATCGGAGCGCATTGTAGGCAAAAGTTTTGACGAATTGTTCCGCAGCGCCAAAGAACGTATTGTTTTGGCGACTTTTGCTTCTAACGTTCACCGTATTCAGCAAGTCATTGACGCTGCTTTTGCTTTTGGTCGTAAGGTCGCTATTGCTGGTCGCAGTATGGTCAATGTTGTCAACGTAGCGCAGGAATTGGGATATTTATTGGTACCAGAAAATACAATTGTCGAACTGGATGAAATCAACAACTATCCTCGAGACCAGATTGTTCTTTTGACTACCGGCAGTCAAGGCGAGCCAATGTCGGCTTTGACACGCATGGCAATGAGTGATCATCGTCGGGTACAAATCGAACCGGGAGACACGGTGATTATTTCCGCTAATCCTATTCCCGGCAACGAAAAATTAGTCGCCAAAGTCGTTGATCAACTGAGCAAGTTAGGGGCAGAAGTAGTTCATGGTCGTGAAGCCAATGTTCATGTTTCTGGTCATGCTTGTCGCGAAGAACTGATGATGCTCTTAAACTTGGTAAAACCTAAATACTTTATGCCTGTTCATGGCGAATACCGAATGCTTTTAAAACATGCCAAACTAGCCGAACAAGTCGGTATGAATAAAGAAAATATCTTTGTCGCCGAAAATGGTCAGATATTAGAGTTAGACAAAAACCACGGCGCTTTTTGCGGTAAAGTTACTGCCGGTCGTGTGCTGATTGATGGTTTAGGTGTCGGCGACGTCGGCAATATCGTTCTCAGAGACCGTAAACAATTATCTCAAGACGGCATATTAATCGTGGTAGTAACATTAAACAAAGAGCAAAAACAAGTGGTTGCTGGTCCTGATATTGTTTCACGCGGTTTTGTCTATGTCCGTGAAGCTGATGAGCTGATGGGCGAAGCTAAAGAGCGTGTAAAAAATACGCTGGATAAATGTTTGGAAAAAAATATCGTAGAATGGGCTAGTTTGAAAGCTAATCTGCGCGATGTCTTGGGCAAATATCTGTATGAAAAAACCAGACGAAGACCGATGATTCTCCCCATTATTATGGAAGTATGAGCGTTTAGCCAGCAACTATCTCTATTATTTTTCAAGGATAAAGCACAAATTAAAATTTTGATGTTTAGATAGATGATAAAAAATCAACGCATTATCGATTAAATCAAAATGAATTCCCACTGAAGGTATGATTGGTTATGCCTTTGGCGGGAATTTTTCATTGTTTTAATGCTATTATCATTTGGACATCCTTGTAGCAGATGCTTTTTTAGTACTTATCAATAATATAATACTTTAATTTATGAAGCAAAAATGATAGAATAATAACGATAGAGAAAACAAGGAGGAGTCTGTATGTGTACTTTGGTCGCCATATCCAACCAAAAGGGTGGTGTCGGCAAGACCACTACCACCAATGCTTTGGCTGCCGGTCTGAAACATAAAGGTTATCGAGTATTGGCCATTGATTTGGATTCACAAGGAAATTTAAGTTTTAGTTTTGGAGCGGTCACCGATGGCGTAGCGTGCGCTTACCATGTCCTAAAAGGGGAAGCAACGGCCAGAGAGGCTATTCAGCATACGGAAATTGCTGATATTATTGCAGGCAATATTCTTTTAAGTTCCGTCGAATTAGAATTAACCGGTACAGGACGGGAATTTGTACTCAAAGAAGCCTTGGAAAATATTCTGCCGGATTATGATTATATTTTATTAGATACGCCGCCTGCGTTAAGCATCTTGACAGTTAATGCGTTTACGGCAGCACAGCGCGTCATTATTCCCATGCTGGCAGATATTTTTAGCCTGCAAGGAATTACGCAATTGAATGATACAGTAACAAGGGTACGCAAATATTGCAATCCTTCTTTAATAGTCAGCGGTATTTTGTTGACTCGTTATAATGAACGAACCTTATTAAGCCGTGAAATCAAAGAGACCGCCGCCATGATTTCTCAGCAATTGCAAATCCCACTATTTAAAACTTTTATTCGTAATAGCGTTGCCATCTCGGAAGCACATTCGCTGGAAAGCGATTTATTTGAGTACGCCCCCAAAAACAATGCCGTTAATGATTATATGGCTTTTGTTGATGAATTTTTAGAAAGAGAGCAATTACTATGAGCAAGAAAAAATTTACCATTGACAAAGACAGCCTATATCAAAAAATTATGCCTGCCAGCGTTCAAGAGTCTGGCGAAGCAGCGCCTCAACCTGTACCCGCTGCCCCAACGTCGTCATCTTTGCCGCCTTCTGTCGCGTTGACAGAAGAAAAATCAATGACAAATTTTCACCCAGAAGATTCCATAACGGATACTTCTGCGTCGATAGTTACTGAAACGGTTGCACCGCCAAAAGATACGTCAACGATGAAAGAATCCATAGTTACGGATACACCTGCCAGTGAAAAGCAGCGGTCAGAAGAAGATTCTACTGTCAATAGCCAAAATCGTTCGCCATTAGATAGCGAAAAAGAACAACCGCTATCAGCGCATTCCACAGACGATGTTATAGAAGAAGACAACCTTCGGCAAACAGAAACTGCAAAAGAGAAAAGCGAGGCTGACGACACCTCGGCAGGAGAAATAACACCTGTTGAAACAGTTGATAATGCTGCTGCGTTAACCACTGAAGATGATAAAAATGAGCAAATTTCTTCAGATGAAATAACTGCAGCAGATATAACGGACGAAAAAACATCTCAACAGCTAGAAGAATCATTACTTGCAACAGATAATACAGCTGAAAATGAAGATTCTTCCTCAGAAGAAATTATTCTAACTGCTGCTACAAATGAATTAGACCAAACGCAAGAAACTGTTGTCAATGAAACAATTTCATCGACAAAACAACCTCTTGACGTTGCATCGGAAAAAATATCTCAACCGAAAGCATTTCCACGACCGATTAATTTGGCGGAAAAAATCATCTTAGCGCGAGTTCGTGAAGCATTGGAAGCCGATGGCATTTGCACCTGCCAACAATGCCAACTGGATACAGCGGCGCTTGCTTTAAACCATTTGCCAACGAAATACGTTTCTTCTTTTTCATCTTCAGTAGCTTTAGGGGATATTTATTATCATCAGCATTTTGCGCAAATTTTGCGCGCCATGATGCTGGCTACTGAAAAAGTCAAAGAAACGCCCCGTCATAATAATTATCTTTCAGGGGAACCAATTTTGGTCAATGTTATGGAATGTTTAGTAGAAGAGTGGATTCTCAAGATGGTAGAAGAAGAAGGCAATGACAGCGGCTTTTGCCATTGCGATAACTGTCTTTCTGATATTGCTGCCTGCATGCTCAATGGTCTTTTGCCGCGCTATTTAACCACAACTAAAGGTCTATTGGCAAGTCATTTAATTTTTATGCGTCATCAATACGCAATTGATTTGACAACCCAATATCTTAAAGCCTCAGAATTGGTTAGAGAAAATCCGCGTCATTAGTTTGAGCATCAAAAAGCAAAAAAATTTTGTTGAAAAGCACTTCTCTATATATAAGAGTTCTGCTTGATCTAGTACAACTTCCTAAAATGAAAAAGTCACACCAATAGATATTACATTACAGATTTTTTCGGACAGTGCCTTACGCTAAAAATAGCGTTTCAGAAATTAAGCAACGACACATTGATTGAAAACATAAAAAACAACTAAACTGCCACAAAACATCTCTCTCAAATACCCGAAGATTGACAGTACAGTAATATAGCCCAACGATTAAAAAGCGGATTTGCCTTTGCAAAATCCGCTTTTTAATTTTTTCATCAGAGCATTTAACTATCAGTAGTTTTCAAAGTCCAAATAGCTGCTTAGTGATCGTAGACAAAAACATTACTGAAACGAATAACATTTAGCAAAACTATTCGCAAATGCCAGCATGCAGTCTCGCTGCATATAGAGGCAAAAAATCCTGCAATGATACGCCAGCTGATTAAATTATCTCATTCCAAGTCAAATAAAAACGTCTATCATGAAATGATTGATCATTTCTATGATAGACATTAAACTTTTATTTCTTCTAAATCATCATGTTGCGATTATAACAAATTGGCTTTTTCCAAAGCATCTTTAATCACTTTTTTCTGTTCTTCATCAGCTTCTACTAATGGCAACCGCACGCTGCCAACATCAAGACCTTTCAATTGTAAGGCATATTTAACTGGTACAGGATTTGCCGTTACAAACATCGCTTTAAACACGTTATAAAGATCGCGATGAGCGATAGCGGCTTCAGCTGTATGACCAGAAAAATACAGCTCAACCATATTCTTAATTTCTTTACCTGCAATATGACCAGCCACACTGATAATGCCGCAACCACCGACAGAAAGAATAGGCAATGTTAAACTATCGTCGCCGCTGTAGACAGCCAAGCTGTCACCACAAAGCATTTTGATACGGCTGACCTGCTCCAAATCGCCGGAAGCTTCTTTAACCGCTTTAATCTGCTCTAGCCGCGCCAATCTTGCCAGCGTTTCTGGTGCGATATTGATTCCGGTGCGTCCGGGAATGTTATACAACAGTACAGGCAAACTAGCGGCTTCGGCCACAGCTTTAAAATGCTGATATAGACCTTCTTGCGAGGGTTTATTGTAATACGGTGCTACTAACATTACCCCATTAACGCCTATTTTAGCCGCTTCTTTGGTCAGTTCAATGCTGTCTTTTGTTGAATTGCTGCCCGTACCAGCGATAACAATGGCTTTATCACCAACAGCATCTTTGACAACTTGAAACAATTTTAATTTTTCCTTATGACTCAACGTTGGCGATTCTCCAGTCGTACCAGCCACAACAATTCCGTCATTGCCATTAGAAACCAAATAATCAGCTAATTTTTGAGCTTTGTCATAATCCACTTCCATCTGTTCATTAAAAGGCGTCACCATTGCTGTTAATACTTGACCGAACATCATCACTAACACATCCTTGATTTAAATTAGATTTTTATGCAGCGCACGTACAGCGCTATCTCTGTATTCATGGGCCATCAATAGTTCAATAACGGCATCAGAAGTTATCGCTTGCAGTATTTCCACGCCTGCATAAGATAAAATGCTTTCAATTTTATCCTTAATACCCTCAATAGCCAGCTTATTGCTGCCCACCAACGATACTTTTGTGCAATCAGAGCGCAACTGATAAACAATAGACCACTGGTCCAGCACATTCTTACATTGCTCAAGAAAATCTTTTTTGACGGCAAAACACATTTCTGAGAGATAAACTTCCAATAAATCCACTGTTATGCCTGCTTGAGATAAACTTTCCAATAATGTTTTTACCTCAAAGTCTCCCTGTTTCAATTTAATCTGACAAATATTATCCAAATAAGTTATACCGGTAAGCAAAGAGCCTTGCTGTCTATTAGTCCTCTTTTTGCTAACTAATGTTCCTAAAGACTCATCAAAAGTTGAACGCACTCTAAGCGGAATTTCTTTGGTCATAACCAATTCTACCGCTTGCGGATGAACAACTTTAGCGCCTTGATAAGCCAAATGACACAACTCTTCATAAGTAATTTGCGGCAGTATGCTGGCTTCGGGTACAAGACGGGGATCGGCAGTCATGATACCTATTACGTCAGTATAAATCTCTGCCATTTGAGCAGAAAGCATTACAGCAAGCGCTGCTGCTGTAGTATCACTGCCACCACGTCCTAAAGTCGTCGTGCGTCCATCCATTGTAGCTCCTTGAAAACCAGCGACAACAGGAATTTTTCCTTCGTTAAGCGTTTCAAGCACATTTTGTGATTGCAAATCAATAATCGACGCGTCATTAAAGCGCTCATCAGTAATAATGCCTGCTCGCTGACCAGTAAAAACTACCGCCGACAAACCTTCCTGAATTAATTCATCTGCTAAAACGACAGCGGCAATGATCTCGCCAGAAGCGATAAGCAAATCAACATTAGCTTTCATCGCCTCTCCGCCTTTTACCAAGCCTAATAACGTATCAGTAGCATAAGGCGCGCCTTGACGCCCCATAGCAGAAACGACAATAACTGGAGATAACTGTGCATGAAGCGCCTGCTTAATTTTCTCAATAACGTAACGGCGAGTTGCTTTGGTCGCCATAGAGGTACCGCCAAATTTTTGTATGATTATATTCATTACATTAACCTCGCGCTTCTATGGGCGTGTTTTTTTCAAAGCCAATCATTTTCTAAAAGCATTTCCATAATTTGTACAGCATTAGTTGCAGCACCTTTGCGCAATTGATCAAAAACTGCCCACAAATTCAAACCGTTGGGACAGCTCAGATCACGTCGGATACGACCAACATACACTTCATCAGTATCAGAAGTGTATAACGGCATGGGATAGAGATTCTTTGCCGGATCATCTTGAACGATTATTCCTTTTGTTTGTGCCAATAGCGTTCTAGCTTCATCTGGCGTAATGGGTTCTTCCGTTTCCAAATAAATGGATTCAGAATGACTTCTATATACCGGCACCCGTACAGCTGTAGGCGTAATAGCCATATCATGATCGCCTAAAATCTTGTGCGTTTCATGAACCAGTTTCATTTCTTCTTTTGTGTAGTCATCTTCTACCCAAACGTCGATATGCGGAATCAAATTATAAGCAATCTGATACTGGAATACTTCCGGCTTAATCGGCTGTTGTGCCAAAGATTGACGACTTTGCAGCGTTAACTCATCAATGGCTTCTTTACCAGCGCCACTAACCGCTTGATAAGTGGAAACGATAACTCGTTTGATCTTGCTTTTTTGGTACAACGGATATAGCGCTGAAACCAAAAGAATCGTAGAACAATTAGGATTAGCAATCAAACCATGATGATTTTTAAGCGCCTGCGGATTGACTTCTGGTACCACTAAAGGCACATCATCATCCAAACGAAAAGTACTGCTGTTGTCAATAACAACAACGCCCTTCTGCTGTGCCAAGCGTCCAAAAGCACGGCTGGCCGGACCGCCGGCAAACAGCGCAATATCTACACCATCAAAAGATTCAGCTGTAGTTTCCTCTACGATATAGTTTTTGCCTTGAAAAGCGATAGTACTTCCTGCACTACGAGCACTAGCCAACAATTTCAAACTTTTATAAGGAATTTTTCGTTCGTCTATTACTTTCAAAATTTCTGCCCCGACCGCGCCTGTAGCACCGACTATGGCAATATTGACTTCTTTCATCAAAAACACGCCCTCTCATTAGTATGCTTTAGAGGGCACTTGCTATCTCAAAATAGGCTGTAGCTGTCTGCCCTCTAAAGCGTTGGAAACAGTATCAATAATTAACGGCATCTTTGCCACCAAAGAAAATGGTTTTTTTATGGGATCATCTTGCCCGAAAGGGACCAAATAAATATTTTTTTCCGCCAACATAGCAGCAATATTTTTCAAATTGCGGCTTAGTCCATCATTAGTAGCGACAGCTAAAACTACCGGTTTATTGTTGCGCAAATGAGCCTTTGTTGCCATTAAAACAACACCATCCGTAATGCCCTGTGTCAGTTTGGCTAGGGTATTGCCCGTACATGGCGCAATCAACATCAAATCCAAATAACTTTTTGGTCCGATAGGCTCTGCCTGCACAATATCAGTAATCATTTCATGTTCACAAACTGTACCGAAAGCTTCTCGCCAATAACTTGCCGGACCAAACTTGGTATCTAATATTTGAACATTTTCAGAAAAAATAGGATATAATTCTGCGCCTGCCGCGCGCAGCGCTTTGGCTTCTTCCAACACCTGCGCCAGCGTACAGAAAGAACCGGTCAAAGCCAACCCAATCCGTTTGCCTTCTAAATTCATCTTACTGCCTCCTATCTATTGGTCATCAGATAGTGAATGATGCAGTATGATTTGCGCTAAACGTTCTGCCAAAAGACTGCCGGCGCTTTTGGGAAAATAACGTCCCGGCAGATTAGTCGCCAATAAAGCGTTTAAACCAAGCTCTTGGGCACAAGCAAAATCAACGCCCCCCGGTGCAGAAGACAGATCAATAATAAGCCCATCTTTTTTAACCGCGCATAATTCTTTTTCTTCTAAAATAAGTTTCGGCACAGTATTATAAATGCAGTCAGCCGCTGCTAAAAATGGTATCATCTCATCAAAATTGACCGCATTTAAACCCGCCGCAACTGCATCAGCCCGCTGTGCATCACTACGAGTTGCGACCGTTACATGAGCACCCAACGCTTGCAGACGTTGAGCTAAATTTCTGCCGCAACGACCATAGCCCAAGACCAACGAATCAGCGCCATTGATGGTTATGGGCAAATTTTCCATAGCTAAATAAATAGCGCCTTCTGCTGTTGGTACAGCATTTTTTTCTTGGTATTCATCATCAAAATATGATAAACAAACCCTTCCGACTTGTTGGCAAAGCGCTTGCAAACGCTCGCTGCTTCTTCCAGTTAAAATAACGCCATTATTCCTAACTGAATTTATTAGCCAATTGTCGTCAATCGTTATCCGCTCACCATCAAAAGGTTGGGGCGTTAAGAAATCATCCACTCCTAAAATTGGCAGAATGATATAGTCTTCAAGACCCAAATAACTGTCTTTTTGCCCCGCTACGCCTAATGTATTGACAATAAATCCTTTTTGCGCCAGCTCAAGCGCCGCATAAGCCATTCGCTCATCGCCACCAATAAAAGCCAGTGATAAACCTTTGGCTTTTGGCTGTTCACCAAAACACATACTGTATCACCCCTATTGGAAAATTAGGTACTCTACAATATATGGTTTGATGAAACAATCAGTGATAATCCTTACTCTAAAATATTCTCCAGATCCTGTACCAATCCTGTCCACGCTATCACCTTTTTAGCGGCTAACATAATCCCCGGCATAAATGATTCACGCGAAATAGAGTCATGGCGAATCGTCAGCGTTTGCCCTAACCCGCCGAATATAACTTCCTGATGAGCTACATAGCCCGGCAAACGCACGCTATGTACCCGCATACCGTCATATTCACCGCCGCGGCTGGCTGTAATTTTCTCATATTCCTGATCGGCGCCTTGTTTAAAGGATTGACGTACTTGAGCAATTTTTTGCAAAGTAGTTACAGCCGTTCCAGAAGGCGCGTCCAATTTTTGGTCATGATGCAATTCGATAATTTCCACATTAGGCATATATTTAGCTGCTTCTTGAGCGAACTTCATCATCAAAACTGCGCCGATAGCAAAATTAGCCGCTATAAAAGCACCTACCTGATTTTCCTTCGCTATATGGTCAATACGTGCAATATCGTCATGATTTAAGCCAGTCGTGCCAATAACGGCACAAACATGATATTTCAACACTTGCGGCACATTATTTAACGCCGCCTGTGCATTAGTAAAATCAATCATCACATCTAAAGGCGTTTGGCTCAGTAAATGATTGAGATTCGTTTCTATTAGTATCCCACAAGGCGCAAGACCAATGAGCGGACCGATATCTTGTCCCTGATTTTTCACATCAAACGCCGCTGCCAATTCCAACCCTTCTTCTGCTAAAACGCTGCGACAGATTTCTTTGCCCATTTTACCACAAGCGCCCATTACTCCTACTCGAATCTTTTGCATTGATTGACCTCCTTATTTTTCTATTCATTTACACAAAAAAAGCTAAAGGGAAAATGACCCTTTAGCTCAATAGCTTGAAGAACTTTGTCCCTGTTTTCAAATCGATAGCGCAACAATAGTAATTCAGGCTTTACTATTGACAGTCCTGTACCTATTCGATACAGCCCCAGCCCATTTTTTTGAAGGATATAAAATAATGGACTTCGGCGAAATTTCCTTTTACAACTGCGTCACCGAATCCCCCATCTCAACAGTGCTACTAATAAATTTCGCGCCTCTACCTCATCTGTATTACGACAAGGCAATTATTTAGTTTTGACAATAGTACCACAACTCATTTTTTTTGTCAATCATCAAACAAAAACGCTTGCAATTTTTTAAAAATCTCCTAAATAGAGCACAGTAAATCATTTTTCTTTTCGGCAAAATCTCTAACGGTTTAGCAATTAAAAAAACTTAGCGATTATAATGGCTCAAAAAATTAGCTCACCACAGGATAGCCAAAAATCCTATGGTGAGTTATTTAATAAAAAAATAAACGATGCTGCAAAAATTTATTTATACAATTTTCTGCGCGAACCGGACCACAGCAATATACCCATAGCGCTCAACGCACCAATAAGCAAAGCAATCCACAACCCACGCCGAGTTAAATCGTCAGTTTTTGGCGTATTATCCATGTCAGCCAAGGGAACGTCTTCTTCTAAAACATACACCCATTCTTCATTGTCAGGATCCCAAACTTTAACGTATGTCAATGGTACCCCTTCATCATCAATAACAGTGAATCGTTTCGGACTATTCGGGTCATTGGGATCCGGCAGCAATTCTGCTTTTGGTGTTGGATCTGGTGTTGGCTCAGGCTCTGGAGTCGGTTCTGGCAGAGGTGTTGGTTCCTCCGGCTTCGGTTCTGGAGTTGGTTTCGGCTCCTCAGTCTTTGGTTCTTCTGGTTTCGGATCTTCAGTCTTTGGTTCTTCTGGCGGTGGTTCATAGCCCGGTGTTTCAGGCGTATACGTATTGATAATAGCAGTCTCTGCCGTTTGATTTTTTTCTACAGTTGCCGTAACGCCATTGCCTTCAACGATTAAGGTATAGCCGGCAATGGCTGCATCAGCCGTATCTTCCGTTATAGTATACTCACCCACAGGCAAATCAGTAAGTGCTACACTGCCTGAACCGGTAATCGTTTGCTTCCATTCTTCTCCATTAGGACCGGTAATAGTAAATGTATATACTTTACTGTCTTTGCCAGCTGGATCTCCAACAACTTTTTTCTTGATACTTAAACTGCCGGTTTCCGGTTCTGATTCTTGTGTATAAATGTTAGTAATAAGCACCTCTGCCGTTTGATTTTTTTCTACAGTTGTCGTAACACCATTGCCTTCAACCGTTAAGGTATAGCCGGCAACGGCTGCATCAGCCGTATCTTCCGTTATAGTATA
>CATJSX010000019.1 GCA_949743265.1 uncultured Peptococcaceae bacterium
CAATATTGCTAGCCAAAAACTCCACATTACATCGCAAGCCTTAAGTACTGCCATCAAAAAACTAGAAAGCGAATTAGGCTTTTCTTTACTCAATCGCACGTTTAAAGGCATCTCTCTCACTGAAGATGGTCAATGGCTTGTTCAAAAATCTACCCAATTTTTAGCTGATATTGAAAATCGCAAGCAACAACACGACGCTAATCAATCCCAACGACATCAAGGTACGCTAGAAATTCTTATCAACTATTCTGGTATAAACGACAATATTTTAGGACGATTAGTTTGCACACTTTATCAAAAAGAACCTGATTTGAATATTGAATTGAAAGAAACTCAAAAGGAACATATTTTAAACGCTATAAAAAATCATTCTACAGAGTTTGGTTTTGTTTTTCGCACCAAAGTCAATGGCGTTTATGTAGATACCATTGATGATGATTTAATTTTTGAACCTATTTTTCACGGCGATTTTGTTCTATTGACCAATTCCAACTCTGAATTAGCTAAATTTAACAGTATTACTCTAAAAAAGGCTGTACAATATCCTATTTGCAGCTACAATCCTTTGATTACACAGCAAGATACGCTGTACCATTTCCTTACGAACTGGTTTAAACTGCCCGTACATTATACGATTGAAAGCCACTATGCCGTTTATAAAGAAAAAATTCAACGCGGTCTAGCCAACGCTTTATCCATATTTTTTCTAACCGAATCACAACCAAACAATTATATCGAAAACTGCAAAATAATCCATTTTCGCGACGATATTCGCATTTACTGCGGTTTGGTCAAAAACAAAACAACGGATTTATCAGAAAACGCACGTTTCTTTATTCAATCACTAAAAGAATTAACAACCGTTTCTTTACAAAGCGCTAATAAAGATTGATTTTCTTAATTTAAAATGAAAAATTCCAACCAAAAATAAACGGATTTACCCCTGGCTGGAATTTATTTAGTCTGTTATAAACTTTCGACTAGTCTTATCTAATCCCCTAATCTGCCAATATTTGATAAATTGGCGCTCCCTCACACTGAGCTGGCATTCTAACGCCCAATAATACGGCAATAGTCGGTGCAATGTCGACCTGACGAATGACGCGTTTTGTCAAAAATCCTTGTTTGATGCCCGGTCCAGCCGCTACAAAAATGGGCGCAACCGATGTATGATGACCGCCATGATCCATCTTGGTACTCATAGAATCGCCATGTACCCGATGGAAACCGTCCGCCAAGAAATAAACAATATCGCCAAACCCTTCTTGACCACAGCCCATGACCAAGGCGTCGTAATTCCTTACCGCTAATGTAATGATTCTTCTGCCTGTCTTAGGATCTCTGTAGCTATACAATGCATCAATAATTTCTTCTTCTAACTGATACTGTTCGGCAGCATCGACGATACCATGAGGATCTCTGCCTTTAATATTCAGAAAAATATGATTGGTACCAGTAGCCACCGCTTTTGTCTGGCTCCAATCAATTTCTTTTAAAAGATTGCCTTCTCCATCCCGCTTAAGGACCGTATAGCCTAAGTCACTCATAATTTTAGCATTTACTCCATCGGCATCACCCATAAGCGCTGGCCCTTCTTCATTAGTATCGCAAATTAAACCATGATCCGAAGTCACAATAATCGTCCAGCCATCATCTAAATATTGTAGAAATTGTGCCAAATATCTATCGGTCTGGCGATACGTTTCTAGCATAAATTCTCGATTTTTGAGAACATCTTCTGGTTCTGTATAGATATTTTCTGCACCATGAGGCCAAATATTATGACCAATGCCGTCAACATTGTGCAGGTGAGTAAAGATAACATCGAATTTGTCATTGTCAATAAAATATTTCAAACAAGCTGCCTGCCAATTATTATAAATTTCCCACGTTGGCAGCATCAAATGTTCTGTAAAATAGGTATTTTTGCCACCCAAACTGCTGGAAAAACTCCAATAGCCTACATTATCCAAAACTTCTTGATGTAAGGATTTGGGATGCCATGCTGCATCATCAGTAATATCGTTGGCTCTGTTTAGCCAAAGATTGATGGTTGAATAATCGTCATCATGATAAACATAACTCATGCTGCGCATACAAGTTGCTCTGGAGCCGTCTTCCAGAATGACTTCGTCCAAGAAAAACGGTGAAAACTCATGATACTTGACTGAAACAAGCGGCTGCTCTTCTTTTTTACTTTTATACATAGCAATGGTATCATAGTCTCCAGCATCATTTTTTAACAATAGGCATGGTCTGCGCAGCAAGCCATTGCATAAAACGACAACAAATTCTTTGGCGTCTTTCGGCGCGTTTACCCAACCTGTCGCTTCTTTTAACGGCGCTTGAGAAGTATTAAAAGGCATATTCTCAATCGAAAATTCCCCATCTTCTAAAGTCAGCATGATATTTTCTACACTAGCACCAGCATTTTGGCAGGCATCGGCAGAAGCTTGAGCGCCAGCGGATTCTTCTTTGATCTCAAGATCGCCTAAAATGCAGCCTGCTCCAGTGTTGGCAGTTCCTGCTTTAGGAAAAAATTGTGCTTCTGTTACTTTTATTGAAGCCGTGACCAGTACTTCATCATCACGCATACCAGTACCAAAACCAATAAACCCAGGCTGAACGCCATCAACCACAGCTAAATTAGGATTATCCGTGGTTGGCGGCCAGCTAGAGCCGGGCCAATGCCATACCAATGTACGCAAGCCGCTTTCAACGATACCATTCCAAACTTGCTCCGCTTTAGAAACTGTAGAATCCAAAGCATAGATCAAACGACTGTGATCTTCGGGATCAACATTCCAAAAACCTGTAATTCCGTGCGTAGATGCATATGCGCCAGTAGATAAAGTTGTCCACATGGGTGGTGTAATCGTTGGCATTCCGCCCAATAAAGCCAAATCCTCACGACAAGCGCCGCGTTCAATCAACTTTTTGATCGTTGGCATTTCACCTTTATCCAGCAAATACTTGGTAAATTTAGGATCCATACCATCAATCCCTAAAACAATCAATTTTTCTGTCTTTCTCTCCATAGCCATACACCCTTTCATAAACTTTAATCATCGCTTTAACTTCCGATAAGTCTATGATTTACTAAGATTATCTTGTTGCGAATCACATTTTCGTTATTGATTTTTAAAAACAATAAACTTTTATCTTATACTTTACTTACAACAAAAGGAGTGTTTGCCGTGAATAGTGATCATCTTCGATATTTGATCGAACTGAGCAAGAGTCCTTCCATCAATATTGCCAGTCAAAAACTCCATATTACGCCCCAAGCGTTAAGCATCGCTATCAAGAAATTAGAAAACGAATTGGGCTTTTCTCTGCTCAACCGTTCTTTTAAAGGCATTTCTTTAACGGAAAACGGGCAATGGCTGGTGCAAGAATCCCTCAACTTTCTTACCGCTATTGAAGAACGAAAACGCCTTTGTCAAACTACTCTTAATCAATCGCATCAAGGCAACCTTGATATTTATGTTAATTATTCTGGCATGAACAACAATATTCTCGGTCAATTAACATGCATGTTATATCAACAAGAGCCTAATTTAACCATTAAGATAACAGAAACGGGCAAAGAACTCATTCTTGACGCGGTAAAAAATCATTTAACAGAGTTTGGTTTTATTTTTCGCCAAAAGTTAAACGGCAGCTATACTGATGAAATTGATGCATCGCTGACTTTTGAGCCGATTTTTAGCGGTAATCCCGTTTTGCTTACGGCACCGTTTACTGACTTAGCCAAATTTAACAGCGTTACGTTAAAAAAAGTTTTCCAATATCCGCTCTGTATTTACCATCCTTATGCTGATTCAAAAAATTTTCAACACTATTTTTTGGTAGAAACCCTTAAAGCGCCGATTCAATATGTCAGCGAAAGCAATTTTTCTATTTATAAAGAAAAAATTCAACGCGGTATAGCTAATTCTCTTTCCATGGTTTTCCCTATAGAAACACAGCCTTACAACTATATCGAAGGGTGCAAAATCGTTCAGCTTCGCGATGATATTAAAATTTTTTTCGGATTTATAAAAAATAAATCTGCTGTCTTATCAGAAAATGCACGCTTTTTTATTCAATCACTAAAAGAATTAGCAATAATTTCACAAAATGCAACACAAAATACCCAAAAAGAAAAAGGCTGCTAATCGCCATCTTTTCCTTCAACAACGCCAAATAGCGCCAAACGTATTGAATAACGTTTGACGCTATTTTTATTGATCAATTTCATTCTTGCAAAATACTATTTGCTTAATCAGAGCGCATTGACCTAATTAGTAAATTATTTTTGATAGAAAACTACAGAAGCAGTAGCGCCAGTTTCAGCATCTTGTGTAGCTTCTACAGTAAAGCCAAAGGCTTCACCAACGAATCTA
>CATJSX010000020.1 GCA_949743265.1 uncultured Peptococcaceae bacterium
CAGTTGCCGCCAGCTATTGTTGCTGGTGCTAATTATTCGGACATGAGACAACGTCAATGGTTACTTTCCTAAATTTCCCATTGCTGTTTATGGGGGGGGGGGGGCTTTGTGCGCTTTTTTTCTGCATTTTTATGCTTGACTATACATGACTTTTTCATTTCTACTTAACAGAACCTTTTCATTCAACTACGTTTCTATTTCAATTAAGCAATAAAACATCTTCTACTTATTATAAAGTATCTGAAGAAAAGACCGTAAGCATACAAACCCACGTCAAAATTCTTATGAGATTGAAAAGTCGCTTGGATTGGCACCTCAATATCTTTCTGATGATATTTACACTGTTTTAAGTGTTATCCTTTATAAGTCATTATTGGTTTAAACGCAGCTACTAAATTGATTAACTCATTTTCCAAAAGCACATCAAGCACCTGCTCAATATTTTTATAGGCTTCGGGCGCTTCTTGATAAAGCTGTTGTTCGTTGTGGCAAATAACTGTACTGCCCCACGATGTTGTACACAACTTCTGACGGCTTTGATAGCCGCTGAGTCGTCCTTTGCATAAAGAACGAGCCCATTTGCGTCCAGCGCCGTGAGATAAAGAATCTAATGAATTTTCGGTATTGCTATTAGGCTGTGCCAAATAGGTCAGCGTTCCTCTGGAACCAGGAATGACGACGAAATCCGTTTTAGCAGAGACAGCGCCTTTGCGATGCAGCCAACCGTGCGGTGTTCTTTCTACAAAATTGTGGGGCAAATCAAACAATAACTGCATTTGCGCACTAAAGCCTAAATAAGTATGCAGCTTTTCAGCGACTAATTGTCGATTACGTCTTGCCCAAAACAAAGCGTCATCATGCAGCGCTAAATAAAAACGAGCCTTTTCGCTATCTTCTGCTAAACCTTTTTCAGTAAAATAACCATTGATTTCGCTGCCATAGCCCCTAGAACCGGAATGAACCAATAACAACAATTGACGTCGATCAATATTGGTTTGAGCAAATGCCGTTTCATCAAAAATTTCAGCAACCTGCTGAAATTCAGCAAAATGATTGCCGCCGCCAATACTGCCTAAATCTTTAATTGGCGATGTTTCTTCGTCGACTAATTTAATGTTTGCCAAACTTTTTAATGCCGTTAATTTTTTCTGCCATTTTTCTTGGCGATATTGTTTAAGTGCGATTGGCGTTTGGTATAAGCTCATACCACAGCCAATATCGTTGCCGATTAAATGAGGATAAAAGATTCCCTGACTCAAAAAAGCCATTCCTACTGGTCCTTTACCAGCATGGAGGTCCGGCAAACCAATGGCATATTGAGCGCCGGGCAATTCAAGAAGGTTTTTTAACTGTTCAACAGCATTATCTTCCAACCATAATTTTTCATTCGTTAAAACATGATATTTTTCCATAAAAATTTTCTCCTTTTCGCCCTCTTTGGTACGAAAAGCACAAAAAAACTGCGACAACAAAGCCGCAGTTTGAGCAAACGAAAAATAAGCCTAAGCTTAATCAATCCATTCAGCCAAAGAGAGTGTTGTCCCATTTATGATATGTTGCCATTCGTGATTAACTATTAACATGGTTACCATCTCCTTTGTAATTTATGGCATTATTATAACGAGCCAAAATTTTTCTGTCAAGTATCAAAAACCAAAATAAGTAAAATGCATATAATCTTTGCTGTGTATCCAAGCATTCCCGCCCCATGCAAAGCCATAACGAGCAAAAATTTGCACAACAGCGCCATTTTCCGTAATGGCGTAAGGATTAACGCCGGGTTCATACGCAATACCAGCAAGAACGGCGCCATCACCGCTGATTTGTGGATTTTCATTGGCATTGATATCAATAGCGGTGCCAGAACTGTGACCAGAAGTACCGCTGCGCCAAGCATAGCAGCCAATATCGTGAATAGGAAATTTTTCCGACAGATTGTATATTTCAGTAAAAATTTGCTGATAAGTTGCCGCCAAATTTTTATGTACGATAATATCGTATGTTTTACTCACCCATTTCCCATTAGAAAGATCCCATGCAGGAATGGTAATCGTCACCATATCTTTAATGGCAGCGTCTTCATTAGGATAATGAGGTAATGTGCTTTGGTAAGCAGATAAATTCTCGCCATAGATCCGCTGCAGTTTGTCTTTTTGATTTTCAGCAGCACTAGCTAAAATAGAAGCAGTTTGTGCTGATGATTCTCCACGAGAAGCCAACGTTATAGTATCTTGACTCTGATCTTCAACAATTTCTTGCGATGTTTGTCCAGCAGAAGCGATCAGCACTTCCTGCGGATGAAATTGCTGAGTAAAACGCAACGCCAACAAAATTGCTTGCTCGCGACTAGTCGCTCCTTTTGGTTCCAACAAATTGGGATTAGCGCCACTAGTCAAATTTAATTCCAACATCATCCCTAAAGGTAATACTGCCCAATCGGCAATTTGTTCATAATCATCAAAAACAGCAAGCATCTCACTGGCCTCATCAACCGTTAAATCAGTATGATAACCCGTTTGACACAACAGATTATACAATAATCCAAACATTTCTTCACGAGTTAATCCATCATCAGGCATAAACATCCCATTACCACGCCCGCCGACTAAACCCAATTCATACGCACGATCAACATTAATATCAAAAGTATCGGTAAAATGCTGAGCCGATGCTTGCGACGAAGCGTCACCTGTTATTTGTTCATAAATCAACAGCGCCAATGCGCAAAACTCTGCCCGTGTAATACTTTCGGTCATTTCTTTATGCTGTAAACTATCCGGCACTAAATCAAACGATTGCGCTAAAGCAAAATCTTCTTTTGCCCAATCGCTGATCGCCCACGCATTTGACGGCAACAAAAACATGCCAATACAGATTGCTATACTAAAATATCTTTTCCATTTATTTTTCTGCTGCATAGTTCCTCCTTTATTATTGAGCAAATAACAATTTTTTAATATTCATTCGGCAAAAAATCAATCATTCCTTTTTCGCGTCAGAAAAAATTTTTGCCCAAAAGCTTTGAGTATTTGCAAAGTAACTACATAATTTTAGCCAAAGCTAGACAAAAATTAAAGAAGAAAAATGTCGGGATTTGGTAAAAATCGCAAAAAAAAGATTGATCGGCAGAATTATACTTTGCAAATCAGCGAAAAAAGTGGCAAAATAAAAAGAGAAAAAATTATACGAAAAATCAAGGAGTGATCAAAAGGAAATGATTCAGTTTATCAACATCTCTAAAGAATATAAAAACGGAACCGTTGGCTTAAAAAATATAGATGTTAAAATCGAAAGTGGTGAATTTGCGTTTTTAGTTGGTCCTAGCGGCGCTGGCAAATCAACTTTTACCAAGCTGATGATTCGTGAAATATTACCGACAAGCGGTAGTATTTTGATCAACGGTAAAAGCATTATTCGCCTAAAACGCAAAGAAATTCCTATGTTGCGGCGAGGCATGGGATTTATTTTCCAAAATTATCGCCTGCTTAATGATCGAACAGCCGCTGAAAATGTGGCTTTTACTTTAGAAGTATTGGGGCTAAGCTCCAAAGAAGTACAAAAGCGAGTAGATTATGCGTTGGGTATGGTAGGACTTAGCGAGCGCAAAAAACATTTTCCCGACGAATTATCCGGCGGCGAGCAGCAAAGGGTAGCCATTGCCAGAGCCATTGTCAATAATCCAGCAATTATTGTGGCTGATGAACCGACAGGTAATTTAGATCCAGCAACGGCTGAAGAAATCATGGATATTTTGAACGACATCAACATTAAGGGAACGACTATTTTGATGGCTACTCATGATAAAGCAATCGTTAATCGCACCAGCCACAGAGTATTGCGTTTGAATCATGGCGAATTGATACGAGACGATCGCAAAGGGGGCTACGATTTTGAAGATCGCTAATTATTTAAAGTTTGGCATCAGAGATACTTTTCGTTCACTTTTACGACATAAAGGTATGGTTTTTGTCACTATTTTAACGGTGGCTATCGCTTTGTTGGTTTTGGGTTTTACTGTTTTGGTATCATTAAATAGTCAATATATGGCTAGCAGTATGGAAGAACAGTTGGAAATCATTGTTTTTTTGCGGGATGATGTGACCAGAGATGATGCGCTGGCATTAGAAACCAAAATCAGAGCGCTAGAAGGCTACAAAGAAGATGTTTTCGTTCCTAAAGAAGATGCCTTAATGCTTATGGGCGATAAATTTGGCGGGGAAACCATTTTGACAGAAGCATTAGGCGGAACCAATCCGCTACCCGATGCTTACAATATTAAATTGAATGCTCCAGAACAAATTCAAGGTGCTGTCAATATTTTAGAAAAGATGGACGAAGTTGAAATGGTTCGCTATGGACAAGATTTGGTCAAAAACGTCGTCACTTTGTCTGATGCACTCTACATTGGCTGTATCGGTTTGATTGTCGCTATGATTATTGCCGCCTTGGTTTTGGTGAATAGTACCATACGTTTGACGGTATCTGCTCGCAGTGAAGAAATTGCCATCATGAAATATGTAGGAGCAACTAATTTTTATGTACGTATTCCTTTCTTTTTAGAAGGACTGATCATTGGTTTAATTGGCGCTATATTGGCTGACGTTGCTCTTTATTTTGGCTATGGCGCTATCGCTGAATACATCAAAAGCAGTATGACCTTCATTCCAGTGATTAGTGATAATTTATTGTTGCTGAAACTGACCGGCGGTCTGCTTTTTGGTGGTGCTATTTTGGGTGCATTGGGCAGCAACATCGCCGTTAAAAAATATTTAAAAGTATAGAACAACAAAAATATCCTTGATTAATAAAGGATATTTTTGTTTCTGACATAAACCAAGCCATTAAACAGTATATTATTAAAGTCGATAAATGGCAGCAAAAGCAACAAAGGAGGAAATAAGATGCGAAATTTGATAAAATGGTTGGGCAAAGGGGCTGTTGTTTTTTGCTGTCTCTTTACCATCATTTTTGGCGGTTTTTTACTCATCAATACGGGAGATATTGCTAAAATGGCGACTATAATCGGATTGATTGACAGAACTTATTTAGGAGAATCCAGTACTGATAAACTATTCGAAGGCGCTACAGCCGGTTTGGTATCGTCTTTGGGTGATAAATATTCAACTTACTATACAGTGAACGAAACAAAAGAATTATTTGCCGATGTGCAAGGTGTCTTTGGCGGAATAGGCATTACTGTACCTAACGATGCTGAAAAAACAGTTATCGCCGATACCATAGAAGGCAGCGCAGCAGAAAAAGCAGGACTTAGACAAAATGATGTGATCATTGCCGTTGATGGAGAAGACGTTACAGGCTTATCATCCGATCAAGTGGTGAGCAAAATTCGCGGCGATATAGGCACCAGTGTTAAAATATCAATTATGCGTGAATCGGATAATCGTATTCATGATTTTAATTTGGTACGCGAACTCATCAATAAGACAACGGCAACAGCACAACTTTTGGAAGGACATGAAGATATTGCTTATCTGCGCATCAGTGAGTTTTCACAAAACACCGACGAAGCGGTTGTCGAAACATTAAACGAGCTGATTAAAAACCAAGGTTTTAAAGGATTGATCATTGATCTGCGCAACAACGGAGGCGGCAATGTCGATTCAGCCGTTAATATTGCTCGTATGTTTGTACCGGAAGGACCCGTAGTTCATATTGTTGATAAAAACGGCATTAACGATACCAAAACAGCACAAGGTGCGCAAATTACTGTACCACTGGTAGTTTTGGTCAATCAATATAGCGCCAGCGCTTCCGAAATTTTAGCTGGCGCCATCAAAGATACCCATGCAGGCACATTAGTTGGGGCAACAACTTATGGTAAAGGACTGGTACAGACGATTTATCCGTTAGCGGATGGCTCTTCAGTCAAACTAACTACCGCCAAATATTTAACGCCTAATAAAAATGATATTCATGCAATCGGCATCGTTCCTGATGTAGAAATTGATTTTCCCGAAGAAATGACCATAGAAACATTCCATGATGTCCAGCTTGATAAAGCCATTGAAATTATGGAAGGAATGATTTGAATAGAAACCGCTTCTTGTGGAGCGGTTTTTTCTTTCGGACAAAATGGGTATACTAATAGCAGTTAGGGGGGACTTTAGTGGCTATACAAATTTTGGGGTTAATGATGTATGAAGTATTAAAGCTATTAGTATCACCAATTTTTTGGCTGGTAGCGGTCGTTATCGGTTGGCAAACTAACCGTATGGCAAAAATAAAAAGCCATTTTTTTCAACTGCCTAAAGAAAAAATTTTGCAAAAAACACTATTGAATATTTTATTTGGTTTGTTAGGTGGTTTATGTGGCAGTATTTTATTGGTTGTTTTAGGTGTTTCCGTTTCGGAAATCGGTGTTGAATATTTGTGGATTACCGCTCTATTGCTCTTATTGATTGCACAGCGCTTGATGTGTTTTGCATATGCCAGCGGAATTATCGGCTTGAGCGAACTTATCTTCGGCTGGCCGTCAGTAAATATTCCGCAGCTGATAGCTCTAGTAGCAGTACTGCATTTAGTTGAAGCAATATTGATTCTTTTGAGTGGTAATTTACGAGCTATGCCTATTTACACCATGGGACGACATAATCAATTAGTTGGCGGCTTCGTTATGCAAAATTTTTGGCCGTTGCCATTGGTGGCTTTAGCAATCGGCATAGCGCCGCCTATGGCATCTATTGACAGTGTTATCGCCATGCCCAACTGGTGGCCGTTATTGCCTAGTCAATCTTTGACCGGCTGGACGTCTGTTGATGTTATTTATGCTATGGTGCCTGTTTTAGCAGCATTAGGCTATAGTGATTTAGCCTTGACCGTTCCACCCAAAGCAAAAGTGCGACAATCAGCTGGTTGGTTATTACTCTATAGTACGCTTCTACTTTTATTAGCTATTTTAGCCGCCAAACTGCCAGTCTTAACTATATTACCGGTTATTTTTGCACCCTTTGGTCATGAATATCTGATTCGCCTAGGTCAAAAACAGGAATTGAAGGGTGATTATTTATTTTCAGCACAAAAGGGCGCTATGATTTTGGATACGCTAAAAGGCTATCCCGCCGACGAAGCTGGTATCAAAAGCGGCGATATTATTACTGCAATCAATGGAGAACCAGTAACTTCTTTGGAAGATTTTTTTCATTGGCAGGAAAAACATTTGCCATTACAGCAAATATCACTAAAACGCGGTGACATAACTGAAACAAAAAGTTTTGCCACAAACAAAACAGAATTAGGCATTATTATGGTACCCAAAAGCAGCGGTCTGCATTATTTAGATTTCAACAATCATCATGGCAGTTTACTAAAACAGTTGCTAAGCCAAATGAAACGGCGAAAAAATAAGGCTCATTAAGCAGTTGAGGAATAATAATAAAAATTGTCGTAGACGATTGAAAAATCATATAAAATATGGTTTAATAAACTTGTTCAGAAGAAAATTTTTCCGAACGAATCCTATAAAAACACAGCCTTTGGCAAATAATTTTGAACGGAGTGATCATCATCGAAGCTCAAGCATTAAAAGAATTATTAACTCAGTTACAGCCTTATGTCAAAATGCATCCTTGGCACGGCGTACCGCTACAAAATGAACCGGGCGATATATTCAACGTTTATATCGAAATGGTGCCCACCGACATGGTAAAATATGAAGTTGACAAAGCCAGCGGTATTTTATATTTGGATCGTCCGCAAAAATTCGCCAGCAACGTACCGACTTTGTACGGCTTTTTGCCCAGAACTTATTGCGGCGATAAAATCGCCGCTCACTGCATGAAACAAACCGGTTTGAACAATATTGTCGGCGATGGCGATCCACTAGACATTTGCATTCTTTCGGAAAAACCTATCGCTCACGGCGATATTTTGGTTGATGCAGTAATTGTCGGCGGATTGCGCATGATTGACGACGGTGAAGCAGATGATAAAATTATCGCCGTTTTAAAAGGTGATCCGGTAATGGGACAATATAAAGATTTGAGCGAATGTCCTCAACAAGTTGTCGATCGCATTCGCCACTATTTTCTAACTTACAAAAACGTGCCAGGCGATAGCCATATCAAATGCCAAATCGCTGGTAGCTATGGTAAAGAAGAAGCCTTGGAAATCATTCATTTAGCCAGCGAAGATTATGATGCAAAATATGTCAACGTTTTAAAGTAATTGATAAAAAGCCTTTCAAAGCTGTTCGCGCTTTGAAAGGCTTTTTTGATTAAAAACTTTTATTGGATTAAGGGATGAACAAGCTATCAAATGTGTTATAATAATTGAAACATAGGGTATGAATAGATTACCAGTTAGCCAAGATATACTATAGTTGATGAGAGGAAGATGACAAATGGCGATACAATTCACAGAAAAAACGTTGGATTATGCTAAAAATCCGAGAAACCAAGGAGAGTTAGAAGACCCAACTGCTGTTGGCGAAGTCAGCAATCCAGATTGCGGCGATTCAACGATTATTTATTTGCAAGTCGAAGACGGGATCATCCAAGACATTAGATTTGAAACTTTCGGCTGCGCTGCTGCTGTAGCAAGTAGTAGTATGCTGACCGAAATGGTTAAAGGGAAAACAATTGATGAAGCCTATGTCATTACTGACGATGCTGTTGCCGCTGAATTGGGCGGTTTGCCAGAAAAGAAAATGCATTGTTCATTGGTGGGTATTGCCGCTTTAAAAAAAGCTATTGAAAACTACCGTAATGGCGTCGTTACTAGCGACGAAGA
>CATJSX010000021.1 GCA_949743265.1 uncultured Peptococcaceae bacterium
TATTTCTTTTGAACTTAATGATCCTTCCTATAATTATCAACCTTTGTATAAAGCGCTGCAAACCTATTCTTCATGGGCGTATATTACCAAAAGTGCTTGATTGGTTATGATATAATATTTGAAAATGATATTTTATATATGATTTGTGCTACTTACAACGAAAGTTTTTTGCTGGAAATTGATTTGAATACAGGCACTTCGCGATATGTTCAAGGAGGGAAAATAAATGAAACAGACCGAAAAATGGATATCTGTTATTTTGATGATAATCTTTATATTCAAGGCAGTGAAACCCCTCAAAATATGTGTTGTTGCAAAAAACATTTTTGCTGAAGAAGAAATTCTTCCTAATAGAGTCTCAAACAAAATTGCTGTTGTCAACTCGGGTCAATCTAAAGCAGCATCATTTGCCAATTGGAAACGGCTTATTGACGATTCAAAAAATATTCGATAGTAAAATTTAGTGACTATGAAGGAAAAGTTGATACATCAGTTTTAAAGAAACTGATTGGAATTTTGATGATAAGACAGGGACACAACTATATAGTTTTTCTTCTTGTAGTGTAATTAATGGAAACTCCTCTGAATGTTTGACGCAATTTGCCTTAATTGATATTATAGCAAAACGTGAACAAGGATTAGCAAGTGATAAATTACATTTAACTGTGTATGCATCGTATGTCGATGGAACGACAGTTTTATATCGACCTGAGACACATGCTTTGAAAGTGATTTTTAATACTTGGGGCATTGCATTGTGGAGCTGGGCGCATTGATTGTGGTGGCATCTACTATTGTACCGCCTTTCAACGTAGGGTCTGTTTGTTCCATGACTCGATTGATGGCTATTTGTTCAGTTCATGTTCTTCCAGAAGGTGGAAAAAGTTGCATAGGTCAGAAAACGCCGTTGTTGTTCCTACGATGACACTGATGTCATCCGTAGCATTTATGCGTAAGCCCTAAGGGGCTATGCGGTGTTGTCTTGCGACCATTTTTTAATTATGGTATAATAATGAAAAAAATGGAGGCACAGAAAAAGGGGCGGCAGACGGATGGAAGATTCAGCAAAAACAGCGATTAAACCACATAAGCGCAAAATATTTTGGCGTGTTTATCCATTCGTTTCGTCATTGGAATATGACGACAGCGATCAAGGCACTTGTTATGATGAGGACGAACTGGACGATGGCGATGACTGGGAAGAATGGGAAGATTACAGCGAGTGGTAAATTTTGCAGCTAACGATATGAGCAAATCTCAAACAATGAAAAATATAATAAGTCATTATCAAGCAATGAATTGTATTTTAGCAAAATCATGGTATAATAAAAAGATAATTTATTTTAGGTGCAAAGGAGCGCTTAATGGTGGAAACGTTGGATTTTAACCGGATACATAAGTTTCATTTTGATGATTTGAATATTTTAATTGACATTAATAGCGGATCTCTCCATATTATTGATCAAATGACGTGGGATTTTCTTGATCTGCTGGAAAAATATTCTTGGTCGGAAGCTATTGAGCGATTAGGCGAAAATTATGATCGGGAAGAATCTTATGTTGTAGCCAAAGAAGTACGGCAACTTATTGACGACGGCGTTTTATTCAGCGACGATGCTGCTATTCAAAGCTATATTCCTCATGCAATGCCCTTAGTAAAAGCCATTTGTTTGCATATGGCGCACGACTGCAATCTGCGTTGTGGCTATTGTTTTGCTGACAGCGGTACTTATGGCGGTTCGCGGGGACTGATGAGTTTAGAAACCGGCAAAAAAGCGCTAGATTTTTTAATTAAATCTTCACAGCATCGTCAACATATTGAAGTTGATTTTTTTGGCGGAGAACCGCTGCTTAATTTCGACGTCTGCAAAGAATTGATTCGCTACGGCAAAGAACAAGGCGCTTTAAACCATAAAATTTTTAAGTTTACGTTAACGACTAATGGTGTATTACTAAGTGATGAAATACAACAATTTTTGAATGATGAAAATATCAGCGCTGTACTCAGCTTGGATGGGCGTAAAGCAGTTCATGATCATATGCGGCGTTTTCCTGATGGCAGTGGTTCTTATGATTATGTGGTGGAGAAATTTCAACAATTTGCTCAAAGCCGCGATGACAGAGAATATTATTTGCGTGGCACTTATACCCATCATAATCTTGATTTTGCAGAAGATGTCGCTCATATGACTGACGAATTAGGCTTTCAGGAAATTTCTATGGAGCCAGTAGTGGCTGAAAAACAGTATGATTATGCGCTTACTGAAGACGATTTGCCTATCCTTTATGAACAGTATGACCAGTTAGCCAGACATTATTTGAAGAAATATGAAGCTGGTCAAGGCTATAATTTTTTCCATTTCAACGTTGATTTGGGACACGGTCCTTGTTTACCAAAGCGTTTGTCAGGCTGTGGCGCTGGTCATGATTATTTAGCGGTCAGCCCCGAAGGCGATTTATATCCATGTCATCAGTTCGTTGGCGATGAACGTTACAAAGTAGGTACGGTGGAAAGCGGCATTATCAACAAAGACATTTGCGCCGCCTTTCAAAACAGTCATGTTCTAGCCAAAGAAGATTGTATGCACTGCTGGGCCAGATTTTACTGTTCTGGTGGGTGTCATGCGAATAATATTCATTATGGCGGCGATTTGACCAAACCTTATCAATTAGGCTGCCAGCTGCAAAAAAAACGATTGGAATGCGCTATTTATCTACAAGTTAAAAAAATGCTGTTATCGCAACAGGAATCATAATGAAACTAAAACCAATATCTTTCATAGAGATATTGGTTTTTTGCTTATCACATTGCCAACACAAACAACATTTATAATGGAGTTATTCAATAACCGTTAAATATTGCAGAGTTCTCATTTTTTTCTATTAGCCAATAGCCTTTATGCGCTTATAGCAAATTTGCGCATACTGCTCGGAAAGGAGGTCAAGATGTTTACTGAAAACGTCCTAAAAAGTGTAACATAAAAGTTACAATTAGCAGTTTCGGGTTTTCCTGGTAATAAAAATATGCTAGAATACAATCGTCTCATAAAAATTGTTTAAAAAAGGAAAGGTGGCGATGAGCAGATTCTCAAAAAGGATAATCTGCCTAAATTTATGAAAAGTTTACTGAGCAACTTTCTTGGCTTTTTAAAAGCAAAACGAACAGAAAAATACTTGGCTGGAGGTATTGCGGTCATGGTAGGCGTGGTGTTGCTTTCGGCATTATCGCTCAATACCTGCTTGGAAGTGACCGTAGACGACAAGGTCATCGGCTATGTGAATAGCCAGTCGACATTCAATGCAGCTTTGGCTTTAGCAGAAGCTAACAGTGAAAAAGATTATGGTATGGAAATCGTCGGACCCTATAATACAGTTTCAGCTAATACAGTACATAAATTATTCGTCAATAAATTAACGACAGAAGAACTAAGCGAAAAGATTGACGACAATGTACAGTGGCTAATAAACGGTGTCATACTTAACATCAATAACGGTGAACTACAATTCGCCGTCGCTAATGAAGCTGAAGGTCAAAAAGTATTGGATACTTTATTTGCCGAAAATACAGTTTCTGACCCTAATGTCGTCATTAAATCTATTGATTTTTTAGAAGATGTGAAATTAGAAAAAGCCAATGTACAAATCAGCCAACTAAAAAGCAGCGATGAAATTTTAGCTCAAATCAAAGCTGGTAAGGAAGCTGTACAGATTCACAGCGTTGTTGCCGGCGAATCCTTATGGAGCATCGCTCATGACAACGGCTTAACCGTCGACGGACTAAAGCAATTAAATCCGCAATTGGAAACCGAACGGTTACAAATTGGACAAGAATTACAATTAACTAAATTAGAACCTCTATTGAATGTGGTTTTAACCAAAGAAGTAACCGCTGAAGAAATGATTGCTTATGAAACTCAAATAGAAGAAAGCGCTGAATTGCTTCGCGGCGAACGCGAAGTCAAAACTGCTGGTCAAGAGGGCAAGAAATTAGTGACTTATACGGTCAAAGAAGCTAACGGCGTTGCTTTAGAAAAAAATGTACTCAATGAAATCGTAATTGCTGAGCCAGTCACGGAAGTTGTTACAGAAGGAACAGCAACACTAATGATTGCTTCTCGTAGCGGCTCCGGCGCTTTGAGCTGGCCAATTCGCGGTAGAATCAATTCACCATACGGTTCCAGAAGCCGCGGCTTTCATACAGGGCTTGATATTGACGCCAATACGGGCGATTCAGTAAAAGCAGCCGCTGGCGGCAAAGTTGTTACTGCTGGCTGGGAAGGCGGCTATGGTTACTGTGTTATTCTTGATCATGGCAATGGCTTAAAGACACGCTATGCGCATCTTTCCAAAATCACTTGCAGTATGGGACAAACTATTCTGCGCGGTGAAGAATTGGGCAAAGCTGGCAGTACCGGTAACAGCACTGGTCCTCACCTTCACTTTGAAGTCATTATCAATGGCAACACGCAAAATCCAATGGATTATTTAAGTTAATCACGAAACAGCCTCTAGCTTTTAGAGGCTGTTTTTTGTTCCTCTTTGAAAGTATTATGGGTACTTGTATAGATTTCTGGTGATGTTTTGATATGAGCAAATTTTTATATCGGCGAAGAACTGTAAATTGCCGTTTTATATTGCTTTGATTTTTTATATCCGTTATTCTTGCTTCTATTGTAAATCTATAGAAAACACATCAGTGAATCATTTTTGATTTGGTTTTTGCTTTAGAAAGGAGTATAATATAAACAATCGTTGAGAATTTTACCAAACAATCTTAATCTCTGAAAAATTTTTAAGGAGGCTATATGAGTTACCGTGCATTATATCGTGTGTTTCGTCCACAGCGTTTTTCAGAAGTTATTGGACAGGAACATATTTCGCAAACGTTAAAAAATGCTCTAATCAACAACCGTTTGGCGCACGCTTATCTATTTTGCGGTCCCAGAGGAACAGGCAAAACCAGCTCTGCCAAAATTTTGGCCAAAGCAGTCAACTGCTTATCACCTATTGACGGCGAGCCCTGCAACGAATGTGCTAACTGTCAAGCTATCAATCAAGATCATTTTATGGACGTACTGGAAATTGACGCTGCGTCCAATCGTGGAATTGATGAAATCCGCGAAATTCGCGATAAAGTTAAATTTGCTCCTTCAGAAGGTAAACGCAAAATTTATATTATTGATGAAGTTCACATGTTGACCAACGAAGCTTTTAATGCGCTGTTAAAAACATTAGAAGAGCCGCCTGAACACGTTTTGTTCATTTTGGCAACCACCGACCCACAAAAAATTCCGCTAACCATTCTTTCACGCTGCCAGCGATTCGATTTTCGTAAAATCAACACGACTGAAATTCGTGACCATTTAGCGCAGATTACCGTTTCGGAGAATATCAGTATTACGGAAGATGCTTTAAACACCGTTTCACGCAAGGCTTCTGGCGGTATGCGCGACGCTATCAGCATTTTAGACCAATGTATCGCTTTTGCCGGCGAACGGATAGAATCAAGCCATGTACAACTAGTACTGGGAACGCTAGGCGAAGAAGACATGATTGAATTGATGAACCAAGTCATTGCTGTTAATTACGGACAAATGTTTATGAGTCTTTATCATTATCTGGCACAAGGCAAAGACGTCAAACAAATTATTCGTGATCTGATGGAATACGCCAGACAACTTTTGTTATTAAAAGTAGCGCCACAAGAAGAAATGATTAACCTTTCTGCTGAAGTACTGGCTCAGGCAAAGCAACAAGCGGCAAAAGTCAGCGTCACTTTTTTAGGCGACATGATCAATCGTTTAAACCAAACGGAAAAAGATATTCGCTATGCCAATCAACCGCAAATTTTATTGGAATCGGCATTAGTAGATATTATGCTCGCTCAAAGCGGCGATAGCCCAAAGAAACAAACAACAGCCCCTGCGAAAAACGACGCGCCTGCTCCTCAAACACCTGTGACCAAAGCGCCAACAAAAAAATTGCTTTCCGCTGAAGATATTATCAAGCAATGGCAACAAGTCAAACAAGCACTGCGCGATGCCGGTCATGTCGTTATTGGTGGTTATTTGCATGCCGCTGAGATTAAAGGCTGGGAAGACGATATATTAGTGTTGAAATTTTCGCCAGAAGGCAGTTTTCACTATCATCAAATGCTGCAAAAGGATAACCAAAAAATACTGGAGGATATCTTGAGCCAATTTGCTGGCAAAACTGTCAAAGTCAAATTTTTTTTGGAAAATGAATCAGGAGAATTTGAACAGAATTATTCTTTAGCAGAAGATGCCATTAAAGTTTTCGGCGAAGAGAAAGTAGAAATCATTGATTAGTCTTGCCTTGCTTGACGCGATGCGCTACAATAGGAAAGAAATACAACTCAGGAGGGTATAACCATGGCGGGAAATATGCAGAAAATGATGAAACAAATGCAGCAAATGCAGGCAAAAATGGCAAAGCTGCAAGAAGAATTAGCACAGACGCCGGTAGAAGCTACGGCTGGTGGCGGCGTGGTCAAAGTTACGGTTAACGGTGCTAATCAAGTTTTGGGTATCGAAATCAATCCAGAAGTCTTAGATCCTGACGATCCAGAAATGGTTCAAGATCTCATCGTGGCAGCAGTCAATGAAGCGCTGCGCAAGGCTCAGGAAATGACGGAAAAAGAAATGGGCAAATTGACTAGCGGTATGAAATTGCCGGGCGGAATGTTTTAATGAGCGCTGAGTATGCCGACGCTTTGGGCAATTTGGTCGACCAGTTGGCAAAACTGCCGGGCATTGGACGCAAAAGCGCCCAACGCTTGGCATTTCATTTGCTCAAAGCGCCCAAAAAAGACGCCTATGCTTTAGCCAAAGCTATTATTACAGCTAAAGAAAGAATTACTTACTGTAAAGTGTGCTTCAATCTGACCGATCAGGAATTGTGTCCCATTTGCGCTAATCCCAATCGCGATAGTCATTTAATCTGTGTGGTAGAAGACGCCCGCGATGTTCTAGCTTTGGAGCGAGCACATGAGTTTAAAGGATTATATCATGTTTTAAATGGCGTTATCTCGCCTATGGACGGCATCGGACCGGAGTCACTAAAAATCAAAGAATTGTTGATTCGCTTACAAAATAACGACGTAGAAGAAGTAATTATCGCTACCAATTCTACCATTGAAGGTGAAGCAACAGCAATGTATTTGGCCAACCTGTTGAAACCACTGGGTGTTAAGGTTACGCGCATTGCACAAGGTCTGCCGGTAGGCGGCGATATTGAATATGCCGATGAAGTCACTTTAGCGCGAGCTTTCAATGGTCGTTTGGAATTATGACTCAAAAACCATAAGGAGGAAAATACGTTCATCTATGGTGATGGCTGGCTTAGTGAAACTGTGTAGTATCATTGTCGTTTGTGCATTGCTGTATCAAAACGGTCGCTTTGTAGAAAATAATCGTATCTACATTATTGTTGTTGGCTATGCCGTATTGTTGGCGGGAATGCTAATGACTTCGCCAAGCATCGCCATTCGCAACAGCAGTTATATTTTATTTATACTGGCAGTGGTATCATTTCTTTTGAAAGAAAAATATTTTCGCCAGAGCCGCTGGCTGTTGAACGCATTGATATTAACAGAATCCCTATTGATGCTGTTTTATCGTTGATAACATTTGTTGATTTGGGGTAATTGATGATAAAAAGGAGTATGACAATATTGCCATACTCCTTTTTATCATGTGCTAATAACGTATTATAAAAGTAAATTACCACAAAAAATGTCCCAAGGGAATAAAAATAATCGGTAAAATAATAACCGAAATCAATAAAGCGACAAATGCATAAAGATAAACGTATTTTTTACCAACCGCTTCATGACCATGTACCAACGCGCCTTGCATAGATGCAGCAGGCGTCAAATAAGCGCAATTAGCAACATGCAACATCATTAAGAAAAGGACGTACGGATTACCGCCTAGCTGAACGCAAATAGGTATGAACACAGGGGTAAATAATGCTAATAACACAACGTTATTAGATACTTGTGTTAACAATCCCAAGAAAAGCAAGGCAATAAAAATGAACACGTAAAGATTCATTCCGCTGAATAACGGCGCGAACACCTGCATGATAGTCGCCATAATGCCGCAATCAGCAGATTGAATGGCGTTAGCAAACGGCAAAGCAAATGCTAAAATCCAAACAACGGTCCACGGAATAGATTGATGAGCTTCATCAATAGTCAATACAGGCTTTCCATCTGTATTGCGTAATATAGCAAAAATAAAAATCACAACGATGGCAATGCCGGGCAATCCTAAACGATTTAAAAGAATCGTAATTCCCCATTCTTTAGGTAAAAACGCAGGCAATAACATAGCTGTAATAAAGGCAACAATCAAAAATAAAGTGATTTTTTGTACGGAATTAATTTTTTCCGCCTTTAATTGTTCAATAATAACATCATTTAATTCTAATTTAGAAACATCTAAACGAAAAACAAATTTAGCGACAATAAGCATGACGACCAATAAGGCAATAATATAAGCAAACGACATTATAATATAAGGGACATATTCAAAAGGTCCCATCAGCGGCTCAAAAAAAGCTAAACAAGCTAGCGCGCCGCCTTTCCATGGAAACGCATTTCCAGTCGTAATATTAAAAACGACGATCATGATGAGCATAAAAGAAACAAAAGGCCCTTTCTTTTCATAACCGCATAAATCAGCAATTTGTAAAACAAGCGCCCATGTAACAAATACAGCGGCAAAACCACAATTACAAATGCTTGCTACAATAGCAACCAATAAAATTGCCGCCACAAGAAACCATGGCGATTTTTTGACAAATTTTCCCGTTAGCAACCATTTGTTTAGAACGCCAATGCAGTTAGTTCGTTCAATAACGCCAGCCAAAATAGAAGAAATCAAGACTAATACAACGGTTTGGTGAGAAAAAGCTGTCATCAATGCTTGCATCAACGATGTATAGCCTGTCAAAGAGTAAGCAACAAACCCTATCATACTAGGCCAAATAATATCCAAAGTAATCCAACCGTAAATAACGGCAATAAATACACCCAAAATTTTCATGCCCATAGGCGTTATTTGTCCAAAAGGCTGTATATTCCAAAATACCGCCATAATAACAAACATTATGGCAACTTTCAAATAAAATTTCGCGTCAAATTTTAATTCCGTATTACTACCTCATTTCCTCAATAATCAACAGAATGATTGCCCACTACAACCAAAAATCAAAATTCTGGCACTTTATTTTTTATCACGCCATTGTCGTCAATAAGACCAAGTTCATTCAATACCCAACTGATTACCTCGCAAATTTTAGCTGTATTCAAACGCTCGCTACGCTCGTCTTCTGCCATATCCAAAAAGTAATTAAATTGAAACTCATCAATAAAACGCGTAGCCAAATGATAAACTTCTTTTTCAGTACCATACTCTATTTTGTGACATTTATCGCAAAACATTTCGACGTCATGCCCGCCATATGGATCATAAACAACGACTTTCATACTGAGCTTTCCGCCACACTGTTTACAACAGCAGCGTTCCATTCTTTTGCGATCATCATCAGTTATTTTGCCCATAATCATTCATCCTTCTTTCTTTCACTGACGGTATCGTTAAGAGCAATCGACCGTCTTGCCAAGCAACGCCTATTTCTTTTCCAATAAAACGACGTATGTTATCTTCTATAAAAACATCTTGAATCGCTCCAGTACAAAAAAATTGACCATTCTTCATCAAGGCAGCATGTGTATAATCAGTCGTGATTTCATTGCCATGATGAGTGACACAAACAATCGTTTTATTCCCGCTGCTCACCCATTCTTGCAACAATTCTTTCACTTGCAAATAGCCCAAAATGTCCAATCCATTAAACGGCTCGTCCAAAAACAATATATCAGGATTAGGCAACAACGCTCTGGTGATAATCACTTTTTGTCGTTGTCCCGACGAAAGTGTATCATACGGATACTGATATTTTTTGTCCATATCCAACCAATGTAGTATACCTTTAACTTTGCGTACATCACTGGCTTTTAAAGAACATGACATTCCCAAACGACCGTATAATCCACTTAGTACGATGTCTAAAACATTTTCTGTTTGATAGCATCGGTCAAAAAAGGAAGCACTAACCAAGCCTGTTTTGATGCGCCAATCGGTTTTCGTCTCCGCATTTAAAACTTGACCATCGGGCAAGAAAATTTTTCCTTTATTGACTCCTAAGTATCCCGCTAAAGCGCTAAGCAAAGTGGTTTTTCCACAGCCATTCAGCCCAAATAATATCCATCGTTCATTGTCCTGTATATGCCAGCAAATATCATCAACAACCTGATGTACACCGTGACGAATCGTAATATGTTCTGCTGTGATCATAGATTTCTCATCCTTTATCTAAAAAATAAAAAGCATATTCTTGACCAAAGTTAATCAGTGTCAAAATATGCTTTTTACCCAAATTTTCATCTCTTACAGCTAATACTATTTATACAATTTTTCTTCAAATCCCTCTAACGCCTGCCAAATAACGCCGCCTTCTACATTGCTTAACATTGGCACTTCAGCTAAATGGCATAAAGTCGGCACCACATCGACAATACGAACCGTACGGTTAATTTCAACCCCTTTCTTAAATCCTGCCCCGCTCATGATACACAAATTATTCAACGAATACCCTTCGTTAGTACAAGTTGTTGGTGAAAAAGCATGTTCATTACAATATTCGGGACGTACTTGATATAAAATATCTCCGACATGTTCACCGCCCATGCCAACTATTTCCATTTCATCGCGAGTTAAAGCAAAAGAAATAATCCGCTCTCCGGTTACGGGATGGCGATAGCTATATAAAGCGTCGATAATCTGTTGCACCGTTTTTTCATAATCTTCTGGAGCAACAATTCCCTCTGGATCGCGTCCTTTTAAGTTAACGTAAATATAAGAGGAGCGCTGAGCAACGGCAATTGTTTCATCCCATTTGACTTGTAAATTGTCTTTATCATCAATAAAGGTTTTGGTAAAGCCCAATTCTTCCATCACTGGCGTTTGAATACCGCCTAACGAACCAATGCCCGGATTGGTCGTACCAATAGAATGCGGAATAGCGGCATGATCTGAACATATGAAAATTGCCGTATTGCCATCCATTTGTTCCATCAATTTACCAACATAACGGTCGTTAATTTCATACATCTTATAAATCAATTCCTGATACAACGCTACGCGGTCATTGCTGCCTTCTACAGTTTTGTGAATGAACCAATGATTGTACTCGTCAATACCGTGGACATGAGTGTAGAATAATTGCCAATCGGGATAAGTTTTAAATAGCCAATCTGCTGTTTTTTCATGCCATTGATAGGCCAAATCCCAAGATTCGGTGGTGACTTCCAAACATTTTTCATCAATTAGATCAAATTTGCCAAAGGGAATAAAAGCTCCGACAGCAGGATATAGATTTTCCCATACATCAGCAGGATAGCAATAATCTTTATAGCCATTTGCCTTAATCGTATGTGACAAATAAAGTTTAGCGCGTTTCCCTTCTGGATCCATTTCAATAACACGGAAGCGATAAACGACAGGTTCTTTTCTGTCGTTGATATTGAATGTATCGTAAATATCATTGCTCCATTGACCAAGTTTTGCCTGCCCTAAAATTTTCTCGGTTTTGCGATTTTCATAAAGCGTCACCGTATCATAATGTACGCCGTCAGAAGCGCTGAGCACAACAAATCGTCTCAGCAAACCGTTATTGACAAGAATCGCCGCCATTTTAGCGCCTTCTGGCAAGTCAAAACTAAAACCGCTAGCTTCTTTGATTGGTGCAGTCAAACGATCGGCAATAGCGGCGTCTCCCATAGAATCCCCCGTATTGGCAATTTCCTCATAAGAAGGAAATTTTTCTGGACCAGCCGGTGGCATTTTAGTGTCAACAGTGGGCAGATTGATTGGGCTGCTAACTCTAGCGGCCATTTCTGCACTATAACCAGAAGCAGATTCCTTGGTCATTTCATCAAAAGCATCACCATAAACAACACAATCGCCAGCGCCTTTTTCAACATAGTGCGGCACTTCTTTCATCGGGAAGTCGCCTTCTTCAAGGAAAATTTCTTTTTGGAACCCTCCTTGGCAGCGTAAGAATGGCACAACGCCTGAGCCGTCAACAAAAACGCAATTTTCTTTGGCAGCGCCTCTTGGCGGCCATGCTTCGCAATAATTGAGCAGCAAACAACGCTTGCCTTCTTCAGCAAATTTTTCCCAAATAAGTTCTGACTCTACTCGCTGCGCGTCCCAGTTCATACCCAATTTGTCTAAATCATTGCCTAAGGTGTGATTAAAGAAGCATGTTACGCCATGAGTTTTGGGCCAGTTTCCTGTGGCTAAAGAAGCCCAGTTTGGCGGCGTAACCGATGGAAACGCGCCTATCATAGCCATTTTGTCGCCTATAACGCCATTTTCAATGGCTTTTTTAATATTGGGCAGTCTGCCCATATCGATCATTTTTTTGATAACAAACGGATCGGCACCATCTAAACCGATCATCATCACTCTTTTTCCTGCCATAAATAATTCCTCCTCAAAATTTAATTTGCAACTTGCTGCTTTTGCATGTCTTAAGTATAGACACATACCAAATGGCTGTCGAGCAGAAGGACTTTTCTTAAAAATTTTTACCGAAAAATTTTTTTGCGCTGCAAAAGAGAATATGCTACAATAACGACATAACGATTATATTTTATGATGATAACGGAAATTCGTACGAAAGGAGTGTTACCAATGCGAATTGAGCAATTTCAGTATCTAACGGATTTATATCATACCAAATCAATTACTAAAACAGCTGAGAAATTCTTTATCTCCAGACAAGTTGTCAGTCATTCGCTGCGTGAAATGGAAAAAGAATTAGACTTGGCGCTTTTAGAACGCGATAATAACATGATTACATTTACCGAAGTAGGAAAAATTGCCGTCCAAAAAGCCGAAAAAATTGTAGAAGCTTACGAAGATTTTTTATCTATCACTGCAAAAAGAGTTTGTCCAGAAGATAATGAAGCACAAGAAGATATCTTGCACATTTATGCGATTCCGCGAATGATTTCCACATTATTGCCTAAGTGTCTAGCAAACTATAAACAACTTTATCCCCACCGCCAAGTAAAAATTTACACGGCGTCGCCTGAAGCTGTTTTAGAGACCATGCAGTGCAGCACGCAAAACATTATTGGTCTAATCGCTTATCTTGATTTTACTGGCAAAGTGTCATCTAAACCGTTTCCTTTACATAATCACTCCAACATAGTATTGCAGCCAATTTTAGAGTCAAAATTCTATCTTTGTATGCGCAAAAGCTCGAAATATAACACCAAAACACAATATCATGATAAAGACTTAGCTACATTACCACTTTTAAGTTTTGATCCTGCATTTTTAACATTAAACAACAATATAACCATCATACCTATGAATATCATCAGTTCTATCAACGACTTTGAGACTATGCAACAGTTAATCATGCAAGATTATGGTGTTGGACTCCTTACGCTCAATGAATTTAACAAATTGAAAAATCATCGCAATCTAATATTAAAACCAATTTTTTCTGCCAGTAATACGACTATTTATTACGGATGCATTTTTCGTGAAAGCGAGTATGACAAACTGCTCCCCTTTATCCAAAGCGCCCTCATGCTGCAAACCGTAGAATAGCCTGCCTTTTTTGCGCAAAAAAATTTTGCTTAGTTAACGCATCCGCAAACTATTGATACTTTTCATTAGCTATATCAATCATATAGAATATACCTATCGGTCGACCAATATATTTTATATGATTGATGGGAGGATGCTATTATGGAAAGTACTGCTAACGAAAGCACTAAAAACAAAAATACCGTGTATATTATACATAGTGCAATTTTTGTTGCATTAACATTTTTAATTGGTTTTTTACCGCCTTTCGGCGGCATTACACCGCTAGGGATGAAAGTATTGGGCGTATTTGTCGGCGTTATTTATGGTTGGATATTTGTAGGATTTATTTGGCCAAGTCTTTTGGGCATGATTGCCTTAAGTATAACCGGATACGATACGATGGTCGGCGTTTTTGGCGCTGCTTTTGGCAATAATATCGTTTTACAGTGTTTTGCAACTTTTGTATTTGTAGCAACGTTAGATTCATGCAATCTTACCACTTATATTGCTAATTGGTGCGTCACCAGAAAAATTTGCCGTGGCAAACCATGGGTGCTGACTGCGTTTATTTTTTTAGCTGCTTTTTTGGTAGCTGGCTGTATCAATTTGTATGGCGGTATCATTATTTTGTGGTATATTTTTTATGGTATTTGCAAAACGGCAGGATTACAAAAAGGCAATCCATACGTGAGCTATATGATCGGCGGCATTGTTTTTATTGGAACAATCACCATAGTTTCTATGCCAATTTTGCCTCTCGCACAAATCTATTTTGGTTTATTAGGCGAAGCTTCTGCAGGCTATACGCTGCCAGTTGTTTCTGCTTCTCTGACAGGCTTAGCTATCGTATTGGCTAGCGCTCTGCTTTATTGGTTAGTGGGCAAATATGTTTTAAAGATTGATACCAGCGCTATCAAAATTGTCACAGAAGAATTGGCTGACCGTGAAATGGAAAAAATGAACAAAGAACAAAAAATTGCCGTAGTGTCTTTGATATTTTTTGCCTTAGTAGCCGCTGCTCCGAATATTCTGCCAGCAGGCTCTGCAAAAGCATTTCTCAGCAGTTTTGGTATTTTGGGGGCTGCGGCGCTCATCGTTACGATTCAATGCTTTCGCAGAAGTCCTGACGGACAGCCTATGTATACCTTTCCTGTTCTTGTGCAAAAAGGTATCAATTGGGATATTATTATCATGTTCGCCGCCACTATGCCCATTTCTTCTGCATTAGAATCTGGCGATACCGGCATTATCAGCGCTATAGTAGGATTTTTGATGCCAATTTTATCCAACTTATCGCCTGTTGCATTTATTCTAGCTTGCTGTGCGATATTCTGGATAGCAACACAATTTGCGCATAATTTGATTTTGGTCATTGTATTTTTACCAACACTAGCCAGCATTGGTCTTCAGTTTGGTGTTAATCCTTATCTTTTTGCTTTAATATTCTGTATGACAACCAATTGTGCCTTTATGACGCCAGGCTCTTCAGCACAGGCTGCTATGATATTCGGCAATAGTGACTGGCTATCTACCAAAGATGCCTATAAATATTGTATTATTTTTGCCGTTATTGCTTTATTGTCTATTACTTGCGTAGGATTGCCGCTGGGATTGTTACTATTTTAATCTTTACTTAACTTCGAAAAATCATAAAAA
>CATJSX010000022.1 GCA_949743265.1 uncultured Peptococcaceae bacterium
ATTTAATCAATCATGGCGTTAAGCCAGCGATAGCCAAAAGGATTGCAGCAGATACAATCAAATGGAAGGTGAGTAGGGAAGATGAAATTATTAAAAAGTTTACTAGAATTTGCATCTGATGACCCATTAGAAGCGGCGACCTCTTTCATGATGTTTGCAATAGGTTTTGGCGCTATTATGTGGACTATTTTTGGGATAGCAATAATTATTATATCGGGCGGTGTAAATAATGGGTGAAAAAATAGAAAGCACTCAATTAAGAGTGCCAGAAAATATGATGGATTACATCAGAATAAAATCTGATGAAATGGGCGTTTCGCAAAATTCATTTATTTTAATGTTAATGACGATGGGCAAAAAAATATTTGAAATGGAAGCCGTTATTCAGATTCCAAAGAAATAGCAGGATTTTCCCTTTCAAATTGTTCTGTGCCTTTAATGATGAAATATTCCATTTGCGCATTAAGGGAGCGCAATTCTAATTCTGCAATTCGTTTTAGTTTACTATAAGTATCTTCTTCTAAACGAATTTGAGTAGCAATTTTAGCCATGCAAAACACTCCTTAGATGTATTTTAGTTATAAAATAATACTAATATATATTGACATATTGTTCTAGTGTTATTATAATAATATTATAGTATTAAAATATAACTACCCAAAAAGAAGGAGAGTGTTGAAGATGGTTATCTATATTGACGAAAAAGAGAAGGTATGTGCAAACTATGAACATTTCATGCCGTGCATGGTACAGAGAAAAAGCCGCAAAATGGCGGGTTCGATGGGCGTATGCGATATTAACAAGATGGCGCTTAATGCAATGGCTATGAAGTGTAAACTCTGGGACAAGCGAAAGGCTTAAAAAAGAAGTTTTGACCTTCCCAAAATTGGGGAGGCTAAAGAAAGAGGAGTGTAGAAATGAGCAATAGCTTTGTATTTTATGAATCGTTTCTTGATGCTATTGAGTTATTGCCTGCAAACGAACAAGCAGAAGCGTACAGAGCTATTGCCTTATACGCTTTAAAAGGTGAAGAAGCAGAAATAACATCAAGCGGCGCTAAAATGGTTTTTATTATGGCTAAACCACAGTTAGACGCTAATAGTCAAAGAAGAACGAACGGTAAAAGTGGCGGCAGACCGAAAAAAGAAAGCAAAGGTTTAGTGGAAGAAAAACCAGAGGAAGATTTAAAAGAAATTGAATATACAGAAGATAGAAGCGATAGTTTTGAAAATAAGAAACCGACGGATATGAAAATGAAAAACCTAATGTAAATGTAAGTGATAATGTAAATAACCCCCCCTTTATCCCCCCAAAGGGGAAACGGGAACGGTAACGCCAGCCCCAAAAACCGAAGATAATTGGCGAGAGCGATTCACGCCAGAATTAGCAAAGCAAATGGAAAAATGGCTGATATACAAAGCAGAGAGACGAGAGAAATACAAGCCAACAGGGCTAAAAACCTTTTTGACGCAGGTGGAAAACAAAAGCAAAGTGTATCGCGAAGGAGACATTATTAAGCTGATTGACGAGTGTATCGCCAATGGGTGGAAGGGGATAATCTGGGACAAATTGGACAATATGGCCGGTAACAAAAGCGCCACCGGTACTAAAATGGCTGACACCGCAAGTACTAAAAAAGGCGGGGCGCGTCCAATGAGTTATGCGGAAATCCTGCAAAAGATGAAAGAGGGCGAGGAGTATGGACAAAGTATGTGCAGCAGCGATTTTATCGATATTTGAGGCAGCCTACCCTGCTGTTTATGCCAAACAGAGAAATGAAAGCAAGCTGCAAACAATAAATCTGATGGAGCAGATTTTGGCGGAATATGATAACGAGTTGTCACAATTAGCCGCTGTCAAGTGGGTGGCAGATGATTCACCATTTCCGCCTAGTCCGGGCCAACTGCTTAGCGTTTGCGAAGAGCTGAAACAGTCTGTCAGCATGATAAGCATTTTCGGCGCAGAAGTTGCAGGACGTGAGAAACTGCCGCAGCTGAATGAGTACTTACGCAGGATGGCGAATGGGGAGAGGAAAGAGGCGCAAATGCAGGCAAAACAACGGCGTAAATTAAGTTCGGATAATTTTAAAGCGACGCCAAGAGACTTGGATTTTTTGGTAGAGTAAGGGGATGCGAGAATGAATCAAGCACTGTTAAGCAGTAAAAAAATGGACTACTGTACCCCACAAGATTTCTTTGACGAATTGGATAAAGAATTTCATTTCGTTCTTGACGCAGCAGCTACAGAAAAAAACGCAAAATGCCCAATGTACTATACGCCTGAAAATGATGGCTTAAATAATTCGTGGGTACACCCCGTAGGGGTGGTGGATATTGGCGGAGCTGTGTTTTGCAATCCACCCTATGGGAGAGAAATAGGTAAATGGGTAAAAAAAGCATACGAGGAAGCACAGAAAGGTATAACAGTCGTTTTACTGATTCCTTCTCGAACCGATACAACATATTTTCATGATTATATTTATGGAAAAGCTGAAATTCGTTTTATACGTGGGCGATTGCGTTTTACTGATGAAGATGGCAAAACATATGATCCAGCGCCATTTCCGTCAATGGTCGTCATTTATAACAATCCACGAAAGGGGCAAAGAGAATGGATAAAGAATTTGACTGGGAACAGTATCAAGAGCTAGCGATGAAATTAGCAACTGAAAGGTGCTATGACTTAAATAACGCAGCCTTAGGGTTAACGGGTGAGGCTGGCGAAGTTGCTGAAATCATCAAAAAGCACTTGTATCAGGGTCATGAGCTAGA
>CATJSX010000023.1 GCA_949743265.1 uncultured Peptococcaceae bacterium
AATTTGTCCGCTTTAACAATGCCTTTCAACGTGCAGAATCTTGCCGGCAACTGGTTGACTTTAGCAGGACAGGCGATACTAACTTTTAATGCACAGCAACAATATTTTGCGCAAGGAGCGGGTAAATGTTATCAAGAAGTGGCGTGTCAAAAACAAGAAGCAACAGCGGATAATGATCAACTGCAAGAATTGCAAAAAGCAGTAAAACAGTTGACAGAGGAAATAGCGGCGCTTAAAAGCGCTGTTGATGATTTGCGCGCTAGTGACGAAATGTATTTATTAAGCGAGTTATGTCGCTGCGTCAAGGAAATGAAAACAGAAAATTTGCCTAATCGCAAAGGAGCTGACGATTGACGTTCTTTTGAAATGATATCAGTGAATGAAATAACAGCTGCTATTGAAATAAAGCGCTAAGCAATGGTAAATTCTATCACTTTCTGTGCAGCAACAATTAAACGATCGCTGTTAGCTATGGAATCTTTAATCCTTACTCGTGAGTAGTTGCCCATCGTTCAAAATAATGCGTATATCAATGACACCGAGCATTGGCGAATCGATAGCAACGTCGCTAATGGTTTGCTTATAGTTTTGAGCCAAATAGTTATAAACAGCCGCCGAACCAGCTACCCAAAAGCTATTCTGGTTTTAGCTCAATTTGTTGACGAAATCGTTCATCGTCTTCATAATCAATGCCTCTTGATGGCATTTCCCGTTGCATCATAGGCTCATCAGCATGCTTGAAGTTGAAAAAGCCAACAGCTTCATTTAATCAATTCGTCTTCTCACTGCCTTTCCATTGATTTGGGGTATAAAAAGAACATCTGCTTAAAAAGCAAGTGCTTGAGTATAGTTTCTTCTGCAATAGGTTATCAATATAAATAGGAGTTGCCACTTTGCAGCAGCGGTTAATCCGCGAAACTTAGATTAAGCCGCCTCTGACAAGGCGGTTATTTTTATTTTGCTTTTTTACAGAGGACAGATTGGAATATTTTCTTACAAAATTGCTTTATCCATCTCTTTTCCTCTCTCCATCATTCAACGGACGCTATCATGTACGATAGTAAAAAACATTATTTACATATTTTTCTCCCCTTCGCTAGCCGTACTTTTTTAGAAATTGCTCAGAAATTTGTCAGAAAACGTTAAGTTTTATTAGCAGGAAAGAATTTTATTGAAAGAGAATGTATTTTACAGTACAATAAATTTGTAGTATATCAATCATCAAAAAGAGGAGTGTTTGCAGCAATGAACGTGTTAGACAACAGTGAAGGATCTTTTGTTCACACGGTAGAGGGATTAAGAGAGGTTTTGAATGATTTTGATTTGGAAGCGTGGAAATATTTATTTGTTATTCACAAATTTGGCATTGAGGAGATTATCACCAAACTCAATATTTTAAACCAAGAATATGACTATCTTCATTCGTATAATCCTATTGAACATTTAGAAACTCGTATCAAAGAACCAGTAAATACCGTTGAAAAATTAATACGTCAAGGTTTTGACGTTTCTGTGGAAAGTGCCAGAAAAAATCTTCACGATATTGGCGGGATTCGAATCATCTGCTCTTTTGTTGAAGACATTTACGTAATCTATGAAAACTTGCGTCGACAAGATGACTTAGAGATTATTGGCGTTAAAGATTACATCAAAAACCCTAAGCCCAATGGTTATCGCAGTCTCCATTTATTGGTCAGAGTACCCGTTTCTTTAACCGATCGCGTGGAAAAAGTCGTCATTGAAGTACAGATTAGAACGATTGCGATGGATTTTTGGGCATCTTTGGAACACAAGATTTATTATAAAAAAGACAAATCCACCATACCGGATGTTGAAGCAGATTTGACAGAATGTGCTGATTTAGCGGCGCTTTTAGATCGTAAGATGCAACGCATCAAGTATCAGATCGAACCGCATTTGACGAGAGAAAAAATTTTCAACATGACAAAAGAATCTGCTACAGAACAAAAAGGAGATTAGATAAAAAAGATGGATAGTGCAGAAATCGTTTGGCAATATTTCGCTGCCTATGGCTATTACTTTTTATTTTTGATTGTATTTTTAGAATATCTCAATCTGCCCGGACTGCCAGCAGGAATCATCATGCCAGCAGTAGGGATATTGATCGCGCGAGGCGGAGGCAATTTTATGTTTTCTCTTTTGGTTTCAGTTGTCGCCGGACTGTTGGGCAGTTCTGTATTGTATTTATTGGGTTTTTTCTTAGACAATCTAGTAATAAAAAAGTTCTACCGACGTTATCCAAAAATGCAGCCGGCTTTCGATAAAACGGCGGGCTATGTGGAGCGCTATGGCGATAAAGGCGTATTCATTGCTAGACTAATTCCCGTCGCAAGAACGCTGATTTCTTTAGCAGCTGGCGTATTTCAAATCAATTTCAAACGATTTTTGCTCTATTCTTCCGGCGGCATTGCCATTTGGAATTTTGTCTTTATTTTTGCCGGCTATGCTTTCGGCGAAGCCATACTGCGTTAGGAGGCACTATGAAAAAAGACAACGATTTTGCATCCGTTTTATTGGCGTGGTATGACCGTGAAGCGCGAACGCTTCCATGGCGCACCACACCCACGCCTTATGGCGTATGGGTATCGGAAATTATGCTCCAGCAAACACAAGTTGCAACAGTAATAGGCTATTTTGAACGGTTTATGCAACGCCTGCCTGATATTCAATCGCTGGCGGAAGTATCCGAAGAAGAATTATTTAAATTATGGGAAGGGCTGGGCTATTATAGCCGCGCTCGCAATTTACAGCGAGCAGCTCGCCTAATCGTAGAAAATTATGACGGTCTTTTGCCCAATAATGAGAATGAATTGCGTAAGCTGCCGGGAATTGGCGATTATACTGCTGGTGCTATTGCTTCCATAGCTTTTCAAAAACCAACGGCTGCTGTCGATGGCAACGTATTGCGTATATTCGCCCGCCTATATAAAGACGATCACGATATTGGAGATGCCAAAAATAAAAAGCATTTTCATGCATTAGTTATGCAAGTATTACCGCCAAGAAGAGCGGGCGATTTTAATCAGGCTTTGATGGATTTAGGTGCATTGATTTGTACGCCAAAAGCTGCGCCCAAATGTTGCGATTGTCCGCTCAAATCTTTCTGTATGGCTTATGGGGACGACTGCGTTAATCAACTGCCTGTTAAAAGCAATAAAATAAGCCGCAAAATACAGCAATATACCATTTTTTTGATTATCCATCAGGAAAAAATTTTGCTCAAGAAGCGACCTTCTCAAGGATTATTGGCAGGCTTGTGGGAATACCCCAATCTTGAAGGTATTCTTAACGCAACGGAAGCTCGCTTTTTTTTGCAAGACAAAGGCGTTGCAGTGGACACTATAACGCCGGTTGGAAGCGCTAAACACACTTTCACTCATATTCAATGGCAAATGAACGGCTATTTAGTCAAAATTTCTAAACCATTACCACTGTTCGGCGGTACTTGGATTAGTTATCAAGCGTTAAAGGAAAATTACGCTTTACCTAACGCTTATCAATTTTACACCGCTTTATTAGACCAACTTTTTGCCCCCAAAGATAAACAGATGACAATTTTTGATTATCAAAACGAATAAGTCGGAGCCTTCGCCCCCAAAATTTTTTGGCGAAGGCTCCGACTTAAATTTTTTATAACGCGCAAATAGTCAAACACTTCTTAAAAACTTACAAAAAGCTATTGACAACTTAGAAACAGCGCTTTAGAATTAGCGTAAAGTAACGAAATAGGAGTGATTCCGGAGGTTAGACATATTTTACAAAAAGAAGCAATTGTTAATTGAAATGAGGCGAAGAAAATGGTGACCTTAGATAAAATACAACCGGGTGACGGCGGAATTATTGATACTATTGGCGGTGAGGGACCTTTAAGAAGGCGACTTTTAGATATGGGATTGACGCCAAATACAAGAGTCATGGTGCGCAAAATCGCTCCTATGGGCGATCCAATCGAATTATTTCTCAGAGGCTACGTTTTGACACTGCGTAAGGAAGATGCGGCAAAAATCACACTCAAAGAGGTGAACAAGCAATGAACTATCTTTTAGCGTTAGCAGGCAATCAAAACTGTGGCAAAACGACGCTTTTTAACGCGCTGACCGGCTCAAATCAGCATGTAGGCAATTTTCCCGGCGTAACGGTAGAGAAAAAGGAAGGGCGTATCAAATGGTATAAAGAAGCGACTATTGTTGACTTGCCGGGTATTTATTCACTTTCGCCTTACACTGCTGAAGAAGTGGTAACACGAGATTTTATTCTTCAAGAAAAGCCAGCGCTTATCATAAACATTGTCGATGCAACGAATATCGAACGCAATTTATATCTGACACTTCAACTCATGGAGCTCGAAACGCCAATGGTCATGGCGTTGAACATGATGGACGAAGTGCGTGCCAGCGGCAATTCTATTGATATTGATTTGCTTTCCGAACATTTAGGCATGCCAATTGTACCAATTTCTGCCAGCAAAGGAGAAGGCATTTCCGAATTAGTCAATATTGTCAAAAAAACTGTAGAAAAAGGGCAGTCAGAAGTCAATTTCGATTTTTGTTTTGGTGAGGTTCACAAAGCAATTCATGCCATTGCTCACATAATCGAGGATCAAGCGCACGAATTGGGCTGTTCGTGGCGTTTTGCTGCCACTAAATTAGTAGAAGGCGAAATCTCAATGATGGACGCACTTAAAATGAGTGAAAGTCAACGTCATATCGTTGAGCACATCATCAAAAATATGGAAGAAACTTTGCATACTGATCGCGAAGCAGCTCTAGCTGATATGCGTTACAGCTATATCGAACATATCTGTAATGAATGTGTTCATAAGCAGCAAGAAACGCGCGAACAAGTACGCTCTGAACATTGGGATCGATTGTTAACACATAAATATTTGGGTATTCCTGTATTTTTGACCATTATGATGGTCATTTTTTGGCTAACCTTTGATTTGATTGGCGCTCCTTTACAGGATTTACTAGGCGCAGGTATTGATCAATTAGTAGCTCAACTAGCCGTTGTTTTGGAAAAAGCAGACGTTAGTCCATGGTTGCAGGCGCTTCTCATTGATGGGGTATGCGCTGGTGTGGGCAGCGTGTTGTCTTTTTTACCGGTTATCGTTCTCTTATTTTTCTTTTTATCGATTTTGGAAGACAGTGGCTATATGGCAAGAGTAACTTTTGTAATGGATAAATTACTACGCAAGATCGGACTTTCCGGCAAGTCTTTTGCACCAATGCTGATGGGATTCGGGTGCAGTGTGCCAGCTATTATGGCTTCCCGCACTTTGTCCAGCGAACGAGATCAAAAAATGACCATCATTTTGACACCGTTTATGTCTTGCAGCGCTAAATTACCTATTTATGGCATGATTACAATGGCATTTTTTGAACAAACCAGCGCTTTAGTCATGATCAGTATTTATATTTTAGGTATTATCGTAGCTATTTTGTCGGGACTATTGATGAAAAATACGATTTTCAAAGGCGATTCTATTCCTTTTGTTATGGAACTGCCCGCTTATCGTTTGCCATCAGCAAAAAGCGTTCTGCTGCATATGTGGGAAAAAGCCAAAGATTTTCTGCGCAAAGCCTTTACCGTTATTTTCTTTGCTACTGTCTTGATTTGGTTCTTGCAGAATTTCAACTGGTCTTTTGATATGGTTGAAGACAGTACCGAAAGCATGTTAGCTTCTATTGGTTCGTTTCTTGCGCCGCTCTTTGCGCCGTTAGGATTCAACGATTGGCGAGCGGCTACAGCCTTGATTACTGGTCTAACTGCCAAAGAAGCCGTTGTTAGTACGTTAAGCGTTTTAACAGCAGCCAGCAGCGATTTGCAACTTTCTAATGCTTTGCACACCATTTTTACACCATTAAGCGCTTTTTCATTTTTGATCTTTACCGTACTATATATGCCTTGTATGGCAGCGTTTGCAGCTACTCGCAAAGAAATGGGGTCTACCAAACAAGCCATTTTAGCCGCTGCTTATCAAACGTTAGTCGCTTATTTAGTAGCAATGTTAATTTATCAAGTCGGTCGCTTACTATTCGGCGCTTAAGCAATTCAATCTATAGAAATATTTAACATAAAATTATTTTATTAGAAAAAGGAACTAATGTCGATCACAATTGTATTGCTGTTGAAAATTATCGATTAGGGTTGTTTTGCTATAGTGGTCTTAATTTTACTGGCATTATAGATTATTTCGGCACAATCAAAGAAGCTAACGATGCGTTAGTGTTTGGCATATTCAGTGAAATTTTAGAAAAACAAATTCCTACCAAAAGCAGCGTAGTCCATACTTTCAGTAGGAATTTGTTTACTTATTTTTTCAGGAAATATTTTGCTAATATATCAACGAAATCATGCATAATAAAAATTATCGTCATGTCATTTGGGAGCGATAATGTATCAAACCAGCTTAATATGCAAATGATTGCCTGTTTTGCCTAACGTATTGCCAGAATTGCCACTGTAACCAATAAATTCTCCACATTTGACGTGTTTTTCAGCTAATTTAACGATATGCTTTTCATAACAAGCGCTATATGAGCAACCGTTGCCGTTGTTGCAGCGTTCAACATAATCCGGCGTTTGATAACCTGCCAGCTCTGATAAATGCCCATATTCAATGTATTTGGCACGAAAACCAGAAACGGTTTGCCAGCCGTTATCTGGTATTAGTCGATAACCTCTCCCTAAACTAATATAAGAATTAGGACTGTTTGCTTTAACTTTTCCCCAATAATAACCAAAAGTAAAGATGCCGTCGCACATGGCATAAACAGGCGTCCCCATATTAACAGCGTAGTCAACATGATTTGCGCCGGTATAATTTTCATTTTTGTTGAGAGGGTCTTTGATGATTTTATAAATAATTTCGCCATCTTGAATGGGTGCCATGGCGAGATTGTTGCCATGAATCCATGCTCTTTTTTTCTGATGATTATCAACCATATATTCAATCAATACATAATCGTTCTCTCTTTGCGGAAATAAATACTGTACCTTTTCTCCCAAGGCAACGGAACCGGCAAACGGATAAATACTTTCTGGTCCCCAATAAGTAGGACCACTTAGATTAACATAGCGTGTTTGTTTTTGAATATCATAATTCGTGATCTTCCCGTTAATATTACTTACTGCTGATTTTGGGATATACATTCGTTTGGGTGAAGCACTCGTTGGGTATTCGATATAATACCAGTCTCCTTCTCGCCAAAAAATTACAACGGCATCATTTGGTCCAGCATAACTGTTTTCCGAAGGATAGAGCGTTTTGTCAGGACCGAAATATACTCGCGTTTTCTTTTTAACAAACCCTGTTGCCATAAAAATTTCCTCCCCCATACTCATTGAACCTATTAAAAGATGTTGTTTAACTAATTTTTATCAATATCCTGCTAAAACTAATCTCTGATGTCGTTTTATTCAATAGGTCCCATTTCTGTTTTATGATAGTCATTCACCTGTATAAAAACAGCATTGAGCGCCAAACGATTCAAAACGTACAGACAGCTGTTTTTAAATAATATTGAGCAACTGTGCAACGCAAACACGAAAGGAGTTAACAAACATTGAAATATCTCAAAATAATCGTCTCATTGACGCTATTGATATTATTGGCGTCAACAGCTTGCAACAAAAACGTTTTGCCAGAAGATAACCAAATAAGCGGCAATGAAGGCCTTCCTTATAAATTAACAGCAACAGATCCACTAGTCGTATCGCCAGATCTTATACAATCTTTTTATCAATATTACCTTGACCACCCCTATGAGCTATCGTGTTTGCCCAATTTTTCCTCAGCAGAAACGATTGATTGGCATGAACTTACACTTTTTGTTTACTTAGCTTATCTTGATGAAATAGACGAGAATATACGCAATGATAGTTTAACTCAAGAAAAATTTGGTGAAATCGCTCAGCGCTATTTTGGTAAGATAGATTATCTTGACGCTTCTTCTCCTTATCTAGTGTATGAAAACGGACAGTATCAGTGTCAAAATTTTGATATAAGTGGCGCATGGTATTATCGGCTAAAACATATTACCCAAGATAGTCGAAATGTTTATACGGCTTCTTTTGACACGCTCTATTTTGAAGAAACGGAAATGACGGAATTAGAAACCTCTGCTAATACAGCAGCTATTCACCAATATGCAAACAGTCAAACCGAATTATCCAACGAAGCATGGCATCAAACGATAGGTGAGATTTTTCAGCGAGATGATTATCAAGATATACTGTCCATTAACCAAACAACAACCATACAATTTATCATTTCCGATGACAAAAATCCCTTTATTTATTTGTCTTGTCAAAAAGCAAAAGAATAATAGTAAATAGACAGCAGCGCCATAATCACCAAAAGCAAAAGAAACCCCGATAAAACATGGTTTTAACGCCAACCATTTTTACCGAGGAATTCTTTGCTTTTTTATTTTATGGGAAATTTTTTATTGACAATTTCAATGATTTTTCTAACACACCTTTCTCTTTAAAATAACAAATTACCTATAATTAACATAATCGGCATAGCGCAGGCTGTGGCTAACATAACCATTCCTCCCCAAAGAAATCCGTTTTTGCGACCAGTCTGCGAAGCTTGACCATGAGCTAAACCAGCATAGTAGGAAGCACCCGGAACAAACATTGCCATTTGTGAAGCAACTAACATCATCCCAGCCATAGTAATAACATTCAAGTCCATTGTTGGCACGTAAGCGGCAATAACGCTAATGATTAACATGATAACGACAGTATTATTTAAAAAATTGGTCAAAACAAGTGTAATCAAACAGACCAACATAATAAAACCAAAAGCGCTATGTCCAGCTAAGATCGGCGCAGTCAACTGATAAAGCCAAGCGCTAATGCCTGTTGTTTCACTGGCAATAGCTGGTCCAAAAGACATACCAATACAAATAATGAATACAGAATCCCATGGTACTTTAGCAGACATGATATTGAATGTGTAAGCTGGTTTTTCTTTTATTCGCCAAATGACCATTAAACACATAAATACCCACGATACGCCAACCAAACCAATTCTACTGCAAAAGGTCGTAAAAATATTAGCAGGAAATGCAGAAACAATGCCAACGACAACTAAACAGCCAATAAAAGTAATTAACATAGTTGCCGCTTTCTTTTGATAATTACTTGGTGGTGGCAATTCTCTCACAAAATCAGATACGTCGGCTTCGCGCAATTTTGTCATATCGACACGCAAAACTTTAATAAACAAACAGTAAAAAAACATGATAACAATTTCCATAATAATCATAAACAACATATACTGCAAAAATGGCCATTGAAAAGTTTGAATACTAGAAAAAACTCCCATAATAAATAATGGCAATCCATTAAAAGGAAACACACCGCCACCAATAACAAAAGATACGACCGCACCAGTAATAATAGCGCCAGCCCATGGATGGGTACGCTTCATGCCACACATATCGCAGATTTTATATGTCAATTCAAAAACCATAAAAAGGATAGCGATTCCACCATGGCAAATACAACCGATAAAAACCAGAGCAATTAGACCAATCGTTAAGCGCCACGGGTGCCCTTTCAAAAAAGGTTTTTTCAATAACCACGCCGCCACATAATCGAAAATACCAGTTTCTGCCAACGGCATAATAACCAACATGGTAAATAAACAAAGCATTAGGGTTGAATTAGCAAATGCTGTTGTATAAATTTGCGTTATTGGCATGCAATCCAAAACAACCAACGCAACAAACGCTGCAAAAATCGGCCAGCCCATATCAACGGTAGACCATAAATAAAGCAAACCGATAAATATGCCTAAAAATTTCATACCGATAGGCGTTACTGGATCAAAAGGCGGCAACAAGCCAAATAAAAACATTAACGCCACGCCAACAATACTGTGAACATAATACATTTTTTCTTTTTTCGTTAATTTTGCGTCTTGCTCTTGTATCGCCGTATTCATATGATCACCTCATTAAAAATAATCATTCGATAATATTTCGTTAAAATTAGATAAAAACAATCAGAGCATAAATGGGAAATATTGTATCTTATAATTCATACTTTCTTAGACAGCAAAAAAAGAGCCGAAAAACGGCGAAACATCGTCGCTTTTCGGCTCAAAATTGACAATCTATCAAATCATGATATTCTATACACTAATATTTCATCAAAACAAACTTACTTCTATTGAAATCTACAATTTTGTTCATTCTGCTGATCAATAATCTGTTAATATTTGATAAACAGGAGCCCCTTCAGCATTTGCTGGCATTCTGACGCCACCTAAGACAGCTACTGTTGGTGCAACGTCGATTTCCCTAATGACACGATCGGTTTTAAAGTTTTTCTTGATACCTTTACCTGCTGCAGCAAAAATCGGCGATTGCGAAGTATGTGCAGCACCTAGTGTTGTTGATAAACCACAACCATGCTCATTGTTATAGCCTTCTGACGTAAAGAAAACAATATCACCACACTCTGGTCCGCCTAACCCCAAATGAATAGCGTCTTTATTGCGTAAAGCTAACGATACCAAACGATGACCGGTTTTAGGACTGATCGCTTGATACATTTTCGTCATAATTTCTTCTTCTAGTTCCCATTTATCAGCAGGCTCAACGATACCCGTTGAATATTTGCCTTTTAAATTGATATATACTTCATTCATACGCGTCTTAATAGCTTTCGTTTTGGTCCAATCAACAGCAACAGCACCTTTTTCATCATGTGTTAAAGTTGTAAATCCCCAATTTACAAAATCTTCTGTGTCAATACCTGCTCCCACCATTTGCGAAGTTTCAGAAGTTTTGTTGCAAGTCAAACCGTGATCAGATACTAATAAAATAGTCCACCCTTCATCTAATAGATGGATAAAACGCCCCAAATATTCATCGTTCTGTTTGCTGATATCTTCCAAATAGCCGACATAGTTTTCTACCGGTTGTGGTGATAATTCACTGCCTTCACGCGCAAAATGAATATACATGTGCTTTTCAGCGTCGTCATTATGAATGTGAGTGAAAATAATATCAGGTTTTTTATTTTCTATCATATAATGGAGACAATCAGCTTGCCATTTCATATAGCGTCGCCAATTTTCGTGCATACAATCACGAATCAGCTGGTCGTCAGTAGAGCCTAAATTAGCAACAGGCTGTGGCAAACCCACATTTTCTTTTATTTCTTGGAATAATGCTTTAGGTGACCAAACGCGATCGTCATTGATATCCGTTTCGGCGGAACACCAAATTCTAAAAGCGCTGCCATCTGGCTTCATATCTAATATACGCATATTGCGAGAAATTTCATGTTTTTGATCATTTTTAATAGCTTCATCAATAATATCTTGTTCAAATACGCCATTCTTCAATAAGCGAATAGGTTCTTCAGCTTTTTTATTTTTATACAGCGCAATGGTATCATAAACGCCATCACTATTTTTTAAAATTAGTACCGGACGACGTACTAATCCCCGAGAAAAAAGAATAGTAGATTCTTTCGCTTCAGCAGGAGCATTAGCCCAGCCAGTTGCTGGTTTGATAGCGCCTAAACTGATATCCATAGATTGTTTGCTCATACCACCAGTTGCCGGATGGGGTCCCCATTGATCTTTTGGTCTGGGTTCTGGTACAATGCGAATTTCTTGTGAAGTCGCCATAAAGTGGACATATTCATGGGTATCAAAGCCGTCTTGTTTATCTTCCAAATCGGTAATAACGCACATATGTGCCATTTCACCAGCAGCAATTTTATATGTTGTGACATCTGTCTCTTCACTACCTACTGCAATAAATTCATTCCATATTTGACCTGTTCCCATATTGATACCTTCTGGATTAGTTCCGTCAACCACAGTCAAATTAGGACTATCTGAGCTTGGCGGCCAAGAGGAACCGGGCCAATGCCAAACTAAAGTATTCCAACCAGCTTCAGCAAAAACATTCCAAAGTTGTTCAGCGCGGCAATTGGTCGAATCCAATCCATACACATAAGTATCCAATTTTTCTGGATGCTGCCGCCAAAAATCCGTAACACCATGAACATAAGGATGACAGCCACAAGCTAGTGTAGTCCACATCGGTGGTGTAATGGTTGGATGAGACCCTAACAAATGTAAATCTTCGCGCGCAGAGCCCATTTCTAAAAATTTTTTCAAGTTAGGCATCAGCCCTTTTTCCAAATGATACTTAGTTAATTCCGGATCCATTCCATCAATTCCCAAAACCATAATCTTGTCTGCTAATTTTTTGTGCTCCATAAAAGCCCCTCCTTAAAAATAATCATTGAAAGAAATTCTAAAATTTTATTAGCTTTTTCTTTGCTTAAAGTATAGATTATTTTTTATAATATGGGTAACATTTGATTTTTTTATCAAATCTTTTGGTTACAGCCCAAAACTGTAACCAAAAGATAAATTTCATTATTCAGATAAAAAATAAATGTTGTGACTAAAAGTCACAACATTTATTAAATACATCACATATTTATTTTTAACAGAATTCGCGCCTGATCGGCATCACTAATATTTGCTAAAGGGGCATTTTGATGGATGCCATTGCCACTCGCTGCGCCTAACCACCTGCTGTGGAGCGTGCTGTCCAGCAATTGCAGCCGCTCTTGGAACCACTATTAGCTGGACAGCTCAATAGTCGCTGGGAGGCACTGCGTTTGACGCTACCGCAGTCCTTGCGCCAATATTTGGACGTGGACATCAGCAAACAGCCCGCCTTGGTAACAGCACTGACCGCAGCCCGCCAAACGTTGGCAGAGCAAGGACTATCTACCCACCGCTTTGCAAGAGCATATCGCGATGACGCTTGAGCAGACTGCCGAAACCATTTATCAAGACAGCATCCGCTATCCCGACACACCTTGCGACCAAAACTAACGCCGCTGAGATCGTTTGCTGACTGATTGCCGCGCTGGCGTGCCTATCATGCTGGCACTATTGGCAGTGCTCTTTTGGTTGACCATCACTGGTGCCAACTACTCTTCGCACAAATGCTCTCAACGCTATTATTCGTTCTGCAAGATCAACTCACCGCGCTCTTTGCTACACTCCATACTCCTTGGTGGTACCACAGCGCGTTGATTTTTGGAGTCTATCGTGTTTTGGCTTGGGTCATTGCCGTTATACTGCTGCCTATGACGATAATTTTCCCTTGTTCACTTTGTTGTAAGATCTCGGCTACTTGCCTCGTATCGCCTTCAACCTCGACCACCATTTCCAAAAAGCCTGCGGTAAACAATCCTTGAGCATATATAGATACCAATCATGCAGCCCAAGCGATAGCTTATAAGATATAGCCTTTGAACATACTAAATGCCACGATAACGATCATGTTGTCAGGCAAGCTGGTGAACAGCTCGAAGAAATTGCATCCATTTGTTCCGGCAAAATTCAGATAAGCCACATCGACGACTAAGACCATGTTATTGGTGCCGTTGCGTTGAGTAAAAGCATGACATTTTTATGTTTCTTGGCATATTCATACACCTTGTCCAAGCAAGCAGTCATGCCGAAATGAGCTTGTTCATCGAATGTGGGGAAAATATCCAGCTTGCGTCCCAACTCATCTAAGAGTGGCCCCTGAAACGATCGGCGGTCAAGCAATTCTCGCCTTCTTCCAGATAATTGTAAAAAGCATTGCACAAAACCCTTGTGCCACATGGCGTAGCAATGCCTGCCATATACGCCTTCGGACGACGATCCATTTTTGCAAATCGCTTTCACGGATTAGAACCCCTGAGCAAAATTTGAATGATGGTATGCCGCCATACTCTGGTTTGGCCCGCGCCCACTCGTAAACCGTTGGTAATGATACGTTTAATATTTCCGCTACTTCTTTGGCGCTGTAGCTCCGGTCAAAGTCTATCACCTTTTCCACACTCCTTTCGTAAATCAAACTCCGTATCTTTCACCAACTCATCCAGCGTTATATCGAACGCTTTGGCTAGCTCACATGCTATCATTAAAGATAAATTGGTGCGCATGCCTTTTTCTAGCATGTAAATATGATTGCTGCTCTTGTTCCCCATGCGTTGACTGAGCTCGCATTGTGTTAAACCTTTTTCTTCTCTTAGCCGTTTTATTTTTTCTAACACTTGTAACATCCCCCCTGTATATGGTATATTCTTAATATCAAACTACTAGATATTGATCGGAGGATAATTTATGGCAACTCACAGAGAATTACATCGATTTACTAATGCACAACTAAAAGTGTTTACACATGGTCAGCTTAATACTTTAAGTATAGACGATCTTGTGATTATGGCAGATGCCAGTATATCGGTCATCAATGAAAGGGATAGTAATCTCGCTGAAAAGCTTGATAAAATTCAAAAATTCTTTAGAAAATTATACTTAGCCTACAAAGCTAATAAACTTGTAAATAATATTAGCGCTGACACAGAAGTTGATGCTAATAATGAGACTGCGATCGATGCAGAAAATGTTGTTGAAGCTAGCATTAACCTAGATTTTAATTTTGATTTCAAAGAAGCGCTTTCATATTGGGTCGATGTGCTTATGAATAAATTATCCGATTTATGATCTAATCTTCTTACGCACTTTTACTTCGCATTGTTCATTAGGTGCGATAATTCTATCAAGCTCAATCTTTAATACTTGGTAGTCTTCAAATGCGGTAATGCCTAAATCGTTTAAAATCTTTACAAAAGATGATTTACCAGTGCACTGCTCTGAGCCACTCACCAATACGACTTTCTTTTCATGCTCGTCTTTTTGCATAAATCTCAGCGTATCATAAATTTGTTGCCTTTCTTCTTGTGATTTATCCATTAAAAGCAGCCCTAAATACTTTCTAAAGCCTATTAGTGAGCCACGATGTTCTATAGCTGTTTCAGAAATATCTGGCACCTCACTTGCTTCTAGCTCGTGCATTAACCCCGCTATTTTTTCCGTTGCATCGCAAGCAACGAGCAATGCACTGCCGATATAGCGCGATTCTTCAATATTTTCTTTGCTGAATAATCCTGATTGAATACTCGTCTTTACGATTTCTGTCAATATGTTCATATCTTCCATTCGCTCACGCTCCTTTGTGGTCTGTACTAAATAAAATAAATGTATCTGGTGGTACATTTAGAGTTTTGCAGATTCTTTCTACATCATCTGCATATAATGGGCGTTTCCCATTTAATAAGTCACTAAATTGCTTTTCAGTGTATCCAGCCTATTCAGCTACTATTTTTTGTTTTAACCCACTTTCTTTAATATATTTTTTACTCTTTCATACACCTTCATTGAATCACTTCCTGATTTTAATATTTATACAGTATTTCTGTACTAACAAAAAATAATATCACAGAATTATTGCACTATCAATATTAAAATCAGAAAATCTGTATTTTTTATTTACAAATACAGATTTTTTTGTTACAATATGATGTGTAACTATTTAACGAAAGAGGGGGGGCGAGATATGTCGTCGCTTGGTGAAAAAATAAAATTGTACAGACAAAAATCTGGATTAAAACAAGAAGATGTTGCTATGTTATTAGGGAAAAGTAAGAATGTCATTTCTAACTGGGAGCGCGGAGATAATAAACCGGACGCTGATACAATCGAAAAACTTTGTTTCATATTTAATGTTTCTCCAAATATCTTATTGAATTGGACTTCTACTGATTCTAATGACATAATTTCATATGAAATTACTCAAGACGAAAAAGAACATCTTCAAAAATATCGCTTCATTGATGAATACGGACAATCTGCTGTAAATGCTGTTCTTGAAATAGAATTTGATAGATGTGAAGCAATAGCAAAGAAAACGCAAGCCAAACAGAAGAAAGCTAAAAAGAAAGAAATAGAGGAGGAATATAAAGAACCAGCTCAGCGTTCCCTTCCTGATGGTGTCGTCCTTCTCTCCGATTATAGGGAAGAAGATAAATGCGATGATAATATGGTGAGTATGCCTATATACGACCTTGGCGCTAGTGCTGGTACTGGCGTACTGCTTGACAGCAATTATTAT
>CATJSX010000024.1 GCA_949743265.1 uncultured Peptococcaceae bacterium
ACAAAATATTATGTTATGTTTACTATGGAGGTGGTATGATGCCAAAAATTTTAGTTGTTGAGGACGATCTTGATATTCAAGAACTTTTGCGAAATTTTTTACAGGAAGCCGGCTACGAGGTGACAATAGCCAATGACGGTGTAGAAGCGATCAGTATGTTTTCAAGCAAGCCATTTGACTTGATACTGTTAGATATTATGCTGCCCAAAATTGATGGGTTCGCTGTTTGCGAATTGATACGCAAGCAATCGCAAATACCCATCATAATGTTGACCGCACTAAACGGCGAAGAAGAACAGATACGAGGATTGGATTTGCAAATTGATGACTATATCACCAAACCCTTTTCAATGCCCATTTTGGTACGAAAAATAGCTGCCGTTTTAAGACGCAGCAACGGACAAAAAGATGAGAATCAAAAAATCTGCTACCGAAATCTTATTTTAGATTTAGATAGTTATACTGCAATCATAGATAACAATAATTATGAATTGACACGGCGTGAATTTGAAGTACTTCGGGAATTGCTTATGCATCAAGGGCGGATAATGACACGACAAAATCTGTTAGATAAGTTGTGGCAATATGATTTTTATGGAGATGAGCGCGTCGTTGATACGCACATCAAAAATTTACGAAAAAAATTAGGCATTGACTTTATTCAAACCATCAGAGGAGTGGGATATAAAATTGATAAAGAAAATTAGAAGCAGCTTATTTTCCAAAGTTTTTATTATCACATTACTCATGCTGTTATGTATAGCGCTGTTGGTATTTGGTTTATTGACTTGGCTGACGCCGCAGACTTACTCAAATACATTAAATACCTTTTTGGACAAACAAACACAAGAATTTATCTTTGAATTAGAAAAAGTAGCTTTTTCGGAAAGAGGCGGTTTATTTGAGCAGTTCGTCCAGAATATGGCAATATATTCTGTTGAATTATATAATGGAAACGGCAGCTTAATTCCGTTATTTTCTGAACAAATTCGCAGCGAATATGAAGAAATAAGTATTGCAATATCATCAGAAGATAGTTACGAAGAAATCAGTCCTGTCTTATCAAATCAGTACTATTTTTCCTTTGCGGACAGCAAGGAACGCTATCTACTTATTGTTTATGGAAAAGCGGGACAAATTGCTGAACTGCAACAATCCTTTTTGCGTGCATTTCCATTGTTGTTAATTATAATTTTGGTAATTTCTCTCATTATTTCATGGCTATATTCTAGAATGATTACAAAGCCCATATTGGAAATTAGCCATATATCGGAAAAAATGTCCGTTTTACATTTAGAATGGCAATTAAACGAACAGAGAACAGATGAACTTGGCGTTTTAGCCAAAAGCCTTAATAGGTTGTCACAAAATCTACGAATTGCACTGATGGATTTGAAAGCGGCTAATGCAAAACTAAAAGACGATATTGAACGTGAAAAAGCATTAGAACAGGCACAAATAGATTTTTTCTCTGCTGCATCACATGAATTGAAAACGCCCATTACTATCATTAAAGGACAGTTGGAAGGTATGCTTTGGGGAATAGGCGTATATAAAGACAGGGAAAAATATCTTTTGCGGTCATTAGAAGTTACACAGACCCTTGAATCTATGGTGTATGATTTATTGACGATTTCAAGGTTACAGACATCAGATTTTGATTGCCAAAAAGAAAAATTTGATGGTGTTCCTTTGATACGAAAATGCCTGTTTGATGTAGAAGATTTCATTATAAGCAAAGATTTACAGATAACCTATCATTTTTCAGCACCAATTACCATAAATGCTAATAAAATCCTTATAGAAAAAGTGTTTTCAAATTTGATTGGAAACGCCTTAAAATATTCTCCCCCTAAAGCGACCATTCATATTGCTGTTCAGAATCAGCAATATCACTATTTGTTCGTCATAGAGAATAGTGGCGTTCACATTCCAGAAGAGGCTATGCCCAAATTATTTGATGCATTTTATCGGGTGGACACCTCACGCAGCCGTCAAACTGGCGGAAGCGGACTGGGACTTTATATAGTACAGAAAATTTTGCAACAGCATAATAGCTGCTGTCATGTCTGCAACACAGAAAACGGCGTAAAATTTTTCTTTGAACTCTCATAAAACAAGAATTAGAATTTTATTGTCATAAATAATAAATGCGGCAGGTCTGAAAACGGCTTGTCGCATTTTTGCAACGACACACAAATCACAAACTAATCCCAAAAGTATCACAAAAAAAGTTGTTATCATTTAGATACATTCAAAGAAAGGAAGGATACTGATATGAAAAGACAAAAATGCTTTGTATCTGCACTTTGTGGTTTATTGATTGCAGGAGGTTTAACAAGTTGCAGTATGGCAACAGCACAAAGTAATGGTACTTTAATAGCCAAAAATGTTCTTTCACAAGAGTCACAGGAAAATACTATGATACTCTCCGTTGCTGAACGGGATAACGACGGATATAGTGCAGCCACTTATGAAGATATTTTCAAGCCTTATGAGCAGTTCGGTTTGATATACAATGTCAATAAAAACGAATTGCATTACAATGGCAAATTAGTACGATGGTTTGAAGATTATTACACCATTCCAGAGACAGGACAAGCAGGCATTGATTTTTTCAATGAAAAGGGAACGATAGATGTATATGCCGTTCGCGACTTAAACAATTTTGTCCGTTTGGCAGATGGTTCTTTTGATCCCAGCGGAAAACTAATTGGAATCAAAGAATTTATTTCCCGAAATGTAGAAGCGCTTAAAAACCCGCCACTCCAAATTACTATAACGTCTAGTGAACCAATTTCCGCGAAAACGCTTGAAACTATGGCTAAAGAATATGAAGCTTTCGGCGTTACTTATGATGCGAAAGATGACCAATGGTATTTAATGGATGAGAAAGTTCGTTTTTGCAGAGATGTCCTAACTTCCAATGGAGAAAATTTGACCAGCGGAAAATTTAAGGGTTCAATGCGAACTTTTACGAGTACAAACGGCGGTATAATAGATATCTATACAATCCGTGATTTTTCAAATCCTGACGCTCATGGAAATGGAACATTGATAGGCATTGAAAAATACAGTCAACAAGAATTTGACGAACGTATGTAACCAAGCAAATCGGTTCTGCCCTATATAATAAATACGACAAGACGGCAGATACGCCGTCTTGTTAAAAAATGATTGTATATTTTGCATACGCCTTGCGGCTACATAGCTTGTACAGCCTGCGTTAAAATATTATTCTTAACAAATATTTCTCTCGCCATAGCAATGTTACGAATACAGATTTCAGCAGCTAGTAAGTTTTTGTCGTGACTTTAAATTGATCATTAACTTTCTAAGCAAGATTTTTCTGATGAAGCGGTGCATGAATTTTTTGCTGGTAAATGTGCCCATAATATGCTATACTGATTTAAAGTTTTTACAAAACATATTATTTGAATTGGTATTGTAAATTAAAAACATTTACGCCAAATCAATAGGAGATTATTATTTGTCGCTATAGCTCAGTTGGATAGAGCGACCGCCTCCTAAGCGGTAGGTCGGAGGTTCAAATCCTCTTAGCGACGTCAAAAATTTTGCCGA
>CATJSX010000025.1 GCA_949743265.1 uncultured Peptococcaceae bacterium
CGCCGTTGAAATAGAGTCACTTGCCATTCATTTTCCATCTGTTTCATCACCCGACTGACATTTTGCGGTGATGTATGCAGTAAAAGCGCACTTTTATTCACCGAACCAGCTTGCTTCAATGCCAATAAGTAGGTTAAATAGTCGATTTTCACATCGTATCCTCCTTTAAGAATTGCTTGTATCATATGATTATTATAGCATATTTTTAGCCCATTACCCTAACTGCTTTAACAAACCCTCTTGAAAAATCTTCTGATTTACGACTATAATAATTCAATAACCCATAAAAGGTAGGAATCATTATGCGCATTGAACAGTTGGATTATTTTTTAACTATTGCCCGCTACGGATCGATCTCACAAGCGGCGAACAATCTTTATATCGGACAACCCACACTAAGCGCCGCCATTAACTCTTTAGAAAAAGAATTAGATATCAAACTTTTTAAACGAACAAAAGCCGGTATGGAGCTAACGCCTATTGGTCAAGAGTTAATCCCTTTAGCAGAAACAGCAGTGGCGGATTTTTATGCCATCAAAAAAAGAGCAACCAAAAAAATCGTTGTTAAAAGTCATATTCACTTAGCTTGCGACGCGTCTGCCAGCTATTTGACTATTGAACAAATTATCAGTCGCTGCAAAGCGCAATTTCCTACCATCAATTTGCATATTCATGAAATGTTGCCTGCTGAAGTATTGCGTTTCGTTGTCGAAGGTAATGCTACCATCGGTATTGGCAGTGTTGCCGATTATATTTTGCCCAAACATCAAGAATACGCTGATGATCTGAATCTTTTTATCAAACCGTTACTCCATGACGAAATTTGCTTTTGTTGTCATACGCAACATCCCATGGCTTCTGCGGCTGCTGTTTCTTTTCACGATATTCTTGATGAAGCGGCGCTTATTCCCGAAGGACTCGTTTATCAAGGCATCTTTAAAACGCCTCATGCGTATCAGGAAATCAACAATCTTTGCACTTTCTCCAATCCAGAAACCATCAAATCCTTATTGATAAATGGTCAGTTTATCGCGCTTTTGCCGCAAAGATTAGTACAAAATGATCCGCATTTTCAAAAAGACGGTTTGCTTAAAGCACTGCCACTCATCAATCATGACAATCATTATTTACAATATTTAACCTATTGCAAAGAGCATCCATTAAGCGAAATTGAGCAATACTTATTGGATTTGATCGAAAGCGTCTATCAGGAATTATCTCCTAAATGTATTTGTTGACATTAACCCAAAATATGTTTTTCTCTTTGCTGAAAATCTGGCTTCTAATAAGAAAAACGGTTGACGAATAACTGTTGAAATGATAAAATGATTTCATCTAAAAATGTTAACTTTTAAACAGAAACAATGATAGCACAGCCGGTAAAACCGCCTGAGAAGTATGTTCGTGTTGGCGCTGTTTCCGGCTTTTATTGTACACGGATTTTCTTAAATAAGCGATAAAAAACACAAAGAAAATACAGAGGCAATCGTTTCTCTGATAAACAGAAAGGGGGATTCTTTTGACCGGACGGAAATGAGAGACGGACAAAAGGAGACACCTTTTTTTAAAGTTGCTACTGGTAATAACAATGTATTTTAAGCAAAGAAGACATGCTCGCATTGCCAAAAACAAGAATATTTTGTCGTGATATCACAATAAACAATGCGACTGTTCTGAAAAACCATTTTTAAACCAAAACAATCAATTAAGGAGGCAATGATTGATAGTGGGCAACCAAAAACAAAAAATATTGATCGTAGACGATTCAGAAATGAACAGAGACTTATTGGTCGATATGCTAGGAGACGAATATGAAGTCGTTGAAGCTGAAAACGGTTTGCAAGCCGTTGCCATTTTACAGCAACGGGCAGCAGAATTTACGCTACTTTTATTAGATATTATGATGCCAGAAATGGACGGCTTCGAAGTCTTGGCTTATATGAACAAATACCACTGGAATGAAAATATTGCGGTCATTATGATTTCAGCAGATAATACGCCGACTTATATCAAGCATGCTTACGATTTGGGCGCATTTGATTATATTAGTCGACCGTTTGACCCAACAGTCGTCCACCAACGCGTGTCTAATACGCTAATGGCGTATGCTAAACAACGACAGCTGGCTAATATTGTCGCTGAAAAAATTTATGAGCAAGAAAAAAGCAATAAACTGATGATTTCAATTTTATCGCATATCGTTGAGTTTCGTAATGGCGAAAGCGGTTTGCATGTTCTGCATATCAATACCATTACCGAACTTTTATTGAAACATTTGGTTCAAAAAACCGATCAATACCCGTTGACCAAAGCCGATATTACATTAATCAGTAATGCATCTTCTCTGCACGATATTGGCAAGATCTCCATTCCCAGCGAAATCTTAAATAAACCTGGACGCTTTACTGAAGAGGAATTTCAAATTATGAAAGGGCATTCAATGGCAGGCGCTGATATGCTGCATAATCTGCCCTATACACAACAAGAAGATCCTTTAGTCAAAACAGCTTATGAAATTTGCCGCTGGCATCATGAACGCTATGATGGCGGTGGCTATCCCGATGGATTAAAAGGCGATGAAATTCCTATTTCGGCTCAAATTGTAGCTTTAGCCGATGTATACGACGCCTTGACCAGCGAACGATGCTACAAAAAAGCCCACCCGCACAAACAAGCTATCGAAATGATTTTAGGTGGGCAATGTGGCACTTTCAACCCTCTTTTAATGGAATGTTTGCGGGAAATTGAATCAACTTTGGAAAGAGAAATGAAGGCAACTGCTCTTATTGGCTATGATGATAGCAAAAATATTCAGAATATCAGCGAACAGCTTCATGATTATAAGCTATTTTCTTCTGAAAGAACGTTAAATCTGCTCAGTTATGAACAGCAACGCGTACAATTTTTGACTGAAATGTCCAATGATATTATTTTCTCTTATAATGATTCGCCAGCTGTCTTAACGTTGAATAAATACGGCGCTAAACGACTTGGATTAGAAGAATGCATTGTAGAACCAATGAGAAACGATGCGTTTTTGGCATGTTTTGGCAAAAATAATATTGAAAAGCTTCTAAATAAAGTCGAAAAAGCCAAACAAGACATGCCATATATCCGTTTGGATATCAAAATTCCCGAAGACGCCGAAGAAGATTTTGTGTGGTATCAATGTTGGTGTAAAGCAATTTGGGCATCAGACACCGATGAAAAATGTACTGGCGTAGTCGGCAAACTAATAGAAGTCGATGAACGACAGCTCAGCGCGTCCAAAGAAGGAATGTTAAATAATGCCTTAAAAAAATCCAACCATTTTGGAACAGAGTTTCCTTACTATACCTTTACCGCCAAAGAAGTATGGCATGCTTTTCAGTATTTAGAGATGGTTTTCGATACTGTGCGTTTAGTCGACGTCGTCAATCATCGCCAAGTCAGCTTTAATAGCGAAGGGCATAAAACTGCGTTGCCTTATCAGTGCTATTCTATCTGGGATAAAAATAAACCTTGTCAAAACTGCGTTTCAGCAAAGGCACTAGAAACAAAAGGCAAATTCTCTAAATTTGAATTCATAGATGATAGAACTTACCATATTTTAGCCATGTATGTTGAAGTTGATAATGAACCATATTCTTTGGAAATGGTAACAAAAACAGTTGATGAAACGCTTATCGAAGGTTCTAACAGACAACTATCCTTCCTTTTGATGAGCGATTACAGCAATCAACTATATGTCGATGCGTTGACTAATACATACAATCGCCGTTATTATGAAGAACAGTTAAAAGATTTAGAAATTCAAGCCATTGCCGTTATTGATGCTGATAGTTTCAAATATATCAATGATCACTATGGACATCAGGTAGGCGACATCGCTCTGAAAAAAATCGCTAAAGCCTTAACCTCTTGCGTACGCAAGACCGATGCCATTGTTCGCTATGGCGGCGACGAGTTCGCAGTCGTTTTTCCGCAGATTCCAGAAGAGGCTTTTGGCAAAAGACTGGAAAGCATGAGAGACGCTGTTTATCAACTAGTAATGGAAGATTATCCTGAAATTCATTTGTCAGTCAGCATCGGTGGCGTATATGGCAAGGGTAAAACAACTGATTTGTTCCCCAAAGCCGATACGCTGATGTATCAAGCTAAACAAATTAAAAATAAAGTAGTCATCACATCAGAAGGCAACGATGCATGAACGAAAATGACTAATTAAGGAGGAACAAACTATGGATTTAAAAGAATGTTACGCTAAATTAGGTGGAGATTATGAAGAAGTTGCCAGCAGACTGCGTAGCGAAAGGATTATACGAAAATTTGTGTTGAAATTTTTAGATGACAAAAGCTATCAGTTGCTTGTTGATTCTTTAGAAAATCACAATAATGAAGAAGCATTGCGAGCGGCGCATACCCTTAAAGGCGTATGTCAAAATCTTTCTTTTACCAGATTATACGAAAGTAGCAGCCAAATGAATAATCTATTCAAAGAAGGCCGAAACGATGAAGCTGCAGCTATAATGCCTCAAGTCACTAGCGACTATATGGCGACTTGCGAGGCGATCAAAGAACTGCAATTATCAGAGGAGGCTAACGGGTAATGAATAACGACCGCCTAAAAGCTAAAACGACACGTTTTTTGATCGGAAGTTTTATTGAGTTGGCTGTTTTCAGTGTCATTGTTTTTAGCCTATTGGGTATCTACATGGAGAAAAGAAGCGACGAGACCATCAGTGAAGTCGGCACGTTATATATGTCAGGAATGAACGAACAAATTGCCAAAGACTTTGAAATGATCATTGAATTACGTTTCCAGCAAGTAGAAGGACTCGTTTCTGTCGTAGGCGCAGATATGACCGCACAAAAACTACATGAAGAATTAGCCTATCGAGGACAAGTGCGAGATTTTGATTATCTAGCATTTTATGCGGCAGATGGAACCTTTGAGAGCATTTATGGTGAAGATATTCGCCCCCTCAATCCAGAACCTTTCGAAGAGGCTTTGAAAAAAAAAGAAAATAGAGTAGCAGTCGGTGTAGACGCTTTAGGCAACGAGATTATTCTTTTTGCCGTAGAAGCATCATATCAAATGAACAACGGCAAAAAAAGTATTGCCTTGGTAGCGGCTCTACCAATAGAGTATATCGGCGATATTTTTTTCCAAGATGCTGAAGACAGTTTGCTCTATTGCCATATTATTCGCCCAGATGGCAGTTTCGTTGTTCGTAACACCCACGTTAATCGACTAAAAAATGCCAATTGGCTTCAAGAAGACGAAGCGGCGGAAGAATATTATCCAGAGTTGAGCATCGCCATGGAAAAAGGCGAAAATTTTTCGACGATCATTTATGTTAACGGCACTAGACGACAAATTTATGCAACGATGTTACCTTGTTCGGAATGGTATCTAATTACTGTTATGCCTTATGGTGCCTTAGACCAAGCTGTAGATGGATTGAGCGCTCAACGTATGATGGTAACGATGATAGCTTGTGGTGCTATTTTATGTTTATTAATTTTCATTTTTATTCGTTATTTCGCTTTAGTGCGCTTGCAGTTCAAAGAGCTCGAAGACGCATGGCAAGAAACAGAAGAAGCTCGACAGGAAGCAGTACAAGCAACAAAAGCCAAAAGCGAATTTCTTTCCAATATGAGTCATGATATTCGTACACCAATGAATGCTATTGTCGGTATGACAGCTATTGCCACTACCCATATTGACGACCAAGAACAGGTTAGAAATTGCTTGCGTAAAATTACACTATCCAGCAAACAACTACTGGGACTAATCAATGACGTTTTAGACATGTCGAAAATTGAAAGTGGCAAAATGACGCTGACAATGGATCAAATCTCTCTACGAGAAGTCATTGAAAGCATCGTCAGCATTGTTCAATCACAGATCAAAGCCAAAAAACAAAACTTTGAAGTTCATATTGATCGTATTGATACAGAGAACGTATTCTGTGACAGCGTACGATTAAACCAAATTTTACTCAATCTGCTTTCTAATGCTATCAAATTTACGCCGGAAAGCGGTACTATTCAGTTATCTTTATGCGAAGAATCTTCTCCCAAAGGTGAGTCGTATATCCGCACACACATCAGAGTTAAGGATAACGGCATTGGCATGTCGCCAGATTTTGTAGAAAAGCTCTATGAATCCTATAGCCGCGAAGACAACACTCGCGTACACAAAACAGAAGGTGCCGGCTTAGGTATGGCAATCACCAAATATATTATAGACGCCATGGAAGGCTTTATCGAAGTAGAAAGCGAATTAGGTAAAGGCACGGAATTTCATATTGTATTAGATTTTGAAAAGGCAGAAACGCCTGAAGTTGATATGATTTTGCCAGCATGGAAAACGCTGATAGTCGATGATGATGAAGTTTTATGCCAAACAGCCGTAGAATCACTGCAATCCATTGGCGTCAAAGCGGATTGGACATTAAGCGGCGAAGAAGCTATCAAATTAGTTCTTCAGCACCACAATAAACGAGATGATTATCAAATCGTTCTTTTGGATTGGAAATTACCGGGTATGAACGGTATTCAAGTCGCTAGAGAAATTCGTCATCATATGCCTGATGAAGTGCCAATTCTGTTAATATCCGCTTATGACTGGAGCGATTTTGAAACGGAAGCCAGAGAAGCTGGCATTACCGGATTTATTGCTAAACCGCTATTCAAATCAACGCTATTTTATGGACTGCGACAGCATATGGGCATGATTGAAACGCTTGACAACAGTTTGACGCAAGACGCTGTTTTAACTGGACGGCATATTCTGCTAGCGGAAGATAACGACCTTAACTGGGAAATTGCACAAGATCTTTTAAGCGAGTTAGGTTTAGAGTTAGATTGGGCCGAAAACGGTCAAATTTGTCTAGAAATGTTCCAGCAATCATCAGAAGGTTATTACGATGCTATTTTGATGGATATTCGTATGCCGATTATGACAGGTTATGAAGCAACAGAAGCTATCAGAGCCTTGAAAAGGTCAGATGCAGCTAACATCCCTATTATTGCTATGACCGCTGACGCTTTTTCCGAAGATATTCAACGTTGCTTATCATATGGAATGAATGATCATGTTGCTAAACCTATCGATATTAAAGAAGTCGCTAATTTGCTGAAAAAATATATTTCTGCTCGTAAATAGCTTCCAAGGATAATAAAATAAATCAAAAAAGACGCAAGTTTGCTCTTGCGTCTTTTTTATAAAGATTCGACAGTCGTCATAAATTAACCGCTTGTTTCATAAAATAAATTTGTTAAAACATCTGAAAATACGGAAATAAAACCAATTGTTTAGTCGCCGCTTGAAACAAATTTTATCAGTGAAAAAATGGCAAAAGTGTTTTTGAATTAGGGGGTTTTCTTTTTATTGGCAATATGCTATACTATTTTTGGATAAATTAAGGGATTTTGACGTATTTTTGTGAAAAAAATGCCATAAGCTATTTACTTCATACGCCTAGTGCTGTCCTGTTCAAAATCAGACAGCTCAAAGCATAGCAAAAGTTAAGAAAGCGTTTTTGCGCAAAAAAGTATATTTTTTGTCATCATTTTGATGTAATTTCGTTTAAAACGACCGATAAATAATATAGTATGTCTTTATTCCCAAAAATAGTTTTCGGAACAGGAGGCGAATATGTTTTAAAACATGGGATAAAGAAGTTCGACATCGTATGTATTATTTCGCATGAGCTTGGTGAAAACAAATTATTAAATGTTTGTTATATCTCGACGGATTTACAGATAAGAACGGTTAAGCGCAAACACAAAAATAATCATACTGGTTTAAAAATCTACGGTTATGAATTGTCTATATTTTTATGACAACGACAACCGATCACTAAAAATAAGGGGGATTCGAGGATGATTTCATTCGTTAAAAATTTGAAATTAGGTAAAAAACTAATTGTATGTTGTTTGATTGTAGAAATATTAGCACTCTCATCAGTTGTGATCAATATCTTACTGAATGAGAACATTACAGGGCGTTACCGCGAAGCAATGATTGTTTATGGTTTTGCGCAAGGTGATATTGGCAAAATGCATGCCGATGTCGCCCGTTTAAATGGTGAGTTGCACGACGCTATTTCTTATATGGGCGCTGATTCTATACAAAACGCTACCAACGAATACAATCGTTTGAAACAAAACATGCCATCCCATTTCGCTGATGTCAGAGCAAATATAATCTCAGCAGATATATCAGCCAAATTTGATGAAGTTGAAACGGCATGGAATAAATACCAAGCCAAAGCCGATGAATTGTTAAACGCCAATGTTATCGTTTCTAGCGAAAACGATCTTACGGCTAGTTTGATGTTACAGCAACGCATGATCAATGAATTAGAGCCATTATATGATAATGTTATCAATCCACTGGAAGAATTAGTCGATATGAAAAAAACTTCTGGCAACAATGCTAATGATAGTTTAACGTCTTACGCCGAAAAAGGAATCATGCTCGTCATTGGCGTTAGCATTCTTTCGATCATTTTATCCGTTGTTGTAGCAACTGTTTTCGCTAAAAGTATTTCTCGTCCAGTCAGCCAATGTTCTGAACGATTAAAATTATTGGCAGAAGGCGATTTACAATCGCCAGTACCAGTTATCGATAGCCGCGATGAAACTGGCGATTTGGCAAAATCAACAGAAATTATTGTCGAACGCTTAATGAATATTATCCAAGATGAAGATTATTTATTGAGCGAAATGGCAAAAGGAAATTTTGCTATCCAATTTACCTCCGACGAAAAATATGTCGGCGAATTCCAATCTGTTTTGCAATCAATTAAAACTATTAACGCTAACTTAAAAGATACCTTGAAACAAATTGATTTGAGCGCTGTGCAAGTTGCTACTGGTTCTGACCAAGTTTCTTACGGCGCGCAAGCATTATCACAAGGCGCTATTGAACAAGCCAGTGCTGTAGAAGAGCTAGCCGCTACCATCAGTGATATTTCCACTCAAGTTTCTGCTAACGCCGACAATGCTCAAACAGCTGCCGATAAAGCTCATTTAGTTGGTGAAGAAATGATGGAAAGTAACCGCCAGATGCAGCAAATGACCGTTGCTATGGGTGAAATTTCCAACTGCTCCAATGAAATCAGCAAGATTATTAAAACTATTGAAGATATTGCTTTCCAAACCAATATTCTTGCACTGAACGCCGCCGTCGAAGCTGCTAGAGCAGGTGCTGCTGGTAAAGGGTTCGCTGTTGTTGCCGATGAAGTCCGCGATTTGGCTTCTAAAAGTGCAGAAGCCTCCAAGAATACAGCTGCTTTAATTGACAATACTATTCGTGCAGTAGAAAATGGTAAAGAAATCGTTGATGTAACAGCGCAATCTTTGTTAACCGTTGTCGCTGGTGCTGAAGAAGTCGTCGATATCGTTGGACGTATTAGTGAAGCCTCAACTGAACAAGCTGGTGCTATTTCGCAAATTACGACTGGCATTGACCAAATCTCCTCAGTTGTACAGACCAACTCTGCTACAGCTGAAGAAAGCGCCGCTGCTAGCGAAGAGCTTTCTGGTCAAGCTGAAATTTTGAAAGGTTTAGTTAGCCATTTTCAGTTAAGCTAATACTATTGAAGCATTAAGTTCTTATTTGAATACCTCAGTAATATGAAATTGTTTTTATATTACTTTATACCACATGCTTTAATAGAAAAGTGTGTGGTATTTTTTACACTAATAACTTGTTTTCTCATGATGACCGCTGTATTTTCAGCAGAATAATAATCATATAAAACTAACTGATTCTGTCAAAATATCTACCTTTAATAAATGCAGCTACCTACCAAACCAAAAGAAACCCTAGCAAAATCCTTAGCGTTAAAGCGCCGCATTTTGCTAGGGTTTCTTTTGTTATCTTATATCTCGCAACAAGATAACGTCATAAATATTCTTTTAAACCGATTGTTTAAAATGACATTTATGGTATAATATTGTTAAACTATTTTATTAAGAAAGCGAGTAATCATCATGCATTTAGACCATTTAAAATATCTAATTGAACTCAAAAATTGTTCCTCTATTAACATCGCTAGTCAAAAACTGTTTATCACTCCTAGTACACTAAGTATTGCCATAAAAAATTTGGAAAAAGAACTTGGCTTTAAAATTATTCACCGTACACACAAAGGCATCTTATTGACAGACGCGGGTAAACATCTCGTTGATGCAGCAAAATATTTTTTTCTGCAAATTGACAGTATTATTGAAGAAAATACCAAAAACTCCCTTTTGGAAAATGTTTCAGAGCCCATTCATTTTTGTGCCGTCCAAGGAGCACTAGACAGTTTTTTACCTCAAGCAATTTGCGGATTTTATCGCCTCTACCCACAAGCTACGCTTTCTGTTTCCGCTGTAGCTGCCAGTAAAATTATAGAAATATTTGAAGCAAACACAGAGCATCAATTTTTGCTTTAGTCCATATACTTTCCAATCAAAATACATATGGTCATAAATTTACACCATACTTTCGATGTTACTTAACACTTCAGGTATCTCCTGATAATATCCTTTCACGTTACAAAAATATTTCTTTTAAAACCCTTTCTGAATACACCGCCATCATCCATAATTTTCAAGATAGCGCCATTACGAAAGCTTTTTTCTCTGAAATATTTTCACTTTTAGGCGAACCTCAAAAAATTATTTACGAAGAAAATCATCAAGTTTATCGCGAAATGATTCATTCCAATATGGGTGTAGGTTTTTCACTCCATATGCCCTTCTATAATAAGCGACTGCTAATTGACGACGACAATGTAAATATTATATTAAACAATGCCCCTGAGCTTCACTTTGGTTGTTTATATAATAATACCATTCCACTTTCGCTCTCAAGTGAAATTTTTTTAGACTACTTAAAACAATATCTTTCTGAAAATATTGATCATAAATTTTTGTTGCTATCTTAACGAATTTTTCTACAATACATTTTAATATGAATAAATTTTCTTTTTGTGTTTTTGTAGAGTTAATTTTTTCTTAAAATCTTAAAGCTGCTAAGTATTTTTTTGCTCAAAAAAATAACTCCCTTCTAAATAAACACGATTCGTCATTTTTTTCGCTTATTAAAGAAGGGAGCTTATTCAAATTTTTACTTTTGACATGATACACTTAATTACAGAAAGCTCTCTTTATCTTTTTTGCTACGCTAATTTATTCCATTCTATCGATTTAATCTTTTAGCGCTTGATAGATAATACCGCCTTCTACATTTTTGGGCATTCGATTGCTAACTATATGGCAAATCGTTGGCACAATATCAACATTTCGTACAGGGCGATATAAAACTTCACCGCTTTTTAAACCAGCACCAGCCATAATACATAGACACCCTAACGAATACCCGTGGTTAGTTACATTTTGTAAACTGTTCCCATGCTCAAATCCAAAATTTCTTGTCAGTTGAAAGAATATATCACCGCAATGTTCCCCACCCATACCAATAGACTCCATTTCTTCTCTAGTCATAGCAAACGCGATAACTCGTTCTCCTGTTTTTGGATCTCGATAATTATACAAATCACTAATGATTTGCTGCACAAGTCGTTCATAATCTTCTTGTTCTACAATGCCTTCTGGATCTCTGCCTTTCAAATTGATATAAATATAGGAAGTACGATGATTAACCGCTCTTGTTTTACTCCAATCAATAGCATACATCCCTTCCATATTTGGAATCGGATTGACAACTGTATAGCCCAGCTCGCTCATCAATTTAGCGCTAATCCCTGATAATTCGCCAATTCCGGGGTTTTCATATCCAACAGAGCGAGGAATTGCCGCATGGTCTGAACAAACGAAAATAGTAGTGTCATCATCTAAATACTCCAGCATAGCGCCCACATAAGCGTCGTTTACTTCATAAATTCGTTTGATCAATTCTGCATGACGTTTCCAATCAGGATGTGTTCCTTCTAAGGATTGTTCTATATACCAATGATTAAATAGGTCAATACTATGCAAATGAATATAAAATAGCTGCCAATCTGGATTTTTTTCAAATAGCCATTGCGTTGCCCTGATATGCCAATCATGAAGCATTTTAAAACTTTCTAAGGCAATTTCATCACCTTCTGGCGTATGACGGTCAAAGGTAGCAAAATAACACATTGGACCAATATCTTTTAACATTTCTTCTTGTATATGTTGCGGATAATAATAACTTTTGTCTTCCAAATCCATAACATGCGAGATATATAACTTTCCTTCTGCACCGTTTGGCTCTAAATGAATGCCTCTAAAATAATACGCAACCTTAGTATCTTGTTCATGAATATTAAATACATCATAAACCGGCTGCGACCATTCTCCAACTTTTGCACTGCCAAGTGGCGTATTGATCTTTTTATTAACATATAATGTATACGTATCATAATCTTTACCGTTACTAGCCGTAATCAACAAATATCTTCTGGTTAATGCACCGTTAAAATCAACCGCAACTTCCAAAGCATTTTCTGGAATGCTGAATTGCCAACCTTTTGCCGCTTTTATTGGCGTATACAACCGATCGATTGTATCAGCGTTAGCCGCCTCTTCTGCGCTAAAATCGTACATAACAAATGCTGTGGACTCTAGCGGCGGCTTCACACAAGTTCTATCATCATTTTTGAAAAAATTTCCGCTCATGCTGGCAAGCAAATCTTCTTTCGTCATCCCGTCTTTTTTAGCAAACTCTTCAACCTGATCGCCATAAACAACGCAATCGCCAGAACTTTGATTGACAACATGAGAAACTTCTTTAATCGATGGATAATCATCTTTCATATAAACCAATTTCTGAAATCCTACAGATGTACGTAAGAAAGGAACAACGCCTGTACCATCAATAAAGATATTATTGCTGCCTTCTTTTCTATTCGGCCATGCCTCACAATAGTTCAGCATAATACATTTTTTCCCTTCATCTTCAAAAGCTTCCCAAATCACTTCCGATTCAATTCTCCGAGAATCCCAATTCAATTCTGTAATTCCTAGTGTTTTTCCCAAAGTATGATTTAAAAAACAGGTAATACCATGTGTACGCGGATAATTTCCTGTCGCTAATGTAGCCCAATTTGGCGGCGTAATAGTTGGCAATACCCCCAGCATATCCAAATTATTTGTAGCAATTCCTCTTTTTAATAATTTTTCCAAATTCGGTAATCTGCCTTCGGCAATTAAATTTTTTACCATCATGGGGTCGGCCCCATCTAATCCAATCATCATTGCTCTTCTTAATCCCATTTTTAACTCCTCCTCTTTTTCCCCTTAAATTTTTTTACTAACAACCACTACAAATTAAGTTATATAGTCGATACTCAATTTTCCAATATAAAACTCACCTATTAAACATCGCTTGTTAGCTATATCGTTTCGAGCAAATGTACACATTTTGAAACAAACACATTTTTATATTAGCTACAATATCTTTCTGCTAATATTTCACTTGAAAATAATATATTTTTTCTTGTTTTTAGATATTTATGACAAAATCATATTCGCCAAAGGATACCCTATGCAAACTAAAATCAATATATTTAAGACAGTGGTAATGAATCCTAATTGATAAGCGTGTTTTGTTGTAATCCATTCATTGCCAAAAATCATAGCTGCATTTGCAGAAGCCCCTGGCGTACATAAAGCAATTTGACAAGCCAACAACACCAACATAACGAATACAGCAGGATTCGCGCCATAAACAACGCACAATTTCGCAATAACCGGCACAAACACAATTAACAACACTAAATTATGCATCACTTGCGACAACAAAGCCAATATGACCACAACAGTAAGGATAAACACCATCGGCGATACACCATCAAAAGCATTCGAAATAAGCGTTACAACAAACGCAACAATCCCTGTCGATTCTGCCTCCATTGCGGCTGCCACAGGAAATGTCCCAGCCATCAGGAAAAGTAAGTCCCATGCTACCCCTTTTTTAATATATTCGCTAATTGAGATCATTCTTGTTCCATCTTTCTTGCGAATAATCGCCAGAGCAACCAATAAAATAGCAGCTCCGCCAATAATGCCTATATTGGATAATATCGCTGTTAGCGCCCAAGTTTTAGGCAAAATGCTTGGTAGAAACATGATAGCAATAAATATGAGCAATACAATCCCACCACCGGCTTGCTTTTTCGTCATCTTTTGTCCACGCAAACTTTCAAGTAAGTCGTCTTGTGTTTTTAACGGCTCTATATTTGGCCGAATGATGAAACGACGAGCCAAAATATATCCGATGACTAACAACAGCGACAAAATAAATTGAATGACAAAATATTTTAACGGTTCAATTGCAACGCCTGCCATACCAATTACCATAACTGCTAGTACTTTCCATGGAAAGATTTGCATAGAAGCTAAACTCGCGAATACTGTACCAAAAATAATAATGGAAACGTATTGATCGCCACGCTTAAAACCAACACGGTCGCACAACTTATAAAATACGCTCCACAAAATAATCGGAGCAGCAAAAGCGCCTATAAATAAACACGCAATGTAAGAAGTAAAGAGAAATACGGTCGTAAAAATCCATGGTCTTCCGATCAATATTTTTCTGCTTAGCAGCCAATCCGCTATCCAAGAACTAAACCCACTTTCTTCAAAAAATACAGATAAAATCAACGTTAAGAATAAAATCAAAACGATATTATCGCCAAAACCAGCAATAAATGCTTCTTGAATTGTGCAGTAACCACTTAAGCCCAACGCTACTAAACCTATAAGACTAGGCCATAACATTTCAATAAAGCACCATCCATATAACATTCCCAAAAATACGCCAAGCACTTTCATTCCTAGTGGTGTAATGGTGCCCACTGACGGTAAAAAACCAAATCCAAACATAATCACAAACAAGATAATCGTATGGATATAGTATTTCTTTGATTTATCCATTTTGCTGCGCCACCTTTCATTATCAATGTGTTTTAAACTAAAACGAATAACAATGTATGGTTCAATATAAATAAAAGAATGATCATTCCTTATATTTAAAGTATACCATTCTCTTTTTTATTTGTGAATTTCACAGAATTTATGCTTCCATCTATCTATTAAAACATTTTTATCTTTGCAAAATATAATTGATGTTTTTGAAATAAATATTACTTTTCTCATTGAATCCATACAGCTTTCCCTTGTTTGTATAGCCAAAACAAACTTTGGGTAATCTGAAACTATTATTAAAATGACGAGGTGTCACTCATGAATCGTAAGCCCAACCATTTAATCAACGAAAAATCTCCCTATTTGCTGCAACATGCTTATAATCCTGTCAACTGGTATGCTTGGTGTGATGAAGCGTTTGCCAAAGCGCGCCAAGAAGACAAGCCGATTTTTCTTTCTATCGGATATTCCACCTGCCATTGGTGCCATGTCATGGCACATGAGTCTTTTGAAAATGAGGAGATTGCTCAACTACTCAACCAATATTTCGTTTCCATTAAAGTTGACCGCGAAGAACGCCCAGATCTTGATCATATTTATATGAGCGCTTGTCAAGCCTTGACCGCTTCTGGCGGCTGGCCTTTATCCGTATGGCTGACAGCGGACGGCATACCATTCCTAGCAGGCACTTATTTTCCACCATACAATCGCTATGGGCATATAGGATTAGCCAACTATTTACAAGCAATCAACGATAAATGGCAAAATGAACGGGAAATGCTTTTGATTACTGGTCAACATCTTTTAGCTCACTTAACCCAAACACAAAAAACATCGTCTACTGAATTAACTACCAAAATAATGGACGATACTTTTACGGCATTAAAAAATTGTTTTGACGCCATTTTCGGCGGTTTTGGACAAAGTCCTAAATTTCCTATGGCACATCACCTGATGTTCCTTCTGCGCTATGGACAGCTTACACCATCAGCAGAAGCCATTGCTATGACAGAAAAAACCTTGTCAGGAATGTATCGCGGCGGTTTATTCGATCATATCGGCGGTGGATTTTCCCGTTATAGCACTGACGAGCGCTGGCTAATTCCACACTTTGAAAAAATGCTTTATGATAACGCTTTATTGGCGATAGCCTACTTGGAAGCCTATCAATTGACCCAAAAAGAAAGCTATCGGCATATTGTTTGTCAAACGCTGGATTTTGTGCTTACCGAATTAACCGATGCTCAAGGAGGTTTTTGGTGTGCCCTTGATGCTGATAGCGAAGGCGAAGAAGGCGGTTATTATGTATTTGATGCCGACGAAATAGTCGCTTTATTAGGAGAGAAAGATGGCGCTTATTTCAACCATTATTTCGGTGTTACGAAAACCGGTAATTTTGAAGGACGCAATATCTTGAACCGTTTGGGAAAAACCGATTCTTTCGCTGAACCAATAGAACCTTTGCGGCAAAAGGTTTATGATTATCGTGCAAAGCGCATGAAACTGCATTGTGATGATAAAATTTTGACTGCATGGAGCAGTTTAATGACAGTAGCTATGGCTAAAGCCTATGGTATTTTAGGCGAAGAACGCTATGGCGAAGCCGCCAAAAGAAGCCTCCATTTTGTCCAAACCTATTTGACCTATGCTGACGGCTC
>CATJSX010000026.1 GCA_949743265.1 uncultured Peptococcaceae bacterium
CGCTGAAGTGTCAACTGCCACAACAGTACCTTTGTGCCCTTCTGTTAATGTACGATTATCAACATCAATGCTGGCAATTATATTATTATTGACAACAATCGTTGCTACATCGTTGGGCTGCAAATCAGTAACTCGTCCACGCTCACCGTTGAAAGAAACCGTGGTATTATTATTGTAATAATCGGCTTTTAAATCGCCGTTTGATGTCCGATAGGTAATAAAACGACTAGCTGTATTGATTTCCATAATGGTGCCTTTACCATCATAAATTTCATTTGAACTACCTACAGCAATGGCGATCATCATGTTGTTTCTAATCTCATAAGAAGCTTTATCACCGGTTTTTAAATTGCTGGCTGTAGCCGAGAGCATGCCGGCAATACTGACTTCCATATCAGCCGACATTTTATAAGTTTTCAAGCCGTCGCTTTCTTCCATAATAATCACACGACTATAAACGTCGACATCATAAATGGTTCCACCTTGTGTGTATTCGTCACTTTCATTGGATACAATAATTTCTGTAGCAATCTGATTTTCGGAAGCGATTTTTACTTCATCGTTAATACGCAGCGAGCCGAATTCCAGCGTTGTAGCAGTGCCGTCGTTGTTGCGAGTGATTTTAGTATTATTATCAACTAAAACTGTTGTCAGTTTATTATTTTCTTCTGCTACGACCACAGCTTTGCGATCAGTCAAAATTCTAGTAATAGTGCCTTCTACGTTGATAACCATAGGCTTGGTTGTCGAATTGGTTATGTTATCAAAAGAAGAAGCCTCTCGTACTTCTAAATAATTCAGTGGACTGCCGGTATGAATGGCATAAACTGCATCATTGATTTGCAAATCACTCAGGCTAATCTTTTTGCCGTCTTTATTGTACAGCATGCTGGAATTTGGCAGTACGTAAACATTTACTGTCTGACCACTTAACGATTTTAATTCCAGATTGATGCCGTCAATTTTGTTAATAGTGCCTAGTGTCACATTTGTAGAAACAATATTCATCTGGTCTTCGCAACGACTCAAAAAAGCTGCCATTTCCGCACGAGTCACTTTATTCTGGGGTTTAAAAGTACCGTCAGTATATCCGCCAATCAATCCTAATTTGTAGGCGGCTTTAACATAATTCAGATATTTACTGCCGATCTTACTGGCGTCGGTAAAACTGATGTATTCTCCTGTTACTGAATTAACCATGCTATCCTGTTGTAAAATTTTTACCAATAATTTAGCTATCCATTCGCGACTAGCGGCTTGATCATGTGTAAAATCACTGCTGTCGATTAACCCCGCTTTATAAGCCACCACTGCCGTTTCTCTAGCGCCTTTCCAAGAAGGCACTGCTACAGGCAGATAATCGCCTGCTGTCACTGTAGCGGTCTGATCTTCCAAACCCATGATGCGCACAGCCATAATAATAGCTTCCAGCTGTGTTACCGATTGATTGGGGCGAGCTGTGCCGTCTTCGTAGCCTTTGATAATTCCACGTAAATTCATTCTGGTAAGCTGCTGCTTGGCCCAATAACTGTCCGTCACATCAGTAAACGACGACGCTGCGGCAAAACTAATATTTGACAACGCTAACGTCAGCAAAAAGCAAAATAGCAGCACTACTGATAATTTCTTTTTTATTCTGTCCATGCTTTTTCTCTCCTTGATCTGTCAAATGATTATCTCATCGCTTTTATTTAGAGCGCAATCCCAAAATTAAATGCTTTGTATTCCTAAAACTGCTGCATCAATCCCTTCGCTAATAAATTATATCTTCATCTTTTTTGGACAAATTCCTGCATAATACTGTCATTATTATAGCATACTTCTAAATAAAGCGTTAGTTTAAAATCATATTTTGTCGAAGAAAATAAAGAAATTTTTGTGATAAACCCAATGAACAGGACGCACTGTGAGAACAGCATTAAATTACTGTTTCCCTTGCACAAAAAATCTCCAGCCATAATAAGCTGGAGATAGTCAAATTGTTACTCGCTTTTAATCAATGAGTAGGCAGCTATTCAAATTCCGGCAGCTGGGTTAAATCACCATGTTGATTAACACCTAGCGTACTTTGCAAACAATAGCCGCCGTCTCTTGTTTCGGTCATTGCTTGAATACCCATAAAATCACCTGCTTGCGCAGCCGCAATAGACAGGGGCATACTATGAATCTGACCATTTTCCGTTTTGACAGCGACGATATTTCCTTTATGATCTTTTTTCACTGCAATAATTCGTTCTGCCATGTTAAAAAACCTCCTTTTATTAGATGTGTTTACAAGCAATTACCTTGTTATTTTTCCTGCCATTCCCGCTCATTATTCATCTTATTATTTGGCAAACTAGCAATATCTTAAGCAAAGGGAGGTTCAATTATGAAGAAAAATTTAAGTTTGTTGGATGCTTTTATTCGTATCGCCCTTGGATTATTTCTATTAGGCAAAGGCGTTTCTCATCGCTGCAGTGGACTGATGCTTTTCGGCGCATTAGAAACGGCTTCCGGTGCTACGCGTTTCTGTCCGATATACAAATTATTCCATCTTTCCACCGGCGGCTGCTGTCATCACCATCAAGCTCCTTTAAAACCTGTTGCAGAATAATCTGCTAAAATGGCGGTAAAAATTTTTTTAAAAAAGCTTCCTTTTTAAGTTGGCAAGCGAACACATAAAGCTTGTTGTATAAAAGGGAGCTTTTTAATGCTTAAGTTATGGCTAATAGGAAAATTTCTGTTGTTAAAAAACGGTGGTAAATTTTTCGATATTTATAGAAATAATTTTAACGAGATTTATCTTTTTTTAATGCAACTGATTTAAAGGGCTGGGTCGCGGTTTACACATGACATCAGCGAAAAAAGCATCATCGTAAGAACAACGACGGCGTTTTCCGGCAAGGGAAATGTTAACAGGGTAGATTTTGAGAATATTCAAGGCAATATGGCAGACAACTGCCCTGTTTTCTACGGAATGACCTTTCCGAATGCGGCTATAGTCCTTGTGGAGGTTATATCCAAACACCAGTAAAGGGAGTTTTCAATTCCCCAATGCTTTCGGACCGCGTTTGCAAATGCGGACAAATTGAAAAGGGAAGTAATGACTAGAACTTGCATCAATCTTAGTTTCAAAGCGGTTTAAAGGGGGATTTAATGGAGACACAGCTTAATTACTAAAAATTGGACAAAAGCAAATGC
>CATJSX010000027.1 GCA_949743265.1 uncultured Peptococcaceae bacterium
GCCCAAATGCGTTGGATTTCCGTCAAACCAACCAACATAACCGCTGTAAATACCGCGAATACTCCATTCAATGGTACCATAATATTCTTGTAGTTGAGGCAGTTGTGCCAATTCTTTTGGTAATTTAATAGCAGCGACCAATTCATCGGGCGTCAAACCTTTATTCATGCCGTTTAGCGTTTCTTCTAAAACATAATTAATAGCTTCACGATAAGGTTTAATAGTCGCTGTAACTTCATCAGCACCATTTAGAAATTGACCATGCCCCGGCAATAAAACCGTGCTGTTTAAAGACAATAAGGTATCCAGCGAATTGATCCAAGTACTAACATCACGGTATTGAGTGCCTCTAATAGCGTAGAGATTAGGCCAAGAAGCGTAATAATTATCACCACTACAAACAATTTGGTCTTTTGGCAGCCAAACGTATTGTTGATCGTCGGCTTCACCTTCGGCAGCAATAAGAACGATGGAAATTCCATCAATAGTTAATTCTTTTTTTCTCTCAGAAATCCATTCGGTGACTGCCAGTGGATCACTCTTTCCTTTCACTTCCATGGCGGGGTTTAACCCAGTAGATAAAGATTCTTCTAAAGTTAATTGGTAACCGAGTTGATGAATCATTCTTTTTTTGAGAATATTGCCAAGCAGATGGGTTTTGCCATAAACAATACTGGCGGAAGTATGGGCAATAATCCGCTCTACTGTATCGCGATAAACACCTGAACCACCGATGTGATCCGCATGCTGATGAGTGAAAATAATCGTTTTTACCGGTTTAGGTGTAATTTCTTTAATTTTTTTTGCGGCTTCTGCTGCATAATAATCGGTTTCAAACGCATCGATTAAAATACAACTGGTTTCGCCGACGATAAGAGTAGCGTTGCTGGTGCCGAAATAATTGAAAAAATAAACATGATCGTTTATTTTATGCACACAACTCTCGCGGGGTGTTCCCATTTGTTCTCTTAGTTGCTGTTCGCCTTTAAAATTCATAATAATTTTTCCTCCCGTTAATATTTCTTAATCAATTAAGAATACGCCCTTTATTTAACAAATTCCTGCTTCGTCAATGATTTGATAGACTACAGCGCCTTCGCACTGGGCGGGCATGCGTAAGCCTAACAAATAAGCCGCTGTTGGCGCTAAATCAACTTCTCTGATTGCACGCTCAGTATAAATACCAGCTTTGATTCCTTTGCCGGCAAAAATCACAATGGGCGAAACGCTGGTGTGATTCACGCCGTTAAATGTCGGCAGTGAATCACCATGTCCACGATTAAATCCTTCGTTGAGCCAATAAACAATATCACCATAATCACTGCCATTCATACCGATCAGTTCAGCTTCTTTATTGCGCATACACAAATAAATAATACGTCTGCCTGTTTCAGGATCGCGATAGCGATAGCGATATAGATCATCGATGATTTTTTCTTCTAACGCATATTGATCAGCGGCATCAACAATTCCCATAGGATAGCGTCCTTTTAAGTTGATATAAATATTATTTCCCCGCGAAGCTACGGCCAACGTTTTGCTCCAATCAATTTCCACTTCGCTGGATTTTCTTTTGGTGGGATCTTTTAGCACCGTGTAGCCCAATTCTTCCAAAATTGGAATGTTGATACCAAAAGGATCGCCTAAAACAGGCGGTTCTTCTTCTTTATTAGCCATAAAACCATGATCAGAAAACAAAATGATGGTCCAATCGTTATCAAGCAGATGAAGAAATTTGCCGACATACTCATCGGTATCTTCATAAACTTTTTCCATAAACGAAACGTATTCTTCTGGATCAATATAATCAGCATTTCGTTTCGCTTGTTTGCTCCAATGCCAAAATTGATGCCCCATAGCATCGCAGTTATGCAAATGAGAAAATACCAAACGATAATCGCCGTTTTTAATCAAATAATTTAAAACGTCGGCTTCCCAGTCCATATAATTTTTCCAAGAAGGAATAACCACTTTGCGCACAATGTCGGGATACTCTCCACCAGTAAAAGTTGGCGAAACGATATGTCCGCAATTTTGGATAATATCGTCATGTAAACTTTTGGGCACGTAAAGCTCATTGATTTGGGTATCGATGACGGGGCCGCAATACATACGCACATAAGAAGCATCTTCCGCTAAATCTAAAAGAGCGACAAAGCCAGCGCCTTCTTGAAGCCCTTTATTCGTTGCAAAAGTATCTATATAACCAAATTTGATGGGCTGCTCCAAAGTCAAAACAGCTAAAGGCGTGTCAGATTTTTTATTTTTGTACCACTTGACGGTATCATAAATTCCAGCGGCATTTTTTAAAATCAAAGCGTAACGTCGTTCTAATCCTTTATTTGCACCGCAGAGAAATTCTTTGGCGTCGGTGGGTACTTCAAATGGCCAGCTATGGGCATCAATGATAGGTCCTTGATACATATCAATCTGCATCTGTTCAAAAGCTCCCTCACCATCGTCAAAAGTCATTTCATAATTGATGAGATTATTACCGTTAGTCGATTTTTCAGCTAAGGTCATGCCCGTATTATCGCTGACATCGACATCGCTTAAAACACAGCCCGCGCCGTTTTCGACTTTGATAGCGCTTTGATATTTATTTTCGCTGAAATCAACAGAAGCGATATACATTTTTTCGGAATCAATACTGTTAGTCGTCATGGAAACGGTACTTGGCGTTGTACCGTCAACGACGTGTAAATAATCATTGTGCACTTTAGGTGGCCAGCTGGAGCCGGGCCAAGCGAAAACCAGCGTTTTTACTTGAGATTTAGCAGCAGTTTCCCATAACGCTTCAGCTCGACATAGCTCGGAATTAAAAGCGTAGACCAATTCATCCGGTTTTTGGGGATTTTGATTCCAAAAACAAGTGATGCCGTGAACATTGGGATTGCAACCGGTGGCAATGGTCGTCCACATAGGCGGCGTAATATTAGGTACGGAGCCTAACATATGCAAATTTTTTCGGCAGGCTCCTCTTTCAATCAACTTTTTAACATTGGGCATTTTGCCTTCATCGACCAATTTTCTGGTCAAATCAGGATCCATACCATCAATTCCTAAGAAAAATACTTTTTCACTTAATGACTGTTTGTTCATATGATCCCTCTTTCAAAAATAGTATTGTTAAATACAATTCATGCAGCTACATGTTTTTTAACTATCTTTTACAAACTAATATTAACACTAAAAAATATTGATGAATATAATTTTTTGTATGCACAAAGTTTTCTTTTGTCAGGCAAAACTTGACACTATTCGGTTACTCGTCTATAATAAGACTGAAAATTGTTCTAAGGAGGCTGCTGTTTTATGCGTACCGAGCAAATTCTTTATTTATCGGAAATTCATCGGACATCATCTTTGCATCGGGCCAGTGAAAACTTGCATATTTCTGTTCAATCATTGAGTTTGTCCATCAATACTTTAGAAAAAGAATTTGGTCTCATGTTGGTTAATCGCTCACGTCATGGTTCGGTTTTGACTTCAGAGGGACTTAAGTTGCTTGACGCGGGCATAATTTTTTTAGAAACGATTGCAGAAATTAAAGGGCATCAAATGGAACAATATCCTCATCTTCATCATGCTGATATCGAATTATTAGTAGCTGATGGAATGATGGAAACTTATTTTCCTAGTTTAGCCGCTAAATTTTACGAAGATTTTCCTACTAGTAAAATTAAAACGCAAAAGCTGCCTTCGGATACTATTTTGGAACAGTTATCTTCTCAGCAGCAAGTTGCTTTTATTTCGTGTCTTTATATCAATCAAGAACAGCTGAAATTATTTAATATGAAAGCTTTTGAAAAGCAAACTGTGCTTACGGGCAAGTATTTTTGTTTAGCTCACGATAAGCTGCCTATTGCTTGTTATGGTGTCATTTCGCTTAAAACTATGTCTAAATATCCGTGTCTGATTTATTCGCCTTCTCGCAATGTTTTGGATGCGTTGCTTAATTTTTCTGGAGACACAAAAAAAGCCATCTATATAGATGACTTTTCCGTTTTTTCACAGATGATTCGTCAGGGAGCAGGCGCCAGCTTTATCTCCGTTTTGGATCATAATTCTTTTGTATCTGAAACGCCTTATAAAGTTATTCCGTTTAAAGAAAAAATACATTTCGATGTCAACTTTGTTTATAAGAAAAACGCTGTTCTATCGCCTGCTATGCGGGAATTTATAGCATATGCGCAAAATTTTTACCTCAATTACGGTAAATTTCTTTCAATCAAATATTAAGCATTTTGACTCTATGGCATTGGTTTAGCAATGCCATTTTTATTTTTTAAAGAAACTCTGCCCAATGTATTCGGTGATTAGCGGCTATTATCTTCTATAAAAGTGACCATGGCTTCAATTACTTTTGAACTGACGCTGCTTTGCACCTGATATTCCTGCGGATTGCTTTTGCCAACGCCTTCCATCAAAAGATGATTGAGATTGCCAAAATATTGATATTGAGCCAGCGGATTAGCGCTTAGAGCCGCCTGCCAAGCTTCAAAATCATCTTGACCAATTTCGAAATCTCTGCCGCCTTGTATGACCAAAAGCGGCTTTTGAACAGATTTAATAGCGTTAAGCGGTTCATAATGTTGCAAGTCCAACCAATAACTTGCTGGTGCGCCCAATAGTTCATCTGCGGTTAATGAAGAATCAGCTGTTAATGTTCTGATATTTTCAGCCGTTTTTTCTAAATGACTAACCAATAAGGCTTCATTTTCAGCTGTCAATTCATTCTCTAAAGAAACCGTATACAAATATTTGCTCAGCATGGTATCTTCAATAGTACGTGCAGTAGTATTGAGCATGAAATAACCGCTCGCTTGCGGCAAACGTTCTTCAAGACGAGGAATCAGCTGACCGCTGACACCAAAGGCAGCGAAATAAATTTGTTGTGGGTCAACTTCCGAACGGCCGGCTAAGTAATAGAAAGCAGCAACCGCATCGTCAATAATATCGTCATAAATGGTAAAATCTTTCTGCTCCGCCAGTTCTTCAGCGTAAAGATAGCTGCGTTTGTCAAAACGCAAAACCTCAATTTGCTGAGCTGATAATTGTTGCGCCAAATCAAAGAAGGGGCGATTAGGGCCGATTTGCGCATTGCGATCGACCGGTCCATAATCATGCAGCAAAATAACTGCCGCAAAAGGACCATCGCCTTCTGGCAAAGTCAAACTGCCTTGTATTAGGTAAGGCTCTTCACCGAAAGTGATCTCCTGATCGTTGGGCAAACGTAGACTGATAGCGCTATTGGCGGCCGCATAATCCAGAAAATAAATGGCGCTAATTTCTCCTCTATTGTTAAAAGAAAGTTCAATCATCAGTTGGTCATGAGCAAAAATAAATGGAATATCAGCAACCATGATGCCGTTAATTTCAGATAACGAAAAATTGGAAGAGTAGTATTGCAGTTCTCCCATTTGCAGTAGTAATTTGCGCCAAGCGCTTTCTAGTTCTTGGCGGCTCAACTGCGACTGCATTTGCTCGTCTAGCATTTGATAAAGCTCATCGAAAGCGTTCTCACTAATTTTCGTTGCTGCTGAGATAGCCAACTGAGTATAGTTGGCTTGCTCATTGACGACTGAAATTTCGCTTGCAGATTGTCCTTCTTGACCACAACCAGTCAAAAATAACAACAGCGAGAAAATCATAACCAACTTTTTCATAGGCGCCTCGCTTATTTGAGATTTTCGCTGTTCAGATCTTTTAATTCCTCAAGCACAAAGACCCCGTCTTTGCGAATCAAAACATCATCAAAATAAATTTCACCGCCGCCGTATTCTGGTGTTTGAATGTAGACCAAATCCCAATGAATAGCTGAATCGTTGCCATTAGCGGCATCTTCATAGCAACGTCCCGGCGTTAAATGAATACTGCCGTTGATTTTTTCGTCGAATAAAGTATCTTTCATAGGCGTTGTGATATAAGGATTGACACCTATGGCAAATTCGCCCAGATAACGCGCACCTTCGTCCATATCCAGTACGACGTTGAGCTTTTCTGTATTATTAGCTGTTGCTTTAATGATTTTACCGTCTTTGAATTCAAAGCAGATGTTATCATAAGTAAATCCCTGAAATACGGAAGGCGTATTGTACGTAATGATGCCATTGGCAGAATTTCTGACGGGCGCTGTATAAATCTCACCATCTGGAATATTCATTTTGCCGTCGCATTTAATGGTGGGAATTCCTTTGATAGAAAAGCGTAAGTCGGTGCCTTGACCAACGAGATGGACTTGATCGGTTTTATCCATCAAAGTTACCAAATTGTCCATTGCTTGGCTCATTTTATGGTAATCCAGATTGCAGACATTGTAATAAAAATCCTCAAAATTTTCTAAGCTGGTATTGGCTAACTGCGCCATAGCGCTGTTAGGATAGCGCAATACTACCCATTTAGTATGGTTGACTCGCTCATTAGTAACACAGCGATTGCTGGCAGTATAAATAGCTGTTTTTTCTTGTGGGACATCGGAAAGTTCGCTGATGTTATCAGCTGCTCGCACGGCAATATACGCGTCCATTCCCTTCATTTTTTCTAATTCAATAGCGTTCATATAATCAAGCTGTTCTTTGGTGCAGTGCATCATCAATTCACGATTGATGGCAGTATCTTCTAACTGAACATAAGGCAGACCGCCTGCTTGATAAACGGCTTTAACCAGCGCTTTAGCCAGCGGATAAGCGCTTTGTCCTGTAATATGAATTAAAACTTTTTCGTTTGGCTGCACTTGGCAAGAATAATTGACCAAGTTATCGGCTAGCGTAATAATTCTAGAATCCATAATGATTCGTTCCTTTCTAAATTAAAAAAATGGTTAACTATTGTCATTTTATCATATTCGTCGGTAACTTTCAAATAAGATTGATAGGAATTACTGAGATAAAAGGAATTTGGAAAAATTTACACCGTCATCTATTCAAGCGCTTAATAATAGTGTACACTAAAAAATATCAAAAAATTTCTGCAAGAGAGGAAGAATCCTGCAATGTTTCCTTGGCAAAAGTCTATGAATAAAGCAACAATTTATCTTTTGGAGCAACTGATTCGCATCGTTGGACAAGGCGAATTAAAAAATGATGGCGCCTATTTTGCCGAAGAGTTGCTCATAATCACTGCTGAATATACCGAAAGCGATCAGCAAATGATACAAGTCATTTTTACGGCAGAAAGTCCTTTATTCCAAAAGCCGTTGATAGAAAATTTTCTCGCCGGCGGTGCTGACGAGAAACAAATGTTCAAAAGAGCGGCAGAAAATTATAGCGTTACAGTTCTGCTGCCGCTTATTCAAGCAGTTGAACAACAAGAAACAGAAATACTTGCTTTTCATTTGGTTAATCAATCGCTAACATTTAACATTTATAAAAGCGAAGTGCTTTATACAGGTTTATTGCCCGAACGGTTGACGACGGTTGATCTGTTTGATTTAATCAAAGATGAGCTGGTCAATTTTCTTGGCGCTGAACGCTTTTATATCATTAAAATTTATAGTGTTTTCAGCGTGGAAGAATATCGTTGTGAAGTAAGCATTAACGGTAGAATCAACACGAAATTGAGTGACATTATTGCCGTTTACGCTCAAAGCTGGCAAAATCAAAGTTCTTTTTACACAGAGAAACAACAGATATTTTTGCGGCAAAGTGATGCGACTTATTTAGAGCGTCCTTATACTGAAACAGACGTTATTCAGACTATAACGGAAATCGTTTCTTTATTGGGAAATGCTCATGATGATGTGTATGACGAGGCTTTGCTGTCTGTTAAGTCGAAAGCGCCAGTTGGCGAAGTTTATCATTTTTTGATAGAAATTTGCTGCGCTGAACTTTTTAGCGAAATTCCTTGCAGTGATGAAATTGTTTTAGTGAACAGACATAAAAAATATCGTTTGCATCAAGAGCAGCTGCGGCTTTGTCAAGAGGTACAGACAGCGATAAAAGCATTAACGCTTTCCGAAAAAACGTTGAAAAAAGCCGCTGCCAAAAGTAATCGTTTTCAACAAATGGTACAGTCTTTAAATCAACACATTTCCGAAGAAGCCTTGTGTCTAGCGCCGCTGATTTTGACCATTGACGATGACTATTTGATTTATTAACCAAAAGCAACTTATACAAGGAGTGAAGAAAATGTATGAAGAAATTTTGCGTACGATAGACCACACCCAGTTAAAGCAAACGGCTACTTGGCAGGACATTCAACAACTTTGTGATGAAGCCGCTGCTTTTGGCTGCGCTTCTGTTTGCATACCGCCTGATTATGTACAAAAGGCGCGACAATACAGCGATATAACGATTACTACTGTCGTTGGATTTCCTAACGGTTATCAAACAACCGCTACTAAAGTTGCTGAAGCTAGAGAATTACTTACGGCAGGCGCTGATGAATTGGATATGGTGATCAATCTTGCTCGTGTAAAATCTGGCGATTGGGCGACGGTTCGTGCCGATATTGCTGCTGTTCGTGAACAATGTGAGGGTAAAATTCTTAAAGTAATTATCGAAACCGCCCTGATTGAAGAAGCGGAAAAAATCAAATTGTGCGAGATTATTACTGAAACGAAAGCAGATTATATCAAGACTAGTACTGGCTTTGCTTCAGGTGGTGCAACTATCGCTGATATTTTGTTGTTTAAAGAGCACATTGGTGCGCAAGTTAAAATTAAAGCCGCTGGCGGTATCAGAACCATCGAAACAGCTCAAGCCCTTTTGTCTGCCGGCGCTGATAGATTAGGGGCTAGCTCGCTTTTGGCACAAATTAAAGCGGCGCAAATAAAAGAGTAGTAGCGTTTTACAGTTTCATGGCGAAAGATTTTTAGTGTGATGATGGTTTTAAACGATTAGCAGCATACAGCGAGGAAGGCGATTTTATGTGGATTAGTTTATTGATGGTTTGTTTTTTGATATTTTTTATTATCTTTGCAGCCAAAAGCAAAGACCATTTCCCGCCAAAAAGTTGGAAAGACGAATCAATGGACGACCAATAGCCGTTTCAATAGTATACAGAAAAAATAAGAAAACTGCTGCAAAATAAAAACTGCCCGTCGAAATATCAGGGAAAAATTTTCCGCTGACGGCAAGATTTATTTTTGCGGCAGTTTTTTGTTTGTATTGGTTAAGATATTTTAACTTTTGGTTAAAATATCTTAACCAAACGGTTCTTTACTCGTATTATGCTGAACAATTATAATAATACCATCGCAAATACATTTTATTTATGGATTCTCTATAGAGTTAATCATTTTTATTGATGCAAAAAAACGCTTAAAATGTTTGAAACGGAGTTGAAAAGATGAATACAATCAAAACATTATTACAACCAGGAGAAATCGGTTCTTTAAAATTAAAAAACAGACTTATTTACTCTTCCATGGGTTTGCGTTCTACTGACGGCATGGGACATCTAACTGAGGCTGCCATCGAAAGTATGGTTTTTCGCGCCAAACAGTCTTATAGTCCGGCAATGATTACTTTTCCCAGCTGTAGCGCTTATCATATTTCAGGAACTTCTTGCGGCTTGGATATTCACCTCAGTGACAGAGAGGCGATGCGCCATCTTGCTAAAGCTGTTAAACGGGTCAAAATTAACGATGTTAAAGTAATGGCTAATATTTATGGTCGAGGAACTCGTCTGCAAAATGGTACGCATGATAATGTTGGTCCTTCTGATATGCGTTTTGGCTATGAAGAATATCCGGCGCGAGCATTGACTGTACCAGAAATCAAAGAACGAATTCAAGATTTTGTTGATGCTACTGTTCGCGCCAGAGAAGCTGGATTTGACGCTATAGAGCTTCATGCTTGCACAGGCAAACTTATCAGTTTATTCCTTTCACCGTACAGCAACCATCGTACTGATGAATACGGTGGAAGCGTAGAAGGGCGAGCGCAATTTTTGGTAGAAATCCTAAAATTCATGCGCCAAAAAATAGGCAATGATTATCCGTTAGTGGTAATGCTTGGCGTTGACGATTTATTAGGGAAATATGGGCTGACTTTGGAGCAAGGCAAGCAAATAGCCCAGTTAATAGAACCTTATATAGATGCCATTAAACCCTCATGCGGGACGCAGGAAAAAATATGGAATATTTCGGTCGGCTATGCCTATCCGCAGGGATATATGTTGGATAAAACAGAAGCTATTAAACAAATTGTATCAAAACCAGTTATTGCTATGGGAAAATTGGGCAATCCTGCTTTGGCGGAAAATGTTGTCAAAGAAAATAAAGCAGATTTTGTCGCTTTGGGGAGATCGTTATTAGTAGATCCCCAATGGATTACCAAAGCTGCTACAGGAAAAGGTCAAATTCGCTCTTGTATCGGTTGTTTGAATTGTTTCTCTTTTAATGACAGAAAAGAAATCGTGCCAACAAGAGTGAGCTGCACTATGAATCCCGGCTTGCTTCGTGAGGATAGTTATGACGAGTATCCTTTAGCCGAAAAATCGAAAAAAATTTTGGTTGTCGGCGGTGGTTTAGCTGGTATAGAAGCCGCTATAACTTTGGCGCGGAGAGGACATCACGTAACACTTGCAGAAAAAAATTCAACTCTGGGCGGACAATGGCTGGTAGCTTCTTATGCTGATCACAAAAAAGATTATAAAACGTTATTGCCGTATAAAGAAAACGAGTTGGCTAACAGCACTGTAGAGGTCCGTTTAGACTGTTTAGTGGACAACGCCTTTTTATCAGATTTTTGTCCCGATGAAGTGGTATTGGCTACTGGCGCTTTGCCAAAATCATTACCATTCGCTCTTAGTGATGATAGCGTTCCTGTCGTTTATGGCAACGACGTTATTATGCAAAAAGTTACTATTGGAGAGCGCGTAGTAATTATTGGCGGACGTTATATTGGTTTAGAAGTAGCGGCAATGTTAAGCGCACAAGGAAAAGACGTCTCTGTTGTTGATATGACAGAACTTGGTAAAGGAGCTAATCCACGCTTGATTGGCATATACCGCGATCAAATGGTTGCCAATGGCGTGCGCATGTATCCCAATGCTCCAGTACTGGGCATAACAGATCAAGGCGTAAATATTGTACAGATGAACAGCTTATTAACTTTACCAGCAGATACTGTTGTGCTGACTATGGGTACCACGCCTTTAGACCATTTACAAGAAGATTTGGAAGCACTGCACATTCCTTATTATAAAATTGGCGATTGCAAACGAATTGGTGACGCACTGTATGCTATTCGTGACGGTGCGGAAATTGGCAGATTGTTGTAAAAAGATATCATGAACTGATAAGAACTGCTCACTAATTAGCAGTACGCGAAAAATTTTCGAGCCGTTCTGTTACAAATTTAAAGAAGGAAGGGATAGACAATGATCAAAAATTTATCTGCTGCGAATAAAATACAATGGCTGACAACGCTGCTTATTACGGGAATGATGTGGTGTATTCCTGTCAATGAAGTGCTAAGCAGAGAGTTAAAGATGTTTTTTGTTGTAACGGTATTTAATATTTTGCTGTTGGCGTTTAGCTTATTGCCAACTATTGTGCCAGCGATTTTATTGCCGTTAGGGTATTGGATTTTTAAAGTTTCAGCGCCGTCGGTCATTTATGGCGCATGGGGCAATCAAATTGCTTGGGTAGTCTTAGGTGGTTTGGTTTTTGCGCATATGATGGGCAATTCAGGATTGAGTAAACGGCTGGCGTATAAATGCATGACTTTAGCCAAAGGAAATTTCACCGTTTTGATGTTTATTTTACTGATTCCCGGTATTATCATTGCGCCGTTCGTACCAGCAGCCGTTGCCAGATGCGCTATTTTTGGTGCAATTTTGATCAGTTTGTGTCAAGCGATGGGTTATCAACCTAATAGTCCTAAAGCAGTTATTGCTTTTGTTGTCGGGTATATTGTCTCAAGCAATACAGGTTGGTTATTTTATACTGGTAGTAACGCCAATATTATTGCTGTTGGTATTTTAGAAACAGCCGGTTTTCCAACAACTTTTGTTCGTTATTTAATCTGTAATTTTATTCCGGTCTTTTTGTGGCTAATTACTTCTATTATCATCGTCATCTGGTTGAATCGTAATCAAGAGAAAGAAGACAAAACGGCTATTCAAGAACATATTCAAGCGCAATATAAAGTGTTAGGTAAAATGACAGAGGCAGAAATTAAAATGCTCGTCATTATGGCGGTTGTTATGGTCTTATTATTAACGACAAAATATCATCCGCTCAACGCCGGTATGATTTTTTGTTTAGCGGTGGTGGTTGGTTTTCTGCCCGGCGTCAATTTACTGCAAGAGAGTGATTTGCAAAAAGTTAATTTTTCCATGGTATTTTTGGTAACAGCTTGTTTGGCAATCGGTGATGTTGCCGCTGATTTAGGAGCGGGAATGCTGATCATTACAGGAATTATGCCCTATGCGCCACATTCGTTTATCGCGTTAGCGATATTTATTTGGGTAATATCCGTTCTGGGCAATTTACTGATGACGCCATTAGCATTAATTGCTTCTTTGGGTGTTCCGCTGATTACGTTAGCATAAAATTTAGGCTTTAGCCCAGAAGCTATTACGTATATTTTCCTATTTAGTACTAACGCTATTGTTCTGCCTTATGAAATCGCTGCTGGTATTGTTTTATTTGGCTATGGTATGATGGATATTAAGAATTTTATTAAAAATTTTGCGGCGATTGGTCTTTGGTCATTAGTTTGTACCGTTATTTTTATGATTCCTTGGTTCAAACTCATTGGCATGGTTTGATGATTACGTAAAATTGTTAGAACAAAAATGAGAAAGCGGTGGTAATCATGATTGAACATTTATTACAGCCTGTACAGATGGGCTCGTTGCAATTGAAGAATCGAATTATTTATTCAGCGATGACATTTAAATTAGGCGATCGCAAAGGACATCTGACCAAAGCAGAAGTAGACAGTATGCTTTATCGTGCTAAACAAGAATACGCGCCAGCAATGATTGTATTTCCGGGATTAAACGACTCTATGCTGAATCAGCCAATTACAGCCATCAACATTGCTTGTGATGATACGATGTTTTCTTTGCGCAATCATCTTCTGCGTTTTCAGTCGTACGATGTAAAAACCATGGCTGAAATAGGAACATTAGGATTATGCCCTGATGGAATTGCTTATGGAGCTTCAAACAGACGTTATCCCGTTGCTTTTAAAGAAATGAGCCGAGAAGATATTCAACATTTTATCCAAAAAAATGCTCAAATGGCTTATCGGGTTCGAGAAGCCGGTTTTGACGCTTTGTTGTTGCAAACAGAAGTTACTAAAAAAATATTAGGCAATTTTATCTCGCCTTTTACCAATCAACGCACAGATGAATACGGCGGCAGTCTGGAAAACCGCGCTCGAATTTTGCTTGAACTGTTGCAAGCTATTCGGCGCTTAGTTGGTGACGATTATCCTATTATGATCAATTTGAAGATTGATGAATGTATTGGTGAGAAAGGACTGCAATTAAACGAAGGACTTGCTTTAGCTAAGTTAATAGCGCCTTATGTCGAAGCGATAAATCCTTGCGTTGGCTGCGAAGTCAGTCTGAAAAGCTGCTATTCTCCTTATTTTGTCGAGTCAGGGTACACGCTTCCTTATGTCAAAGCTCTAAAAGAATCTTTGCCTCAAATGAATATTGCTGCGGCTTGTAAGTTAGGCGATCCGATTTTAGCTGATCAGGCTGTTAGTCAATGGCAAGCAGATTTTGTTCTGCTAGGCAGACCATTATTTGCTGATCCACAGTGGATCACAAAAGCCGCAAAGGGCGAAAAAGAGCAAATTTTGCCTTGTATTGGCTGTATGAATTGTTATACAGAAACGACTCGTGAAGAAATCTATCCTATGCAGCGAGCTTGTACAGTTAATCCTTGTAATTTGCGGGAAGATGATTATTATCAGTTGCAACCGACGCCAAATCCCCAAAATATATTAGTTGTCGGCGGCGGTTTAGCTGGTATGGAAGCTGCAGCCACTTTAGCCCGACGAAATCATCAAGTCACATTATGTGAACAAAGCCATCGGTTGGGCGGACAGTTTTTGGTAGCCGCAGCAGAAAAAGAAAAAGCGGCTTATCGAACGTTAATCGCCTATAAACAAAAAATACTGGAAAATTCTGGAGCAAAAGTACTTTTGAATACATCTGTTGATCAGAATTATATAGAACATTTTCAGCCAGATATCGTTGTTTTAGCTACTGGAGCTGTTCCCAAAACGTTACCAACAAATGATTTGCAACAAATACAAATCGTTCAAGGCAATGATGTGCTGATGGAGCATGTTTCGGTGGGAGAAAATATCGTCGTTATCGGCGGACGTTTCGTAGGATTAAGCGTTGCGTTGAAGTTAGCTGAACAAGGCAAACGGGTCAAAGTAGTCGACATGGAAAATATTGGAAGTGTCGCTAATCCTCGTTTGCTCAATTATTACAATCAAAAGTTAGTCGAGCATGATGTTTCATTTTTTCCTCGCAGTCCTGTATTGGCAATTACCGAGCAAGGCGTGGAAATTGTACATTTGAATTTTCCCGTTATGCTTTCAGCCGATACCGTCGTGTTGGCTATCGGTACGCAGCCTGTAACTGCTCTACAAGGAATCGTAGAGCAACTAAAAATACCTTATTGCAGCATTGGCGACTGCAAACGAATCGGTGATGCTTTGTATGCTGTTCGCGACGGCGCTGAAGTGGGCAGACTGCTATAGTTAATAACTGCAAGTAGTTTTCAAAATGCGAATAAATTCTTTTTCTGCCTGATTAAGCTGCTTTTTGCTGTTATAAGCATAGAAATAGTCCATAGGCAGAAACTCATCTTGATATTTAAAAGGAATCAATACCAGCTGATTTTGCTGTACTAAGGAGTCTTTTCTACCTAATAGTTCTGAACAAGTACCGATAGCGGTTCCAGTCAGAACTATTTTTTTCATGAGCATTTGATCATTTGTTCGCAGCAAACATTTCGGCAGTGGAAATGGACGGAAAAATTCTTGCAAGCATTTAATAATCATTGGATCTGTGGGAATGATCATTTGATAACTAAGCAAATCAGCTGGTGAAACAAAAGATTTTTTGGCCAAAGGCGATTTAGCAGAAACCAGTATACAAAATCTACTGGAAATAAGCGAACGAACAACGATGTTTTTGTTAAAAAAGGGCAAGAGCAATTGTGCCGTTGAGAATAAACCAAGGTCTGCTTTTTGTTCATCTAGCTGTACAATAATATCAGAAATAGCGATTTGTTGATTGATGGTTAGATCAACATGCGGAACAATTTCTGTTAGAGAAGTAACGATAGCGGGAATCAATTCAGTAATTTCTTGCGGGTAAATGCCTATGTTTAAAGCGATTTTTTCTCTTTGATAAGGAATTTGCCGCATTTCTTCGGCGCAGTTCAAGATTTGCTGCGCTAGCTGGATGATGCGTTCTCCTTCTTGAGTGGGATAACTTCCTGTTTTGGTGCGAATAAAAATGTTAATTTGCAGTTCGTCTTCAAGATTGGAAATTGCTTTGCTGATAGCTGGAGGGGAAACGTTGAGTTTTTCGGCTGCCGCTAAAATAGTGCCTGCTCGTTGAATTTCAATAATATACCGTAATTGTTCGAACGTCATGAAAACCATCTCCTTTTATTGTTGAGTAAAACGTAGAAAATCATAGCGAATATCGTCGGTGACAGAAATATTGGTGTCATTTTGCGTTTATATCTCAGTCAGCAAAATAATAGTATACCATATTTGCTAACGGAAGGCGATAGCGTGACTTGGAAACATAGGATAATCATATAGTAAAAACTTGTCAAAAGAAAGTATAAATGATATAGTAAATTTATTGGAGAATCTTCAAAACACGAGCAGAGTTTTGAGGGTGTTTTATTGCTGGTAGCGATTATTTCTACAAACGTCAGAACGTGCCAAATAGAAAAATTTGGTGTCTTCTTTGCCGCCTTTTGTCAGCATAAAAACAGAGAAAAATTAGTTGTATATGATGGTTTGTGAAGTTCGATTTATATAAGTTTGTTAGATAGGTAAAATGACATATAAAAAGAGCCAACAAACGGTGAAACTTCGTCGCTTGTCGGCTCAAAATTAGCTGTCTAACAAACTATGATTTTTTGGATTTTAGCGAGCGGCTATTTTATTCATCATTAGGAGATGAGCGTCATGTTAAAAGTCGAAGTATTGGATTATTTATATCGTGTTTATCGCTTTAACTCCATTCAGTTAGCTGCTGAATCCATACCGGTAGCTCCTTCTACTATTAGCAGCGCTTTGCATAAATTAGAAAAGGATTGGGGTATCACTTTATTGAATCGGACATATCGCGGCATCGAGTTAACCGAGTCTGCTCAAGTTATTGCCAAAGCTTCTGTACCATTATTCATGGAAATGGAAAAATTAGAGAAAATAATCGCTAAGGAACAGGGGATATTTGAGCCGCAAAGAGCTGAAAAATTGACACTGTTTCTGCCCAGAGGTTGGTGGCGCGGATCAGCCGCTCAAATATTTACTTACTTTCAAGAAAACAATATTGACGTTATTCTGCCAGATTTGCTTTATACTAATGAGGAATATCTGCGAATCATTGATAAAGACAAATATGCCGTTTTGTGCAATTTCTTTACTGAACCGGCGGAAGATAGCTTTACGGGTCATCCTCATATTCGTTTTTTTAAGATTTTTTCTAGCAAGCCCTGCATTATTGCCGCTGCTAATTCTACACTCGTTCCTGCCAAGATTAAAGAAATTTCTCTAAAGGAGGCAGCCAGACTACCATTTTTGCGTTATACGGAGGGAATTGATCAGGGGTTGCCTATTTTTAATCTGCTTAGTAAGCACGGACAGCTTAACATCGTTCATGAGGTTTCCAACGTTTCGTTGCTGGTGAGTATGATAAAATGCAATAAGGGTGTTGGACTGGGTACTAAAAGTACTTTGGGCTATACTAGCGATATGCTGCAATTTATTCCTATTCGCACTGATTTCCGATTATCTTTGTTGCTTTGTTATCATGAAACTCTGCCAGAAAAATTGGTTGATAGTCTGCGACAAATGCACAAAGAATTAATAGAGTACCAAAGATAAAAATATCCCTAATGGTTGCTATGTCAGCCGCTAGGGATATTTTTAGAGATAATATCTTTTTCAAAAAATAACGGCTCAATCTTTACGTCTTTTGTGTAGATAATACGTATAGTCGGGTAAATTATTTTTTAATCCATTTTCGTCTAAAAGGTCAATGTTTTTCAAAAACCAGCTCATCATATCGGCTACTTTGGCGATATTGAGTTGGAAATTGGTATTGTTCTCTTCCATATCGTAAAAATAGTTGAATTGAAAGTTTTCTACAAAGTATTCTGCTAGTTCATAAACCGTCTTTTCCACGCCGAATTCTGTTTTTTGACAATGAGGACAATACAGATCTTCTCCAGCGCCGCCGTAAATATCATAGATCACTAAGCTGGTCGTTAATTTGCCGCCGCATTGCCGACAAACGCAATGCTCAATTCTTTTGAGCAGCTCATCATGGTCATAGCTGCCGTATATTCTACTCACCATTTGTTTATCAATCCTCGTATTATAAAGTAGTAGTGTTTATAGTCCCTCTCCAAGGACTGTATGCTATACTGTTGGAGATACTGTGGATTGTTTTATCGATCCTAC
>CATJSX010000028.1 GCA_949743265.1 uncultured Peptococcaceae bacterium
GTTTCTATCGAAGCAGAAGGTACTGTTAGCGCCAACAACAATACCCTCTATTACCAACAGAAACAAAATGACGGCACATACCAAACAGAAAAATTACCAGATACTAGCTACACCGAAGTTGACGTTGTTTTAAGACAAGCAAACAATGCTGGTGTTGGCGGTACTCACACCGTTTACATCTGGGCTGAAGAAAGCGGCAGAAGCAATAGACAGGCTAGTGATGCATTAGTTTTAAACAGAGGTACACAAGATACTGCTGTAGCTAATCAAAATGTCTATAAAGTCACTTTAACCACCTCTGACACTGGCTCTGATGTTTTGCAAGCTGCCTTTAAGCGTGGCGGAGAATTCACTTTAAAAGCCGCTTTGGAAGATCCAACTAGAAATATGACCGCCGGTTCTTACTTAGTCATTGATGGCATTGCTACTTTTAAAGGTGCTGCTAATAAAAATACCATTGCAGTAACTTCTCGTGCTCAAAAAACGCGTGAATTCAAAGTAGATGTTGCCTATGGTCCCAGCAACAATAAAATCACTATTCACACTAATTTAGAAGATGGTTATACAACAGAAAAAGCTATTCCTGTATTAGCAGATACCGTTGCAACGACTAAAGTTACTTTAACCGTTAAAAACAACGACAGCAAATTGATGTCTACTTACCCTGTTAAATTAAGCACCAACAGCGCTAATATTGAATTGGATTCTACTTCTGCAACAACTGACTATAACGGCGAAGCATCTTTCAATGTTGCTGGTTTAAGAGAAGGCGAATACAAAATCTATGTTACAATTGGCGATTATGAAGCTACCATTTTAGTTAAAGTCGGAGCAACCAGCGCCAATGATATCAGAATTACCAAATTCCCTTCCAACCCAATTGCTACTGACACTTTAGTCAGTGATTACAAAGATATCTTTAGATTCCAATTAACTGACGCAAATGATAATATTGTTGCTACTGACAGCGTTACCAGAGGTGCAGAAAAAGCAACCGCTATGGCTCCTGACAGCACAGAAGCCAAATATGCAGCTATTGTCAAAGCACCAGAAGCTAATAAAGTTAAAAATGCTGATTTAAAATTATCACGCGTTAGAAACGAAGACTATTATACTTTAGAAGTATTAAATAACAAAGCCTTTACCGCAGAGGGCGATTATGAAATTCGTATTGTTTTAGACAATGGAAAATCAGTGACCTTAAATTTCTCAGTAAAGAAATTTGACAAAGCTGTTTCTCTGCATATCGAATATCCGACCAAATCTGTTGAATTAAACAGCTGGACTAAAACGCCAGATATTTATTTCTTAGACGCTAACAACGTTATGAAGAAAGCGAATAACCGCGTAGAAGTTGCTGCACAGGGTTACGCTGTCGCTGAAGTAATCGCTAATGGTACGAATGCTGGTCAACTCAAAATCAAAAATGACGAAAAATATGTTGGTCAAACCATTACCGTTACTGCAATTTCTGACAAAGAAAACTTAATCGCTTCTACCAATCTTACCGTTGCAGATGAAGCCAAGGAAGTTAAGCTGGATACTACCCGCGGGCAAGTTAATGCCAACAATCGCATTGGTTTTAAAGTGATTGACTCTAATGGCAATCCCGTCGCATTAGGCGGTGAAGCTGATGTTGATGTCAGCGCAGTCGTTGTGAATACCGGTGATGCTGACGCAAAAGTATCTTACAGCGTTGGCGGCAGTACAGAAGGCGATTTGAAAAAATATGGTACTGGTGTCATCAACCTATCCAGTAACAAAGAAACAACTGCTACTGTACAAATCGTCGTTAAAGTAACCAAAGAAAAAACCAATGCTGATAATAATCAAAACAATGCTGGCGATAACAACACTGGTTTATCCACCACTTACTACACCGGAACAGAAACCTTCACCTTCGGTGCAGAAGCAGATAAATCTGTTGTTATGACCATCGGTTCCAAA
>CATJSX010000029.1 GCA_949743265.1 uncultured Peptococcaceae bacterium
AAATAGGGATAAATTGTTGTTAATGAAATGATGACGCGTTCAGATGAAAAGTTCATTGTTTTTTCTTTCTAAACAAGCTTTTTTGATAGTAAATGCTGCAATTGAAACCATAACGCCATTGACTTTACGCGCTGATTTGGGGCATAGTGTGACACACCGCATACAAGAAATACATTTTTTGTTGTTCGTAATTTTAAGATTTTCCTTACTGATGGCTTGAGTTGGACATTTCTCAGCACAAAGCCCGCAGCTAATACAGTTGCTTTCAGCTTTAGGAATTAAACCTATTTTCCCTATTTTTTTATAAGGGTAATTGCCCGGCATGTGGAGCATAGATGTATGGATAGATTTATCATTTTCAATTTTATCAAAAATTTTTCTTGCAAAGCTAGATAGTTCGTTTTTATCTTGTTGATCTGGTCTGCCAGTAGCGTATTGATGCATGATAGAATGTTCTGCAATAGCAGCTACAGCAGCAATCACCTTAAAGTTACTTTGTTTAGCGATATTATATAATTCAATAAGTGTATCTTCGTATGCGCGATTACCATACACGCAAACAATTACACACTGAGCTTGATTACCGTTAATTTTTGCAATTCTTTCGGCTGCAGGAGCTGGTACACGACCAGCGTAAGAAGGAACGGCAATAACGGCAACTTCATCTTGAGTAAACTTATAAGCAGAAAAGTCAGTTTTTTCATTAGCCAAATCAATTTCATCAATCTGACTATTCCATGCTGACGTTATAATACTTGCAACCTGTTGTGTTCCTCCTGTTGGACTAAATTTTGTCGAGTAACTTATGAAGCCAAAACCGCAGAAATGAGTATATAGGAAGCTAGAGAAACTTCATTTTGATGCAATAGATAAATTTGCGTCTATGGTAAAATCAAAGAAATATAACAACTGATAAAACTAGGAAAATAATTGATGCTGATTTTTGCGAAATGACAGTTTTTTATGCGTTGTTAGTGAAATGTATTTGGGAGAGTAGTAGTTTGTAACGTTTATGTTTTTAGTTTACATAACATTGATTATTTGCTTTAAAATTATTATAAGCAAATAGCGCACAAATTTTGTGCGCCAAAAAAATTTTCCCTTTAATTTTTTTCTGGTTTTTGTGAAAGATCTCTGCCAAAATATTTTTCAGACAACCGCGCTAACTCTCCTGACTGTTCCATTTCAGCTAATGCTTCATTGATAGCGCTAAGCAAACTAGCTGATTGCTCACCTTTAGGCAAAGGAATCGCGACATAAGAAGCACTTTCCGTCAAAAGAGCAATTTTCAAATTTTCATTAGGACGAGCGCGCATAAAATCGTCATAGGTTACTTCCGCATTAAGTGTTGCATCAATACGTCCACTCAAGAGTAATTCAAAAGTTTGGGTTAAATCATCAACGCTAGTCACTGTTGCACCGTATTGTTCTGCCAGCGCCGCATAAGTGCTGGAAATAGTATTAGCTGTTCGTTTTCCTGATAAATCTTCTAAAGAGTTAATGGTATTATTATCGCTGCTAACAATGACTGCTGTCCTAATATAAGCATAAGGATCCGTGAAATCATATTTTTCTGCCCGTTCAGCGGTAATTTCCACGCCGTTAACTATTATATCATAGCGACCAGCATCAACCCCCGCTAATAAACCTTCCCATTCCCCTTCAACAAAAGTTGCCTTAACGCCTAATTTATCAGCAATCATCTGAGCAACTTCCACGTCATAGCCTACCAGTTGATCATTTTCATCATGATAAGTCCATGGTGCCCAAGTTCCTTCCATAGCAACAATAATTTCTCCACGTTCTTGTATTTGGCTCAGCAAATCCTTTGATTCCTTTTGTGCACTACAACCAACTAAACTTAATAACCCCATTATCGCTGCCAATAATACCAAATACTTTTGTTTTTTCATTGCAATTTCTCCCCTATTTAACTATTCATTATATTATTTTGCTTGTATACAAAAAATTTTTTGTTCGTTCTTCTCGCGGATAAGAAAAAATTTCCTGTGCATCTCCCATTTCTATCAATTGTCCTTGTTCCATAAAAATGACCTTGGACGATATATTTTGCGCAAACTGCATTTCATGAGTAACAATCAGCATAGTCCTTCCTTCTTCTGCCAATTGATGCATAATTGCCATTATCTCCTCTGTCAATTCAGGGTCTAAAGCCGAGGTTGGTTCATCAAAAAAGATAATTTCCGGCTCTGTCACTAAAGCTCTTGCAATAGCAACTCTCTGCTGCTGACCACCAGAAAGTTGTCGTGGATAATAATTGGCCCATGCTTTTAAACCCACTTTTTCCAACGCTTTTTCCCCTATGGCTATTGCTTGCTTTTTAGGTATTTTGCGAGCAATAATCAATCCTTCCGTCACATTTTGTAAAGCAGTTTTATTGAAAAACAAATTGTAATCTTGAAAAACAAAGGCTGTTTTTTTGCGAATTAAGGCTATGTTTTTTCGAGAAATACGATTCATATCCCATCTTTCACCATTAAAAATCATCATCCCACTATCAGCTTTTTCCAAAAAATTCAAACAGCGAAGCAAAGTCGTTTTGCCTGAACCACTGGGACCTAAAATTGCAATGACATCTCCTTGATTGACATGAAAAGTAATTCCCTTAAGTACTTCTATTGTTCCAAATTTTTTGCGAACATTTTCCAGCGTAAGCACCTTTTCTCCCTCCGAATTTCATCAGTATTCAAATATTTTTCTCCTACTCGCTGCAACTTCGTCAACACAGTAGAAAACATCAAATAAATAAACCCTACTTCTAAATATAAAATTAACGGTTCATAAGTTACTGCGACAATACGCTGGGTTGCCATAAACATTTCCGTTACCGTAATATTAGCTGCCAAAGAAGTATCTTTCATCAAAGCAATAACTGAATTAGAAAGCGGCGGAAAAGCAGTACGCAAAGCTTGCGGTAAAACAATCCGCTTCATAATTTGTCTATAAGACATTCCCACACAGTAACCAGCCTCTATCTGCCCTTTAGGTACAGATTCCAAAGCGGCACGAATAGTTTCGGCAACATAAGCTCCTTCGTTAACAGAAAAAACGATTACTGCCGCTAAGAAAGGTTCAATGATAATACCAATTTTAGGCAAACCAAAAAAAATCACATACATCTGTACTAATAATGGCGTCCCGCGAATAATCCAAATATAAAATCTCGCCAACTGCGTTAAAATACGTACCTGAGCAAACTGCACTAACGCCACCATAATTGCAATGAGCAAAGCAAGGATAAATGATATGACTGTCAACGGAATAGTCATCGTTAAGCCCGGCAGTAAAATCTTACCAAAAGAATCTACTATAAGCGTCCATACCTGTTCATCAAGTATCATTTCTAAAAACTCCTTTGTTTTCTTACTATAATGATTATAATCAGCACGCTTATTTATGGCAAATACTTATAGTAAATAAAGCAAAATACTCATTAAGCATATCAAAAAAAGCTGCCCTCAAGGCAGCTGATAACCTCTCTTATATAAAATTTCTGCTGGTATTTCCATACGCATTGTCATCAAAGGATTGACCACTTGACAAACCGCTAACTGTCCAACTAAAGATAACAACATTCCTGCTTGTAAGTCATCATAGCCCCCAGCCTGCTGCAAAAATCGCCGCATCAATTTTGTCGCCATACGCCCCGCTTCTTCTAATGTTGCCGCCGATTGAATGGTCATAACTTCTCCTTTGGTGCTTAAAAAAGGGGTTGGCAGCCATTGATCTTTTACTACCGTTACGCGAACCTCCACTTCTCCGCCAACTTCCAAACCACAAATAAAAACTTCGCCGTCACCCATCAATCCGTGCAAATCTCCAATGGAAAGCAAGGCTCCTGTAACGTTAACTGATAAATACAACGTACTGCCTTTGATAATTTTACGACAATCCATATTACCTCCATGAGTATCAGGTGTCGTTGTGGGAATTTCTTTTTCCTGAGGAGCTGTGCCAATAACACCAATCATTGGTTCCAATTCAAGAATCACCTGCTCATCAAAATGGATCTTACCTTGTTCAATCTGAAATATTCGTGCCTTTTTTTCTTGATAACTACCGGCAAAAAAACCAAAATCAATCGATGATCGCATTACTCCCCATGATCGCAAACGAATATCAAGAATTTCAACTTTCAAAATATCACCAATTTCAGCATCTTGAATAAATAAAGGACCAGTAATAGGATTTTCCACCTCTTTCTCTCCATCCCCTAAAGGAAAACGCTCATCAACAACGCCATTGTTATAACAATCCCTTGTTTCAAAAATAACCGTTTCCCCACTTGAACAAACCGCAGCTGGTATAATTTTTTTAGAAAAGATTTCCTCTATAGCCTCAGAGCTAATCGTTATCATCTGCTTTCCCCCTTTTCATTGTTAAATAACAAAATCCTCTCTTAAAGAGAAAAATCCAAACAAAAATCCTTACAGGACACGCACAAAAAACAAATTATATCCATAAAATGACCAGAGACAACAAAATACAAAGGAGGCAAATGATATGTTCATCGAACTGTTGCAGCAAACTTTGCTCTTTGTGTCATCATACATCACCCAAAACGCTTTTCCACAACCATTGAGAGAAGAGGAAGAAGCATTTTATTTACAAAAAATGCAAGAAGGTGATGAAGAAGCCAAAAATATGCTCATTAAACACAATTTAAGACTAGTCGCGCATATCGCTAAAAAATTCGACAGCGTTGCAGAAGATACTGATGACCTTATCTCCATTGGCACTATCGGTCTTATCAAAGGTATCAATACTTTCAACATTACTAAAGGCGCTAAATTAGCGACTTATTCTGCTCGCTGTGTTGAAAATGAAATTCTCATGCATCTACGCGCACAAAAAAAACGTAAATGTGAAGTATCTATCAATGATCCCATTGGCACTGATAAAGAAGGTAATGAAATAACGCTGCAAGATATTTTAGGCACTGACGGTGACACTGTGGCCGATACTGTAGAAACTTCTTTTGAATATCAACTTTTACTGAAAAAAATTCAATGTCTTTCTGAACGGGAACGTACTGTTTTAGAAATGCGGTTCGGATTATTAAATGGTATTCCTATCACCCAACGAGAAATCGGTAAAATTTTGGGCATTTCCCGCTCTTACGTTTCCAGAATCGAAAAACGTGCTATTGAAAAACTTATTGCGGAATCTCATATTCTTGAAGAATAACTTTTTACAAACAAACGAAACCAATTTTTCTCTGCATTCATTACGGTGATAAACGTTCAATGAGCTTTCGATACACTAGCAGCATAAAGGGTTCGCCAACTAACTGCTCAAGTTGCTCAATAGCCAGCCATGCTGCTGCGCCGTTTTCCGCTGGGCAATGATGCAGCAAATTTTGCTCATCAGCCCTAAGTAAATAAGCGCAATTCAAATGCAAATGAGCGCTGATATAATGTCCATTTTTCCAATGACCTTGTACCGGCAGAATATCAACTGCCGCTAGCTGTTTAGCTAACGGCAAAACTTTTTTTAAGCCGGTTTCTTCTTTTGTTTCGTCAATGGCTTTCAGCAATAGATCTGTTGCACCGTCCGCATGACCGCCTGTCCAACTCCAGCTTTGATAGATATGGTGATACACCATCAACACTTTGGTTTGAGCATCGTTAACCACAAAACCCGAAGTGGTGAAATGAAACAACGAATTTGTTCGCCACAGCAAATCATCATATTGCGCCATCAAACGTAAAATCTGCGTCAGATCATTTTTTTCTTGATAATTTACTGGCTCATAAATTGCTAATTGGTGAGACAACTGTCCGTAATCAATCATGAGCAAGCTCCTTTACCAAATAAATCATATCAACGCATGGCACACCATTTTCAAAAATTGTTCTTTGATAATAATCGACAAAAAAGTTAGCAACCGTATGATGATAAACAAAACCATTTTTTTGATAAAAATGTAACGCTTGTATACTGGAATCTGCTGTGCCCACCAACATACGTTGATAATCGCCAAAAATTTTGCATAACTCAGCTATCATTTTGCTGCCAATGCCTTGATTTTGCCACGCTTCAGCAACTGCTAAATTTTTGAGCTCACATTCTCCGTCACCACAATCAACAACTACAGCTACCGCAATGGTCTGTTGCTGAGCATCAAGTACAAATAATCGTCCCTTATCCAAATAACGCTCAATCATTTCCTCTTCTGGATCGGCTAATAACAACAAAAATAAATACGCTTCTTTCTGTTGCGTTATTTCTCTTAACATTATTTTCTCCTATCAATGCCAATTAAAGGTAAGAATATATTCGTCATTATAATTTAATAATTGAAGAATAACTATTTCCGTTTTTTCTCTCGCCGCTTCCAACAAACCGTCGTCAATCGCTTTCTGCTCCGCAGCCGCTTGTTGATCAAGGGAAAATTGCTGATAATCCGTAATTGAAATGGGATTGAAAATATTATGACTTTCATCAAATACTTTAAGACTTTCCATGTCAATTTCATGACTTAAAATCCTAGGCATTGGTAACGTCATCACTATTTTATTGTCTTTAATATCTGCCGCCATCTGCGTCATATCAACACCAGCTTTAATTTGACCGTCATAAGAAATGATAAAACTTTTTTTCGTCAACGGCACTGCCCAACCATAAAAGTCCAATTGATTTTCAAATTTGCCCATATTAGTATAGTGATATTCTATGCTAGCTAATTCACCAATACTATTTACTTGTTCCGCCAATAAATCATTGATAATTTTGGTTTCCGCTTCACGATTACCCCAAAAAATCCCTACACCAAAACCACCGCAACCAATGACTGCCATTACAAGTAATAACAATAAATATTTTTTCATGCTAACCGTTAATTTTAACGCCATTTTTTGTAGCGCCTCCTCTGCCATTGATTTTTGCTAATCAATTATTGACCGCCAATATAAATTACCGATTTTTTACAAAAACATCTTTGCCACATGCATATATTGGACAATATGCAGACAGGAGCTTATAGCAGAAAAATTTTTTCGCCGCAAAATCGCTCTATGTCTTTCTTTTATGACTGTTCCTGCAATTTCTGCAAAAATTTCTGCACTGCCTTGGAATGAACCTGATATTTTTTCCAGATGATATACATCTCTGTCTTATATGGCGGAAAAAAAGGACGAAAACATAAATCGCTATCACCAGACACATTGATAATTTTATCTAAACACAACGCATACCCTACGCCATCTCTAACCATCAATGACCCATTAAAAAGCAAATTATAAGTCGCAACAATATTCAGCTGTTCTTTTTCTCGTTTCAGCCATGATTTCAATGCATTTTCTTTATATTCCTGTCGTGAAATAATCAGGGGCTTATCCCACAAATCCTCTGGTTCAATAAATTCTTTCATTGCCAACGGCGCATCTCGACGCATTAACACGCCGTAAACATCTTTAAACGGTACTTCCAGCACATCATATTTAGCTGTATTGACACTTCCAATTATTAACCCAAAATCAATTAAGCCTTTATCTAACCATTCCAGAATTGTGATTTTATCACCGCTTTGAATATGGAAACAAACTTGTGGATATTCTTTTTGCAAAGCACTTTGCGCACTAACCAAAAAACGAACAGCTTCCGTTTCACCAGCACCAATATATATATTGCCTGCAATAGCTTCATCAGCAAAGGCTATTTCTTCTTCGGTCTTTTTCATCAATTCTACAATTTCCTCTGCTCGTTTGCGCAACAACATGCCTTCCTCTGTCAGCGTAATCTTACGATTACCCCTGATAAACAGTTGTTTACCCAGCTCATCTTCCAAATCTTTAAGCTGGCGTGACAATGTTGGCTGCGAAAGATGCAAAAACTCAGCAGCGCCAGAAATACTTTCCTCTCTAGCCACTGCCAAAAAATACTGCAATACACGAAATTCCATGATGATCACTTCCTTTATTATTTTAGTATAACGCAATCATTATATGCTTGTCAAGCATAAGAAAGTTTAAAACATAATCAATCGCTATTATCTTTTTCGACATTTTTGTATCATATCCGATGGTTTCACAATCACCATGCTTCATTGGTATGAAGCAATATTGAAGATAAGTATTGGTCTCATTGATTGTTTTGAATTATAATGATTGACGAAAACAACCGATTTTTGCTTTTTTAAATAACATACAAACACCAAAAAAGGTCATTCAACAGTCATTCGACTGTAAGATATTTCAATTAGTAAAGAAAAGAGGCTAATGATAATGAATATGGAATCTACCGAAACGCTCCGACAAAATTTGAAAGATGCTGGATGCGATGAAGAAACTATCAAACTTTTTATCGACGATTGGCAAAAGGGCAGCAAAGCCAAAAGTTTAAAATTACTGGCAATACACCGCAAGACTTTGCTTAACTCACTACATGAAAATCAAAAATGTATTGACATTCTTGATTATCTGCTTTATCAAATCAAAAAAGCACAAAAATGAACAGTCAATAGATTCCAAGCAGTATTTTTTATACGATGATAGCTGACTTCAGGAAAAACTTTCGGACTATCAGTATTATTCTTTCGAAAATCGAAAATGATGTGAAAGTCAAATTCTAAACCGCTATAAGTCACTTGACTGCTATATTTAATTTACGGAATTCTCTAATTTTCTAAAAGAACAGATAGTATTGAGATACTCATAAATGAAGAGAGAAAAAAGCAGATAAAATGATAGGAAGGGCATCTTCTCCAGAGGGAAACTTTAGTAAATCGAAAGTTATACATATTGAGTCTGTTGATAAAAACATCAATAATTCTAGTGATACTGTTAGCAAAATCAAAAGAACAGCTGACGGTAAGCGAATTACTATTTTAACACACATGTAAGAAAAAACATTCTATAAACATAATTATTTAACTTGAAATTAGAAAAGATGTCATAGCATATAGTCACTAAAAAAGGAACTATTACTACAAGAATTTTTCCTGTAGCAGTTCCTTTTTACATCAATTTTTATGAGAAAAATAACGCTAGCGGAATGCCAATAACAGCAATAGCAATTACCACACATATGGCTGCACAAACAGTATAAATATAGCCCAATCTCGCTTCTATCCATTCAACATTACCATGCAGGAATGCACCCAAGGGCGAACCTGATGGTAGTATTTGACCATAAATTAAAACAATCGCCGATAAACCAGTAATAACAGCGGGATTTACGCCTTTAGCAGCCATAAATATTGCCAAAACTGGTATAACGAGCTGCATGGCCACCGTATTGGTAATACAATTTGTCAAAATCAAGCCGCCCGTTAGAAAAACTAAACATAATACATAAAGACTCATTCCTTCGGCAATTCCGCCTACAGCGTTTTGAATAGTAGAAGATAATCCTGCCTGCTCAGTTACCAACTGACCAGAAATAACTAGCGCTGCGCCCATCATAAAATACACTTGCCATTTTACAGCGCCTTCTTTGATGGCGGTTTCCAAATCCATGAGCGGTTCGCCATTAACCGTTGTAAAACTCATCAATGCTACGACAACCACAAACATCCCTAGCATACCAATACGTTCAAGAAAAATATTCAAAGTGCTTTCTGGCGACAAAAAAGTCGGCAACATCATGATAACGACTAAAAATAAGATATAGAAAAATCCCCATTTAACTTTGGTATCAAATTCCGTTCTACCTTCAAATAAATTTTCTTGAATACTACTTATATCAAATTCTACACGAATAATATGAGCAGTCATTAAGATCTTGAGTAAAACCGCTGCTAAAATGATAGTAACACTTGTTACACAAAAATTCACCACGCAGATGGCAGGTATATTGTAGATAGCTTCTGGGACAACAGCAGACATAAAAGAAAGCGACATCAAAATACTTCCAGCATAAGGAACCATACCTGTACTAAGAGAAGCCACTGCTGCCATAATAACCAATACAAAGCTGGTATAGCTACTCGCCTTTTGAGCGCCTACTTTATCAGCAACGCTGTAATACATATTGAACATTAAAAATGCAGAAGCAAACGGTTGGGTGGATAGACCTGCGCAAACCATTGTGCATATCCATAAAGCAATAGCTAAATGCCATGGTGATTTAGCACATAATTTGACAGACATAATTTTACCGGCTAAAAAATCCAAAATACCACATTTTTCTAAACCATAAACAAAAAAGAATGCCCAAAAAACAACCAACACCATTTGCGTACTTTGAAGCGCTTTCATCATACCATCAACACTTTGACCTTCGATTAAAAGCCCTGCCATAATAATACCCAGTAAAGATACTGGCACCACAACGCCTAAAAGCCAGCCAAAAATGCAACCTAAGAAAACACCCAAAAATTGCATTCCATAAACTGTCATATCACCAAAAGGCGGCAACTTGCCGAAAAGAATCATGATTACTAAAGAAATTCCCATAATCAAATAAAATCTCGCACTTTTGCTGAGTTTTGACATACCAAAAGCCTCCTATTCAAGTTGATTATTTATTTTGCCCGAAATATTATCAAGCAATATTTCGGGCAAAAATTACCTCAAAATTCCCGATCTAAAATTTGATAGACTGGCGCACCTTCGCATTGTGCTGGCATTCTAACATTCATCATCGCTGCAACAGTTGCTGCTATATCAACTTGTCTAATAATTCGTTCGGTTTTAAAGCCTTTTTTAATGCCAGAACCAGCAGCAACAAAAATTGGTGATAAACTGGTTTCGCAATCTCCTTCACAAGTGGATAAACCCATAGAATGATCACTATTGTAATCATCCGCCATCCAATAGCAAATATCTCCACATTCCGCTCCGCCATAACCAAGTAAAATAGCATCTTTATTGCGTAATGCCAGCATCACGACACGATGTCCTGTTTTCTTATCTTTATAGCTGTACAAGTCTGTCATAATCTGTTCTTCCAGCTCATATTTATCCGCTGGATCAACAATGCCGTGGGGATTCCGCCCCTTCAAATTGACATAAATATTGCATTCACGATTAGCAACTGCTCTAGTGTTTTCCCAATCAATAGCATATTCGCCATTTTCATCAATTTTAATGGCAGTATATCCCAGTTCTTGCATCACGCCAACATTAACCCCGCGAGTTTCGCATAACAGCAATGGTCTGTGATGGGCGCAAACTTGCGCATGGTCTGATGTAATAATAACCGTCCATCCTTCATCCAACAAATGCAAAAAGGTTCCAATGTATCTATCTGCTTGTTCATAAATATCATCCATAAATTTTTGGTACATTTCTGGTTCTTTGGCATCATAATCTTTTTGGTATTCTTTATCTCCCACACTCATAAAGCGGATAAAGCGATGCTCCTGCATATCAATACTATGCAAATGAGAAAAGACAGCTTTTACGCCTTTTTTCTCCATCAAATAGTGAATAGCTGCACTTTGCCAATCGCAGACTACATTCCAATTATCTAACATGCATTCTGTAACCATTTTGGGATCATTATTGCCACAATAAGAGCTAGGCGCAATATAACCCACATTATCGGCAATATCATAAAACAAACTTTTCGGCGAGAAGATATAATCAGCGTGCATATCCATCGCATTGGAAATATAAATTTCTAAATGCGTTCCATCTTTACTAATATTCAATAATTTCATATTGTAATTACTAGCTTTTGTTTCCCCATCAAAGCTTACAGCCTGATCATAGATTTGTGATTTAATTTTGCCTTCTTCCAAAATCACAATCGGTTCTAGCGATTTTTTATTTTTATAAATTGCTACTTTATCATAATCGCCTTCTTCATTCGGCAAAATCAAGCCTGCACGACGTAGTAAACCTTTTGATAAGACTAAAATAAATTCTTTTGCACCTTCTGGAACGGCAATTGTCCAATTTTTAGGCTCGATAATGGGAGAAATAATAGCAGAAAGCTGGTCGGGAATATTAACCGAATTGACACCATCGTGATAATCTATAACCAAGTTTGTTCTTTCCGATACATTTTTAACCGCAGCTGTTGAACCTTCTGCAGCTGAAGCTATCATCGCCTTGGCATCTTCTGGTTTCACAATGCAAGCTTTATCCATATCCTCCGTTGCAGATTTGGCAAAGGTAATATCTTCTGCTTTACTATCTGCTACCATAATAAATTCATTGGCAAGCGTTGCTGCACCCATACCCAAGCCACCCGGTGTAGTTCCATCGCAAACATACAAGTTTTCACTGTCACTAGTTGGTGGCCAAGAATTGCCGGGCCAGTGAAAAACGGCAGTTTTAATCCCATTTTCTGCTAAAATATTCCAAATAGGCTCAGCTTTGCAATTACGTGAATCGAAATTGCCGACAATTTTATCCAAATCGCTACCTTGACGATTATAGCCAGTAATGCCATGCACATTAGCATAAGCGCCGGTAGACAGCGTCGTCCACATAGGTGGCGTTACCGTTGGATGCCCGCCTAAAAGCATTAAATCCTCGCGACACGCCCCACGGTCAATAAACTTTTGCAGATTGGGCATTCTATTTTCCCGCAACATTTTACGACTATAACGCGGATCCAAACCATCAATTCCTAACACAAATAGTTTTTCTGTTAAAGCGATATTTCTGATTGTCATTTTTATTTCCTCCTATTTTGATAAATTGAAAATATTTCTTCATTGCTATAATCGTAACATTTTTATTCTTTATTGAACATAAGAACATCATCAAGAACAAAGACTCTGTTATGAAGTTTTATTTGCAGCAACCTTTAAAAAAATCAATTTTTCTACATGATACTGCTATTAGCGAATCATCAAAAGTGAAGTTTGACAAATGCACGTTTGTATGATATATTCAAAACGATTATACGACATATTTATTTTCTTCAGGAGGCTTCAACAATGCATATTGATCAATTGAAATACTTAATTGAAATCAGCAATAATCCTTCTATCAATGAAGCAAGCAAAAAGTTGCATATCAGCTATCAAGCACTCAGCCACGCTATAAAAACTTTGGAAAATGAATTAAACCTCCCTTTATTAAAGCGCACCAACAAAGGAAGCATCTTAACCAAAGAAGGACTTGAGCTTGTCGCTTTATCCAAACACTTTATTGGAAGAATTGCCGCTATGCAAGCTGAGCATAACGTTGATAGTCAGCAAATCAATGGTATTGTTAATTTTATTACATCTGACGTTTGTTTGGAGTATATTTTATTCGATTTAATGAATATGCTGAAAAAATCATACCCTCATATCGATTTTCATTAT
>CATJSX010000030.1 GCA_949743265.1 uncultured Peptococcaceae bacterium
ATCTTTCCATTTATCGTTATATCGCGTTAAAATAGCAACAAATTTGGCAATAGCAAATATATTTGTTGAAAGGGGACTTTCATATGACTGAAAACGATATAATAGAGCATATAAAAGAACTTTGCGCAGAACGTCAATGGAGCTATTATAAATTAGCAAAAGAATCTGGGATTGCTTACTCGACAATCAATACTATGTTATCAAAAACAGCAGCACCGTCAATTCCTACTTTGTTTAGAATCTGTAGAGGATTTGATATTAGTATATCGCAGTTTTTTGCAGTAGGAGAGCAGATTGAACTAACGGAGGGCCAGAGGCAGTGTCTGTCTTATTGGAATTCACTGGATACAAGAAGCCGAGAATTGGCGTTGGCCTATATGGCAGGATTAGCTAGACGTGAAAATTGATTTTAGTTTATAAAGTAAGATAGACTTAGAGTATGTTGAATAATCGTATATTTTGACGCGAAGTAACAATAACGGAATGAGTTGTTGACGGTGATGGTTAGAAATATTGCATGAATATTATTCAACATACCTAAGGTTATATATATTAGTTTTGATTTGAGTTGTTGGTTGGAGAAGAAAAACAGTCGGTGAGCTGATTAGAAGGCGCAAGGATAGTGAATCCTTGCGCCGTTATTTTTGTTTGATTAGAAAAATTAGTTGAAAAAAATCGATAATACAGTATATATTAAATGTTGATAATAAGGAGTAGTGATATTGAGAATGTCTGAGAAAATACATGATAATATGCTAATGGATACTCAGCAGCGTAAAATTGCTTCTAAAGCATGGGCGATTGTTCATTATAAGCTGAGATTCGGAACATTGGATTTATCAAGAGAAAACAGGTAATGATGTTGGAAGAGATTGCATTATAGAATTATCAGAAGATAATCACTTCAGTAATAATAAAATCGAGGGTCAAATCAAAGGATTTATTGCAGCGGAACCATTGAAAACAGCATCATGTTTTTCATTTTCTATGGAGGTTAAAACTATACTTTATGCGCTTGCGGCAAATTCTGCTTTTATACTTTTTTATGTTGATGTCAAAAATGAAAATGTATATTATTTACCTATTCAGGATTATTTTATTGCAAATAATCCTGAATTTAATAAGTTGAATACAGGGCAAAAAACGATAAGTGTACATATTCCACTAGATAACATTTTATCCGATGATGACTTTGATTTACAAGAGATAGCCAAAAGTGTTTATCTTGATGGTCCTTCAAAAACATTAAAAAAATACAGAAGTTGCTGATATAAAAATAGACTATTCTATGTTTTTTATTTCAGCCATTAAGAATGTGAAGTATTTTAATTATATTTATCTAGTTTGGAGAATATTATTTGCTCGAATGGTTAATTCGATTTTCTTTTTTTCCCAATTATCTCCATAAATTTCAATTCCTAAATTATCTAATTCACATAGTAAAGAGTTTTCGTATTCATGTACTTTAGCGGTTTGAATATTAACGGTATTTCGAATATCACAAAGACGTATTTCTTTTTCTTGAGTGAACGCGAATGGAAATGCATACTTTTCTGATTGTAATAAATCAGCATTTAATACACTCTTTTGGATATCATTAAGACAAGTTTTTAAAGTGTATAGTTTGTCTTCGAATACATCAGTTTTCTTAACTAGTTCATACCACTTTCCATACTTTAAAAACGGTGAATATAATTTTAGGGAACTTTTATCAATCGCATGAATTGTAATATCTGAAATAGAAATTATCATTCGATAATTTAAAGTATCAAGCATAGGCGTGTAGTAAACTTGTGAAAGTATGCTTTTTGTCATCTGTTCAATTACTGATAAATCTAGATATACATCGAAAATTTGAACTTTTATCTTATTAATTATGGTTGCTTTTTCGTGAAAATAATAGACTAAAGATGTAACTATTGAAACTGTTAAGCCTGTAAATATTCCTAATAAAATATCACTAGTTACAATTGTTTCTGATATCACTATAATGCAAATAACAATAAAGAAAATGAGCACAGCACAAGTCATAATAGCTTTTCTGTTTACTTCCATTTTAATAACATCTCCTATTTGCTGCAGTGTATAAAACCTACTTAAAAGTTGTTCAATTTATAATATAGTAATATATTTTTTTTTTAAAGACAAGCACTTATTGAGAGATGAAATTGTTATTTATTGATATAGATTTTCATATTTATTTTATGCTTTTAAACAAGTTCCTTCATTTTGATGTTATAATTAGCTTAAATAAAAATGAGAGGGGTTTTAACCTATGAAGAAAAAATTATCAATTTTTCTGCTGCTGATGTTATCACTAATAATATTTGCGGCACTGGCACAAGACATTACATTACAAATCAATGGTCAAACCGTGCAGCCAGCTGTTGCGCCAGTGCTAGAAGATGGTACTACTTTAGTTCCAATCCGTGTTGTATCAGAAAACATTGATAAAATGTGAAATGCCTATAAACCGCTATATATCAGTATTTTTGATATTCATCGATAAAGATGTATAATTTTTTGAAAAAAGTAAAAATATTTGTTTAAGTAAAGGCGATTAGATAACTAAAGAAAAGTCGATATTTCTTATTAAAACGAGTCAGCTATTTTGTATAATATTAATTCGAAAAATATATCATAAGCGTCAATATTTGTGTTGCATATTTTTAAAAAATATGCAATTTAGGTTAAAAATGAGCCTTTCTAAGTTGTATTTTTAATACTTAAAAATGCATGTAAAATCTTGATAATAGCGGATTTGCGCTATTTTACTATATTCTTGTGATTTTAGCTTAATTGGGTTCAAGTCCCCTCGACCGCAGTCCAATAGATGTCTAATAACTTAACTGTTTGGTTTTCCTTTAAATTTTCGTATTTAAGCACTTCTATAATGGGATATTCGAATTTATTTTTCCTGTATCTGTTCTACAGTTTTTGGGAGCTGTTTGTTGGCGTGGTATTTTAATAACAACTAGAAAACGATGACTATTAAATTTTGCCTTTATATTTTTGAAATATCTAAAAATAAGTTGCTCGTAGATTTACAGGAAATAAAAACCCATTTCTATGTGATAGTTTTTCATTCTTTTAAAAGTTTTTTTATGTTTCGGAATTTATCTTTTGCAAATGATCATCAATAAAAAAGAAACTAAGAGAATTTAGGATATTTCTGCAACATTTGTGTTTTATAATAATTGATTGATATAAAATTTGGGGGAAGTGAGTACATGAAAAAAATCATGATTGTTGAAGATAATATTGTTTTAAATAAAACGTTGGCGTATAACCTTTTGTTAGAAGGTTATGAGGTTATTTCTGCTTATACTTGCTTTATGGCAAGAAATTGTCTAAAAAATATTTGTCATTTAGTGCTTTTGGATGTTAATTTGCCCGATGGAAATGGTTTTGAATTATGCGCTGAGATCAGAAAACGTAATCCTGAAACCTATATTATTTTTTTGACGGCAAAAGATAAAGAAAGCGATATGTTAAAAGGTTATGAGGTGGGTGGTGCTGATTATTTTACTAAACCTTTTTCTGTAGCGGTACTTTGCAAAAAGATTGCGGCGGTATTTGAAACCATCGAACAGCATCATCCACACCGCGATTTGTATGAGGACGGTTTTTTGCGAATTGATTTTTCTGAACAAACAGCAACTTTAGCCGGTCAGTTTATAAATTTTACCCCAAAAGAGTATCGCACTTTATTATTATTTGTAAAAAATAATAGGTTAATTCTAACAAAAACACAGCTTTTGGAAAAACTATGGAATATTGACGGAGATTTTGTGGATGAACATACACTGACGACTATAATCAGTCGTATTCGTAAAAAAATTGAACTAAATGACCATAAGTATATTAAAACAGTTTATGGTATAGGTTACCAATGGATTGGCGGTGAGTTAAAATAAAGTGGTATAGTTTATCAATAAGGAGCTTTTTGTTGATAACGACAACGGGCGCAGTGTTTACCGCTGTTTTGTTGCTTTCACTTGGTTATTGGCTTACCGGAGGCAACAATATTTTTGTGTTTTGTGGTGTTTTTTTAACAATAACCTTTTTTATTTGGGGAATGGTCTGTTTAACATTTTTTCAAAAAAAGCTCGCTGAATTTACTAATCGTTTATGTCAGACGCTTGACATTATGATGGACGGCGGTGATAGAGAAAGAATTGATTGGGAAGCAGAAACTTTTCTGGCGCGCATTTCTCATCGTTTAGAACGGCTGTATAATATTTTGCAAACTAATCGTTGTAAGGCGGAAAAAGAAAAAAACGAATTACAGTCGCTGTTATCAGATATTTCGCATCAAATTAAAGTACCTATTGCTAATCTTAAAATGGTTAATGAAACTTTATCAACTCGTCAAGTATCAGCAGAAAAGCAACGGGAATTTTTGCAGATTTCAAAAAGTCAGTTGGATAAATTGGATTTCTTGATTCAGGCAATGATTAAAACTTCCCGTCTTGAAACAGGTATGCTCATTTTTGAAAAAAAATCCGCTTCATTAGCGGATACTTTGAGTACTGCTTTAAATGGTGTTCTTGCATCAATGGAAAAAAAGCAGATTGATTGGTCGGTGGATTGTCCAGAAAATATTGCTTTTTTGCATGATAGCCGCTGGACAGCAGAAGCGCTGTATAATCTTTTGGATAATGCCGTAAAGTACACTTCTGTTGGCGGGAGTATTCAAGTAGAAGTACAGGATTGGGAAATGTATTTGAAAATTGATGTGATTGATACAGGCAAAGGAATTCCTGAAAAAGAACAGGCAGAGATTTTTAAGCGCTTTTACCGAGAAGAAACGGTACATGATATAGAAGGAATTGGTATTGGTTTATATCTTACTCGAGAAATCGTGACTAAACAGGGGGGATATATCAAAGTTCAATCCGCTGTTGGAAAAGGTTCTGTTTTTTCCGTTTTTCTCCCCAAAAAATGAAATATCCTAATATTGAAACCTTTGGTGAAAGGTTTTTAAAATGTTTAGGATATTTCTGCAACATTTGGCGTTTATTATAAAATTATTCCATAAAGAAAGGGAGAATTTTTTTGATGAGCATTTTGCAGACAACGAATTTAAAGAAATATTATGGTAATGAACCGAATATTACTCGCGCTCTTGACGGCGTGAATTTTTCTGTGGAACAAGGAGAATTTGTGGCAGTAGTCGGTACTTCTGGCAGTGGAAAATCCACGCTGCTACATATGATAGGCGGGTTAGATATTCCTACATCAGGTTCTGTTCGGATAGCAGATAAAGAACTGGCGCAAATGAATGATGAACAATTAACGATTTTTCGTCGCCGTAATATCGGTTTTATTTTCTAAAATTATAATCTTGTTCCTATATTAAATGTTTATGAAAATATTGTTCTTCCAGTGGAATTAGATGGAGGCATAGCAGATCAAAAGTTTATGGACGAAATTGTGTTGATGTTGAATTTGGAAAACAAACTAAAAAGTATGCCTAATAATCTTTCTGGTGGTCAACAGCAACGGGTAGCAATTGCTCGTGCGCTTATTACAAAACCTGCTATTGTTTTAGCAGACGAACCGACTGGTAATCTTGATACTAAAACGAGTGCTGATGTGTTAGGGCTATTAAAACGTACAAGTAGTGAGTTTGATCAAACTATCGTGATGATTACGCACAATAACGATATTGCTCAACTTGCTGACCGTATTGTGCGTATTGAGGACGGTAAAATTGTAGAGTAAAAAGGCAGGTGAGAGATGATGTTGCCGTTTGAAAATGATACAAGAAAGATAATTAAACGCTTGGCAAAGCGAAGTGTAGAGCATGATAAACGTCGGAATTTTTTCATTATCAGTACCATTACGCTTGCTGTTTGTCTTATGGGAACCCTTTGTTTTGTCTACTCTGCACAACAGTTGCAGACTTTAGAAAATATACAAGGGCAATATCAGGCTGGCTGTAGTGGAATGACTTATGAAGCAATCGAACGGCTTGCAGCGGCTGGAAAATTTGACAAATGGGGATATGCTATAGACGCTAACGTTATTCGTTATAACGATAGCACTTTAAACGTCAGTTTTGTTGACTTAGGAATGATTGACTTAATGGCATACGGTGAAATTACGGGAGTTTATCCACAGAAAGTAAATGAAATTTGTGTAGAGCGGGCTTTTTTAGAATATGATAAACAGCCGGCTGATATTGGTCAGACGATTATTTTAGATTTGGGAAATGGTGAAAGAGAGTATACAATTACGGCTATTTTAGAAAAAGAAAACAATAGTCGTATATTTACTTGTTGGATTTCTGAAAGTGCTGTGCTTGCAAAAGGCAATGCAGCTCCTTATGAGTTGCGGTTTCGTTTTGCTGGAAGCCAGATTAGTGATACTGAACAACTGCGGCGTGATATTGATGAGTTTTTTGTTGAAATGGGTATCCCTGAAGATAAGACATTTTATAGTTCAAACTATTTTGATTTCGCCAACCTTTATTTGGGAGACGGGCTGGAAATTTATATTTTAGCGATTTTAATTGCGCTTGCATGTGCTGTCGTAATTTATAACATTTTTTATATTTCGGTTATGGGTAAGATGCGGGAATACGGTCGTCTGAAAATATTGGGCGCTACGCCAAAACAATTAAAATCTGTTGTCAAAAGAGAAAGATATTTTTTAACGATGATTGCTATTCCTTTAGGACTGTTTATTGCTGCTCTTATCAGTATAATGGTTGCGCCTAATTATTGGTCATGGTCGAATAATATCAAATATATGGTTATGATTGCTTTTTTAACGTACATGGTTATTCTGTTGGCGACGAAAAAACCGTTAGAACTTGTAGGAAAAGTATCAACTATTGAGGCCATAAGGATAACAGCTTATTCAAGCCAAGAAGGAATTGGCGTCAGCAAACGATTGCATCGCCGTTTATCGATTATGCGATTGGCGTTGATGAATTTTTCTCGCAGTCGCAAGAAAGCAGCAGTTACTGCTCTTTCATTAAGCTTAACGGGAATTTTGCTGATCTGTATTTCAGCTTATGCTAATTCGGTTGATGTCAAAGAAATGGCATTGGCTCATCTTGGTGATCGAAGCCATTATTTGTTGTGTTACGATGAAGAATATTTTGGGCAGGATTTTATCGATATTCAGCAAAATAATCCTTTAAATGAAGCATTACTGGAGCAGCTTGCCGCTATCTCTGGAGTGGATTATCTTACTGCTTATTGCGGTGCTTCTGTTGAGATACCTGAAATTGGGGAACAAGAACCTTTTAATGTTAGAGGATTGACAGAGGAACAGATGGTTGGTATGTATACGGAAGAAAACATTTTATCCGGATTTGTAGACTATCAGCAATTGCTTGAGCAAGATGGTGTATTGGTTTGTACAGCAGGCGATACGCTGGAAGCGGTTTATCAAGCCAATTATGAGGTCGGCGATACGGTTACTTTCGTTTGCTACAATGGACAGATGAAAACTTATACTGTTCAAGGCATCGTCAAAAATGTAACGATTGGTTCTTCATCACAGTTTTTTATTTTGCCGGTAGAAGAATTGGGGATACTTTACCCTGAAATTACTAATTTTACGCTTTATATCAATATTCATGTTCAACAAGATAGTGAGCAATTACGGCAAGCTATATTTGCTGCGGTAACAGATAATAGGATTACTATCGTTACATTGGACGATTTAATGGCGGATTTAGCAGTTGGTTTACAGCAAGAAATGACAAGACTTTACGGCATTTTATGTTTGTTTTTTCACTCATCAACCTTGTTAATACGTTGATTACCAATTTATTGTCGCGTCAACAAGAATTTGGTATTTTCCAATCGGTTGGTATGAGTAGTCGGCAATTAACAAATATGTTATCTTTTGAATGTTTATTTTATATAGGAATAACGATAATTATCACTTTAACGATGGGGACAATAAGCAGCTGGATGGTTTGTAGTATTTTTGATCAAATAGGGGTATTTGGGCAAATTACTTATCATTTTCCTGTTAAGCAAATATTATTGTTTGTGGTCGCTTTGTTCATTGTACAAATGATATTTTCTATTTGGTCGAGTCGTTATCTAAAAAAGCATTCTCTTGTAGAGCGGATTAAAGCAACGGAATAAATTGTGAATTTAAACCACGGGGTAGCCTTAGCAGCTCCATGGTTTTTTATACGGTATTTAGAAAAAAGTTCCTTGTTGTCAGTGTTGTAACCAATAGCTGTTTTGGCGAATATATTAGATTTTGAGAGGAGTGAACAGCATGAAAATCGGAAGCAAAGATTACTTTGTCTGCGCTAATACCGCTTGTGGTTTTGTGAATTATTTTGATAGTAATCTGGAGCACTTGCAGCAGCTTTTTGTTTTAAAAGGTGCTTCTGGATGCGGTAAATCAACTATGATGCGTCAATTAGGGCGATTATGTCAAAAATGGGGTTATCGAACAGAATATATTCATTGTTCCAGCGATCCGCAGTCGTTGGACGGTGTTATTATGCCTGAGTTGCAAACAGCCATTGTTGACGGAACGGCGCCTCATGTTTTGGAGCCTTTTTTAGCTGGCGTGACCGGCGAATATGTTAATTTAGGTATGGCGATTCAACCTGAAAAATTGAAAGCCTGTCGTTATGAAATGATCACTTTAAAAAAAGAAATAAAAGCGTTTTATCAAAAGGCATATGATAGTTTAGCAGAGGCAAAAACGATTCATGACCAGTGGGAAATATTTTATTCATCGGCGCTTAATGGCGAAAAAGCACAGCAATTAGCCCAAAGGTTGAGCGAAGAAATTTTTAACGGTGTGACGCTAACCAAAGCTGCGCGGGTGAAACATCGCTTTTTTGGTGTTTTAGCTGCTGAAGGGCGAGTCGATTATTTAGCAGACTTGATTGAACCGCTAAAGCAGCATATTATTTTGACCGGTCGACCGGGTTGTGGCAAGTCCAGTTTGATGAAAAAGATAGCGGCAGAGGCGCAACAAAGAGGCTATCATACCGAGATTTATCATTGTAGTTTGGATCCCGAGAGTGTAGATATGGTGTTAATAGAAGAATTATCTTTAGCTGTTGTCGATGGAACAGCTCCTCATGAAATTATACCTGCTAACGGCGATAAAGTGTTGGATCTGTATCAACTGTTGATTGATATAGATGTGGATCAAATTCATCAAGCAGAAATTGATACTTTAAGCGATAATTATACTCATGCTGTTCAAAAAGCACAACAAAGTTTGCTTGATGCACGTAATGCTCACCATTTATTGGAGCAATATTATCAGCCGGCAGTAGATTTTGAAGTGATTGAGCAATACACAGCGACATTGACTCATTATTTGCAAGAAGCAGCAGAAAAAGAATGTTCATCAATATGAAATAAAGAATAAATAAGAGGGGCTATGGCAAAATTTTGCTATAGCCCCTTATGATTTGTTATCAAAATAGAATTGTTTATCTGTTTGAGAGAGCTTAGTTTTGACGAGCGTTTTTTTATCGTCTTAAACCTCTTTGCGGGCGTCCTTCAATAAAATAACCTTCTTGATTATACAATTTAGCAAATACTTCATTGATCTCTGCCATCGGAATGCCTAAAATCCGAATGATTTCCGCCAACTGTTGTAGAGACATTTTGACTTTACCAGTTTCGATATTGTTGTAGCCGCTTTTACTTTTATAGCCCATAAAATCAGCCATATCGGTTTGCGTATAGCCGTTGCGCATACGGTAAAGTTTGATTTTGTCTAAGATCAGTTCTTCTATCATGCTCTCACCCCTTTCTGCTGTTTAAACATGTTGTCTGTATGGTTTCACGCTACCAAGAAAGTGTCTTAGGTTAGTTTTCTAAGACATACTTGGCGATATTAACGGCGTGATCACCAATACGTTCTAAATTGCTGAGCACATCAAGGTATACGGCTCCAGCACTGCCGCTGCATTTGCCTTCGTTCAGACGGGTGATATGACCTTTACGCAAATCACGCTCCATATCGTCAATCACATCATCTAGAGCTAAGACAGCGCGGGCTAATTCAACATTATTGGTTTTTAATGCTGATAAGCTATCGGCATAAGCTTTTTGCACATGACCAACCATTTCTTTTAAAGCGTCCATTGCTTCTTTGGAAATATTTATGCGGTTTTCTGTACAATAATCGGCTAATTCGACTAAATTTTCCGCATGATCGCCAATTCGTTCCAGATCGCCGACAACTTGCAAGAGCATAAAACTACGGTCGGATAAGCCTTTGTTGATGTCACGGTTGTAAGTGGCTTTGATAACATAGTTTGTTACTTCTTGTTCTAAGGCGTCAATAGCATTTTCCAAATTCAGCGCTTGTGTTTTGTCATCATGATGATGATAGAAGAAGTAATTAGTGGCAGAAGTCAACGAATCTGCTGCAAATTTGCCCATATGTAATACTTCGCGGCTAGCATTAGCTAAAGCTACTGGCGTATTATTGAGCAATCGTGATTCTAAGTACTTTGGTTTGGTGAGTTCTTCTAAAGCAACGGCATCTTCGGCGCCTTTATCAGGAATTAAGCGTGTGACAAAAGCGGCCAAAACGCCGACAAAAGGCAAGAGCACACAAGTATTTAAAATATTAAAGACGCCATGAACCTGCGCTACTTGCATTTTGATATTGATGCCTTCCCAGCCACCAGCGGCAAAAAAGAGTATATCCGTAACGCTTTCAACGATCATAGGGAAAATACCAATCAAAAATAATGGTAAGAAAATCACCGTACCAAGAAAGTTAAAAATGAAATGAATCAGTGAAGCTCGTTTAGCCGCTATACTGGCACCAATACCGGCTATTAAAGCAGTAAGCGTGGTGCCGATATTGGTACCGAATAAAACAGGTACCGCCTGAGCAAAAGTAATTACGCCTTGGTTGGCAAGTTCCTGCAAAATCCCGACGGTAGCCGCTGAACTTTGCACCACTGCGGTTAAAATACCGCCGATTAAAACGCCGACTAAAGCATTGTTATCTACCATAAGCATCAAGCTGTTGAATATTGGCGTGTCAGCTAACGGACGTAAACCGTTGCCCAAAATATCCATACCATAGAATAAAAAACCGAATCCTAGAAAAACCTGTCCTAAATAGCTTAGTCTTTCTTTTTTGCTGAAACATAGTAATAAAACGCCGATGAACACAATAGGCAAAGAATAATCAGCCAAACGAAAACCGATCAAATAGGTGGTAATCGTTGTCCCAATATTAGCGCCCATGATGACGCCGATAGCTTGTCGTAAGGTCAGAAGCCCAGAATTGACTAAGCCGATTGTTAATACCGTTGTTCCGCTGCTGCTTTGAATAAGCGCGGTGACGATAACGCCTGTCAAGACGCCGCGAATTGGTGTTTTTGTTCCTTTTTCGAGAATAATTCTCAGTCGGTCGCCGGCAATGGTTTGTAAACCGTCGCTCATCAGATGGATTCCGTAGAGAAACAATCCCAATCCGCCCAGCACCATAAACAGCATTTGCATTTATTAACTCCTCCACTTCATGTGAAATCGCTTATTAACGTAATTTATTATTTTAATCATAACAAAATGCCAATGATAATTCATCATAACGGTTTATTTAAGTAATATTTGTTACCGTTTTTAGCAAAGGAACAAACACTTATTACAGGTTTTATAGGCTTGGGCAAAGCCGTCGAAATTATTTCGGCGGCTTTGTTTTTTTGCTTACATCAATCCAGAAATGTCTGGTGATGTTTTGGCTTCGTCAGGAACGGTGATTTCATTGACGTTATTATAGCCACTGTAGGTGACAGTCATTGTCATGGTGCAGTCGCCCAAATTAGCGATATCATCATCGCTTGCTCCTGTCGCTTTTAACGATGACGCCATAACTTCTTTCATGACGCTACTGAGATCCATTGATTCCTGAAGCATTTGGTTGTTTTCTTTGTCAATCCATAAAGTCATGGTTAAGCCGCCCATATTGACAAGAGTATCTTTTATAGCATCCATATCGACACCGCTGGAATTCATGGAGCCTAGATTGCCTAATGCTTTGTCGAAGGCTTCTTGTGATAAAGTGACATTGATTTTGTGACAATCGCGATCATTGATTTTTTCTTCGCCTAGTAGTTCAACTTTTTCCATGTTTTCAGTGTAAACTTTCATGTTTTCTGATGGATCCATTTTCATAGATTCTACCAAAGTAGGGTCGTCGATTTTCATTTGCGACCATTGACCAGCTATTTGTTGATAAAGTACCATGCCAGTATCAGTGCCCAATACGTATTGGAGCATATCGACGGTTTGATTTTGTCCTTGTGCAGTGATGGCAACTTTAGAATCCATTTTTAAAGCCAGTGGATCATTGATAGCGTCGGCTTTGGAATTCATAGTCATATCCATTTTGCCGTATTGACCCAGATCCATTGTCATTTGAATGTCTGCGTCAAAGCTGTAACTGTTCATCTTAGCCATCTCGTCATAAGAAGCCTTCACGATTTCTTCCGGCGCCAAGCCATCTTTGCCGCCGCCGCAGCCAACGACTAAAACTGTCATCAACAATAATGCCGTTAGCATTTGCCATTTTTTCTTTGTCATACTAATTCCCCTTTTCTGTATCCTTGTTTTTGATTGATTCTTGTTGTGGATACAATTCTATTATAAACGATAATTATCAATTTAGCTACTACAAATTTGCAAAATCAACCATTATTTTACTAAAAATTTTCTTCTGCTTATATTATAAATGACTAAATAAAATGACTGAAAATGTCATTTTATTTAACGGTAATTTTTGTCGGCAAGATACTTGACAAATCTATTCTAGTTAAATAGAATAATGTTATTCTATTTAACTAGAATAGATTACAGATTAAATGAAGTCGGAAATGGAGGAATATTAATGAAAAAATTATTTGTTATTTTATGGTTAATTATCTTATTTTTAAGTATTTCAGCTGTGGAATTGCTTGGAAAAGATAGTCGTCAGTTGATTCAAGTATTAGGATTTGAATTTAAGCTGCTAGAAACGTTCAAAATGAGCGCTGAAACAATGGACAATATGGCGGTTTTTATTGATGATACATGGCGGATAGAAGTTTATCGTCAGCCTATCGGCAAAGAGTTGAGTAAAGCAGCGTATATCAACTATTCTAAAGGTTTTTTGTGTAATACCATTGATCATCAGAAACAACAGGAAAAAACAATAGTTATCAATGGATTTGAAATTCACTTACTACAATGGTTCCGTACGCCGCTGTTATATGTACAAAAAGATTATCCTTATTATGTCTGCGCTGATATTGATTGTGGTAACGTTGTAGGCACTATATTGTTTAAATCAACGGTACCTTTTGATAAAACACATGACTATTTGGCAGTGTTGAAATCGTTTAATGTGCTAAAACCGTCTTATAATCGTACTTGGCAGCGGTCAGCTGAACCGCTGTTAAAAAACAACGATGTCAAAACTATAGCTCAAGCATATTGGAATGAGGAAACCAAAAATATTTATCAGCATTATTTTGGTGAAGACAGCGCTCTGACATGGGGGATTTTTGAGCCCAGTGCGCCTTATGATTTTACTGGACTGCATATATTGGAAGAAAAAGTGGCTTATCAATTTCCTTTCATTGTGCAGTATAGTCATTTCAGTAAAGATGCAACGCGTGCTTTGATCGGTGATGATTTGCTCAGCGCTAGAAACGAAGGGAAAATCGTTGAATTATCATTACAGACTACTGATAATGACGGGAACATGGTTTACGATATTTTAAATGGTCAATATGATGAGTTTTTACAAACTTATATTGCTGAAATCAAGCGGGCTCAAACGACAGTGCTGATGCGTTTTTGTAATGAGATGAATGGTGATTGGTGCGCTTATAGCGGCTATCATACATCGAGAGATCCAGAAGTTTTCAAAGAATTGTATTACTATGTTTATCGTCTATTTGAAGAAGCGGACGCTTTGGCGTATACCATATGGGTGTGGAATCCTAATGAAAAATCATTTCCTGATTTTGTTTGGAATCAGGCGCAACGATATTATCCCGGCGATGATTATGTGGACGTTATTGGATTGACGGGCTATAATACGGGAAATTATTATCAAGGTGAGCAATGGCGGGAATTTACGGCTATTTATGATACGCTTTATGAAAACGCGCTAATTTATCAAAAACCACTGATGATTACTGAATTTGCTTGCAGCAGCTACGGTGGTGACAAGGAGGCATGGGTGGAAAAAATGTTTGAGACTATCGGTCAATATGAACAAATTAAAGTCGCTATTTGGTGGAGCTCTTGCGATTGGGACAACAAAGGCAATGTTGCTAGAGCGTATTGGTTGGATGAAACAGAGGAATTGATTGATATTTTTCGTGAAAATTTACAATAAAAATATTGATAGTTTCTGAAAATGCTTGACAAAAAAGTTCTATAATCCTAGTATTATAGGTAAAGATTGTCATTGAACGGTCTATTCGGAAAAACGAGGTGGAAACGATGAGTGAGCAAAAAACAATAAAATTGCCTGATTCAGAGTTAAAGGTGATGGATGTGCTTTGGGAACATGGTGAATTCAGCGCTAAAGCGACAGCAGAGGAGATAGCCAAACGTTATGGCTGGAAAAAGAACACGACGTACACGATTCTGAAGAATTTAAAAGAAAAAGGTGTTTTGGATCGTATTGAACCGGGATTTATTTGCAAACCTTTAATTGGCAGAGAACAGGTTGGTCGTATGGAAGCGCGTAATGTATTGGAACGTTTTTACAAAGGTTCGGCAGCGGCGTTATTTTCGGCTTTTATGAAAGATAAAGCGATTTCTGATGAAGATTTGGAAGAAATTCGCCAGATGATAGATCAAAGTAAATAAATGGTTGGACGGCAAGGGGGGCGCAGGGTGAAAACGTGGTTAGTCGTGATGATGGGATTGTCTTTCAGTGGCGGCATAATGATGCTTTTGGTACTGGGTGTACGTCGATTAGCGTCGCTTTTAAAAATGTCTGTCAAAAAAGAAGCATTCGTAGTATTGTGGCTTATGGTGATTTTGCGGTTCTGTTTGCCTATCGGTTTGGAACCATCTTTTACTGAAAGTTGGCAAGGACCTGCGCATCAGCTGTATCAAGTGTTTTTAGCACAAGAAGAGAAGAATGACGCAAAAATTCGGGAAGAAAAGACGTATGAAGCGCTTCTATTGATGACTGACGAGCATAATACAGAAGCAAACGGCAAAGCAGAGAACAACCTGTCAACCTCGTTATCTTCTGAAACTAAAAATCATCAGATTACAGACAATGATATGATAGCAAAAGTACAGCGGTCGTGGGATTTTTATAATATAGTAGGTCTGATTTGGCTTTTGGGGATAGTAGTAGCGTTAAGCCGTTTTTTAGGAGATTATTTTCGGGTGCTTAATCAGGTGCAAAAGCTGGATGAGTTGCTGTATGAACCCTTAGCGGATTTACAGAAGATGATGGGGTTGAAGCGAAAAATAGTATTAAAGCAAAGCGATGGTTCGTTGGATACGGCTGTGTATGGCATTTTTAAGCCCCAAATTGTGCTGTCATCTCTTGATAAAACAACTGATTATATTTTATTGCACGAATTGGCGCATTTGAAACGACAAGATAATTTGAAGCGGTTTCTAGCGCAGATAGCTTGTTGCCTTCATTGGTATCAGCCTCTTTTGTGGCTTTGCCGTCGTTATTTGTGCTTAGACATTGAAATGGCTTGTGATGAAAAAGTTTTGTCGGTTTTAGTACAAGATGAACGGAAAAGTTATGCACAAGTTTTGTATCAATTTGCCAGCCAAAATCGTACACAATTTCGCAATAGTTTTGCCGCCTTTGGCGAAAATCCGGTAAAAAGTCGTGTAAAAAACATTTTGGCGTTTAAACGTTATGGTAAATTTTGGTCTATTGTAGCAGCTGTTGTGCTTGTTTTTCTTTTAAGTGGTTGTTTGAGTGCACCAGCCGAGCAGCCGACAGCAGTTAAATTACAAGCGGAATTTGTGGAATTATCGGATTTACCGTTGACAGAAGATGAAAATATCGTTGATTATACCGTTGACGGCGCTAATTTTTACTATATTTCAAGGCCTGACGATGGTGAAAATAGTCGTTATTGTCTTAAACTTTACCATATGAATAACCAAAATGTGGTGACGATTTGGCGTGCTGCGGAACAAATAGATTTGAGCGGGCTGCATTATGCTGATCATATGCTCTATTTTATCAGTAGAGAAAATGAACAAAACGATCATGCCGTATTGATGGCGTATGATTTACAGAAAAATAAAGCTAAAGTTTTGTTTGAACCGTATCAAGAGGAGCGGGTAGCAGAAAAATGGTCAGTCAAAAACAATACGCCGCTAATTTATGGCGATCTTATCTTAAACGGTGACGATTGTTATTTGTGTTGGCATGAAAGCTATTACAATCAGTCCAAAGTCCTGCATGATGAATTGGTCATTTGGGATATTAAGAGACAAGCTGTGATTGCTGAGTTGCCAGCCAATGGGCAGCAGCTTTATGGCGATATTATTGATGGTGTAGTCGCTTATCAAAAGACTAATGCTAAGAGTGGGGAAACATTTTTAGTTAGTTACAATATTGAAGATAGTTCAGAAACAATCGTTGCTAATGCTTTAGAAGGAGAACCGTTTTCGGTATATAGCAATGGTAATTATGTAGTTTATAAAGAAGATTTTATCAATAATGCTCAGATTATTATACGAGAGTTGTCTACTGGTCGTGATTATTGGTTATGGAGTAATATTATTCAAAATATCGATGGTGATGATTTGAAAACTGCAGTAGAAGAATGTCGCACTGATAATAAGTGGGGAATCAAAATGCTGGGGGATTATTTGATTTTGGCTGGCGATTCTCAATGGGTGATGGCAGTTGACTTGAGGAATTTTAGTATTTATGCTTTAGAAAATAATGAATACGGTGGCGCTGGATTCTACTATCCTAAAACAGCCGGTAAGCAGATGATGGCGTTAAACAAAAATGGGACACAGTTGTGCTTGTATTGGGCGCAGTTGCAATAATATTATTTGGGCTAAGGGAAGATTAGTTTCTGTGTAAGAAGTGAATAACTTTTTTAGGATAGGTATTGATAAATTATAAAAATGCCACAATAGATGATACAAAAACAGACAAGTCGCTAAACGCGGCTTGTCTGTTTTTATGCGGATACATTTATAGATTTTTACCCATTTCATAACTTTTAGTTAATATAGACTGATGGTGAGCAATTTCACCCATCTGAGTAACGCCGCCGGCAAATAAATGACCAGCTAAATGGGCTTTGGAAAAGCAAGAAATCCAGCCACTTAATCCGTTGATGGCTTGTTGGTTAGTGTTTTCTTCATCCTCTGCTGCAGTAGAAAGCAGATAAATTTCACGAAAATCATAATCAGCACTGTAAAGCGGGTTAGCGCGGTCAAGCATAGTTTTCATCTGACCAGACATTTCATAATAATAGATTGGTGTAGCAAAAACGAGCACATCGGCGGTCAGCATTTCCTGCGCAATAGTGTCGCCATCGTCAGGTAAAACGCCATGCTGTGTCTTTTGGCAGGCGAGACAGCCTTTGCAAAATGTGATATTTTGGTCACATAGATTGATTTTTTTCACCTCATTGCCGCCGTCTTTGGCGCCTTTGATGAAAGCATCTGCCAATGTGTCAGAATTGCCACCTTTGCGGGAGCTGGTTGAGAACTTGTTGGCATTTATGCATTTTTTACGATTCCTAA
>CATJSX010000031.1 GCA_949743265.1 uncultured Peptococcaceae bacterium
ATGCGGTTTTCAAGGTTCAAATATATCTGAAATGCATTTCTGCAATTCATTCAAAAAATTTCATTTTTGACTTGACTTTTAATAGTTAGTCTTTCTAAATATGTGTCAATAATAAAACAAATAAACTTTTCCACCTTAAAATAAAGTACAGAGAAATTGTTGTATTAGCAAAATCTCTGTAAGTAATTATATATAGTCAATAGTATTTTCGCTATTTTTTTGATTATAAATAATGAAATATTATATTTTTCAAATTAAAAAAGTAATAAGATGTCTTTGAAAAGTTTGCTGCTGGGCGATCGCCAACATTTTTGTTGGCAATTATTTAAAGAAATCATTTTTGAACATCGAATAATTATTCGAAAAAACTATTGACAAATAGAAACATCTATTCTATAATGATGACAATCAGGAACTAATGTTTTTGTATTTTATCTAATTCTCATTAGCGCTGAAGAGTCATGTAACAGAAAAACAGATGAAAAATTTGCCGGCATAAAAAGCGTCATCTATAAGAAAATAATTGACAAAGAGACATCGCAGCAATATTTTGTTCAAGAAAAGGGGTTATAATCATGGAAGTTGATTTGGGATATGGCATTTATTTGCGGGCTGATAATCGTTGTTTCATTCTTTCTGAAAAGAAGCAGCAGGAAGAAGGCAGATTGAAAGGGAAATGGTATTTTGAAGACATCGGCTATTATCATACATTGTCAGACGTTTTTAAAGCCGTGCTTAAGCGGCAGATTCGTTTGGTTGACGCGTACACACTAGAGCAGTTGGCAGCTTCTTTTGAACAAATTGCTGCTCAGTTGGCAGAAAAAGTGGAACAAACAGTACAGACGGTTTATCAAGAAGAGATGGGTCGAATAAAAAAACAATTAGGCTAAAAGTATCGCAAATATCAATAGCGCCTCGTTAAGTATGGTTACTTAACGAGGCGTTTTTTGCTGTGTTATCGTATGAAACTATTTTGCGGTATAAAAATTTTTTGATTCGGACAATCTATAGAAAAAAGGAGGCTTGTATTATGACTTTTGCAGTAGGACGATGGGTATTAGTGGGGTTATCATTATTGATTTTTTTGGGCATTACTGAGCGAGTTTTTGACCGAATGCATTTGAGCAATCGCATGGCTTTGCTCATGGTTGCAGCATTGATTGTAGGAAGTTTCATCAATCTTCCTCTTTATAATGGCGAAGATTTATCAGTGCAAATCAATTTGGGTGGCGCACTGGTACCAGTGGGGTTGGCGTTGTATGTGTGGTTCAAGGCAGGTACTATAAAAGAGAAAGCACGTTCTTTATTTGGTGCTTTGGTAACAGCAGGTATTATTTTTGCGATGGGAAGGTTTTTGACCATCAATGAATATGCTTTGCCCATTGACGTGATTTATATTTATCCCATTATTGCTGGCTTACTGGGCTATTTATTTGGACGCTCCCGTAAAGGCGCTTTTATCTCGGCTGTTTTGGGAATTGTTTTCTTTGATATGTTGCATGGCATTTATTTAATCGTGACCAACACGCCGGGATTGGTTCATTTTGGCGGCGGCGGTATTTTCGATACCATTATTTTATCCGGCGTTTTAGCAGTAGTTTTGGCAGAAGTTATTGGCGAAAGCCGCGAACGGCTGCAAGGAGGTCCCTCTAGTGAAGGACGGGATCCTAGCGTACTGAAAAATCTGCAAGCGGCAGATGACGCCAGTATGTTGTATTTGAGGGAGGAAGAAGAGAATGAAGAATAAAATATTATTTGCGGCAGGACTTTTTTGTTTGTTTTTGGGGGGATTGTATTTTTATCCCTCTCAGGAGCAGGAAGCTGTTTGGACAAGTGTTGATGCGCCTTTGGCAGAAAGTGATGAACGCACTGACGGCAGTTATTTTACTTTGTATGATATGGACAGCAATGATGCCATTGAGTATATGAGTCGTGTCGTTTATGAAGGCGATGAACTCATTACGAGCGACAATCGCCACTATCAAATTATGACGATTGACGGCGATAAAGCTTATTGTCGCTATCTGGGCAGTGGCAATACTTATTCTTATGTACCTGTTGGCAATGAGGAAGTGCTGTCTGTAGAAGGTGAAAAAAAATATCAGGCAGTGGCAATTTATACTACTCATTCTGATGAAAGTTATGTACCGACTTCTGGAACAGAGAGCAAAAAAGGAGACGGCGATATTTTAAAAGTTGCTGGAGTCATTGCTGAAGAATTGGAAAAGGAGGGCGTAGAAGTATTACACAGCGAAAATATTCATGATCCGCATGACGTTAACGCTTATCAACGTTCTCGCAAAACGGCGGCACAGCTTTTGCAGGGAGCACCGGCTGCTATTATTGATGTGCATCGCGATGGCGTACCGGATCCTGACTATTATGCAACAGAAATCGACGGTGAGCCGGCAACACAAATTCGTCTGGTGGTAGGCAAACAAAATCAAAACAGCGAAGCCAATATCGAATTTGCGGAAAAAATGAAAGCCTATTATGATGCGGAAAAACCGGGATTGATCAAATCTATCTATATGGCAAAAGGAAATTATAATCAAGATATGGCGCCCCATTCGGTTTTATTGGAAGTTGGTACGCATACTAATACGCTAGAGGCGGCAGAAAAAGGTGCGCTGGAATTTGCTGAGGCCTTGCCGGATTTTTTAGGTATTGCTACTAATGAAAAAGCAGCGGAACAACGTTTTATTGTTAACTCTGATCAAGTCGAGGTGAAGAAAGGAATGAATGGCACAACCAAATCTATTCTTTTGTTAGTTGGTTTGGCGTTAATTGGCGGCGCTGCTTTTATGTTTATTAGCAAAGGAGCGAGCAGCCGGTAGTGGAGCAATATATAGCACAAGTAATTTTTGGCTTTTTTGGCGGTTTTTGCGCTCGTTTGTATATGTTGCGCACTGATTATCGTAGCTATCCTTCTTATCCTCACGGCTATATTATTCATCTATCATTAGGCGCTATTGCGGCAGCTTTGGCAGCTATTGCTGTGCCTGCACTTTTGACAGAGGAATACACGGCGATCACTTTTTTGGTGCTTTGTGCGCAGCAGTTCCGCGATATTCGTAATATGGAGCGGGAAACGTTGATGAAATTGGATGAACAAAAACTGGTTCCACGCGGGCTGGATTATATCGAAGGAATTGCTAAAGTATTTGAATCACGTAATTACTTAGTGATGCTGGTAGCTTTGGCGATAACTTCTTGCGCTATTTTTGCAGGCTGGGGCTGGGGAATGGCAGCTTTTGGCATATTACTTTTAATCTGCAGATGGCTGATGCGAGGCAGTTATATTCGACACGTTGCTGAGATTAAGCCGGGCAGATTGTATTTTGAAAAATCTTTGTTGATGGTTGATGATATTGTGATGATGAATGTTGGTGACGAATCGGCACGAGAAAAAATTTTAGCCGAAGGCGTAGGCATCGTTTTACACCCTAAAGATGATGACGGTCGCGCTATTCTCAACGATATTGGACAACGACAAGCGATTTTGCATGATGTAGCCGTTTTGGTTGGCAGTAAGTTAGAAGTCGGCGAACCCGACTGGACGCCTATGGCCAGAAAGAATATCGATACCGGCGCTGTAGGGCTGTTCTTTTTGCCCAACGAAAAAGATTTGGACTGCATCATTGAAGCGGCTTATCGCACACCTATTTTGGAAAGCGCTGTGCAAAAACCATTGGCAAGTCGCATTGGTCGCAAAGCTGCCGATTAGTTCAAAAGAGGAGATGAACATATGAGCACCGTCATCAGTGATTTGATTTTAGCTGTAGTCACTACCAAAGAAAATCGTGATAAGGTTACTGGCAGTACGGCTGTTTTCATTACCGAAGACCAAGAGGAACAAAGCCGTCTTTGTTTGTTATTATCGCGAATCTTAAAAGGCATGACGCATGATTTGGAAAATGGTGTGTTTATTATTGTGAAACATTAACTCTTGGGAACAAGGGGCGTTTTGGCTAATGATGATAAAATTGGAATAAATGGGCTATTATAGCGGCTCTAAACCGTTTGACCATGGGTTAATTTTACAAATAATAATATCCGTAATGGAAATCCTCATTTAGTTCATGATACTGAGCTAGATGAGGATTTTTATTATTTTTTATGTGCAGTGCTGAAGATAAAAACGGTAGTTTTTCTTAAATAAACATGTTATAATTTTTTCAGCGAAGGAGAGAAAATCATGCATGAAGAAATTTTTGCTAAACTGTCTCTTGATGAGACTGTTAAAGGGCTATTAGAAGAGGCCGTTATTGAGCGGATAAAAGTTTTAAAATCCGAAAACCAACTAACGTTGTATGTACGTAATAATCGTTTATTGCCCTATGAATTGCAAAAAAAATTACAAGAGCAAATTCAAGACGAGCTTTTTCATCACGCGCCGTATCAGATTGAATTAAAATTATCTTATCAATTATCGGAACAATATTCGCCGGAAAAATTATGGCAACTGCACCATCATGATTTTCTAACGGAAATCAAAGAGCAAAGTATTGCTGCATATGCTATCTTACACGACGCTAAAAGCCAATTTTCAAATGATGAACTGCATTTTACGTGCGAAGATAATGCGATTGCTCGCAGTAAAACGCCTAAGATCAAAGCGTTTTTGGAGAAAATTTTTGCTGAACGATTTGGCTATCAAATAGTGGTACAGTTTGATTATACGACACCGAAGCCGCCAAAACTAAATGAGCCAGTTCATTATGGTTTGCCAGCAAAGACAGTTGAAACAGTTTCACCAAAAGAAACGATCAAGCCTACTGGAACATCATCTGTTAAAGAAAGAAATCCTGCGTTTAAATCCTCTAAATATCGCAAAAACAGTGATCCCGATATTTTTTTTGGTCGTGCTTTCGAAGGAGAAGCTATTCCTATTAGTGACATTCAGGCAGAAATCAACGATGTTGTGATAAGAGGCAAGATTATTAAACTAGATTCTCGTGAGCTGCGTAATGAAAAGACAATGATTACTTTTGCGCTGACCGATTTTACCGATTCTATTGGGGCAAAAATTTTTGTGGCTAATATGGAAGCACCAGAATTACTAGAGCAGTTAGCAGTAGGAAATTTTGTTAAACTCAAGGGGTTAGCGTTATTGGATAAATATGATCGTGAAATTGCCATCAGTTCCGTTGCTGGCATAAAGAAAATTCCCGATTTTACGGAAAGTCGCATGGATCATTATCCTGAAAAACGAGTAGAGCTTCATTTGCATACGGTTATGAGCGATATGGATGCTGTTGTCGATGTCAAAAAAGTTATTGAGCGAGCGAAGTCTTGGGGACACAAAGCGCTTGCTATCACTGATCATGGTGTAGTGCAATCTTTTCCAGAAGCTAATCACGTTATAGAAAAAGATCCCGATTTCAAAGTAATTTATGGCTGTGAAGCTTATTTGGTGGATGATTTAAAGGAAATTGTAGAAAATGAGCGGGGACAATCGCTAAAAGCGCCTTGCGTTGTATTTGATTTGGAAACTACTGGTTTAAGCGCAGTCAATGATCGCATTATTGAGATTGGAGCGGTCAAAATTATCAACGGTACCATAACAGAACGTTTTAGTACGTTTGTTAACCCTGATATTCCTATTCCGTTTGCTATTGAAGAATTGACTGGCATCAATGACCGTATGGTTCTGGAAGCGCCCAAAATTGAAACGGTGTTGCCAGAATTTTTGTCTTTTTGTCAAGACTGTCTATTAGTAGCGCACAATGCTGCTTTTGATGTTGCTTTTGTGACTGCTAAAGCTGCACAAATGAATATTACTGTCGATTTTACCGTACTAGATACTGTTGCATTAGCGCGATTATTGTTACCGGATTTAAACAAATATAAATTGGATTCTGTAGCGAAAGCTTTGAATATTTCTTTGGAAAATCATCATCGCGCTGTTGACGACGCTAACGCTACAGCGGAAATTTTTCTCAAGTTCGTGGCAATATTAGAAGATAAAGCAGTGCTGACGTTGGCACAGTTGAATGAATTAAATAAATTATCGGCAGATGCGGTCAAAAAATTACCGACTTATCATGCCATTATTTTAGCTCAAAATGACATTGGTCGAGTGAATTTATATAAATTGGTTTCCTTATCCCATTTAGAGTATTTTAATCGTCGCCCTCGTATTCCTAAAAGCGTTCTGATGGCAAATCGTGAAGGGTTGATTATTGGTTCGGCTTGTGAAGCCGGCGAATTATTTCAAGCGTTGCTAGGTAATAATACGCCGATGGAGATTAACAAGATCGCTTCTTTTTATGACTATTTGGAAATTCAACCTTTGGGTAATAATCGTTTTATGATTGATAATGACAAAATCGACGTTCATTCTGAAGAAGATTTAAAAAACCTTAATCGTCGTATTGTTGCATTGGGTGAAGAATTGCAAAAACCGGTAGTCGCTACCTGTGATGTGCATTTTCTTGATCCAGAAGATGAAGTGTATCGGCGGATTATTATGGCAGGCAAGGGTTTTAAAGATGCGGATAATCAAGCGCCGCTGTATTTGCGTACTACAGAAGAAATGATGGCGGAATTTATGTATTTAGGCAAAGAAAAAGCGTACGAAGTCGTTATTACCAATACCAACAAAATTGCGGATATGATTGAACGCATTTCACCAGTACGTCCTGATAAATGCCCGCCAGTTATTGCTGACTCTGACAAGGAACTGCGACGGATTTGTTATGATAAAGCTCATGCCATGTATGGTCCAAATTTGCCGCCGCAAGTCAGTCAGCGATTGGAACATGAGCTGAAATCTATTATTTCTAACGGTTTTGCGGTGATGTATATTATTGCTCAGAAATTGGTCTGGAAATCTAATGATGACGGTTATTTGGTTGGTTCGCGCGGTTCGGTAGGGTCTTCTTTTGTGGCGACTATGTCAGGCATTACCGAAGTCAATCCGCTGTCAGCTCATTATTATTGTCCTCATTGTTTCTATTCCGATTTTACTTCAGAAGAAGTAAGCGCTTTTGCTGGTTCTTCGGGCTGTGATATGCCTGATAAGGTTTGTCCCAACTGTGGTCAAATGTTGAAAAAAGACGGACATGACATTCCTTTTGAAACTTTTTTGGGCTTTAATGGTGATAAAGAGCCAGATATTGATCTTAACTTTTCAGGCGAATATCAAAGCCAAGTCCACGCTTATACGGAAGTGATTTTTGGTAAAGGACACACTTTTCGCGCTGGTACCATCGGTACCTTAGCGGATAAAACGGCCTATGGCTATGTTTTAAAATATTATGAAGAGCGAGGTATGACTAAGCGTCGCAGTGAAATTGAACGTATCGTACAAGGCTGCGTCGGTGTGCGCCGCACGACAGGACAGCATCCCGGCGGCATTATCGTTTTGCCTCATGGCGAAGAAATTTATTCGTTTACACCCGTGCAGCATCCGGCCAATGATATGACTACCAATATTATCACTACGCATTTTGATTATCATTCTATTGATCATAATTTGCTCAAACTGGATATACTAGGTCATGATGATCCGACGATGATTAGAATGTTGGAAGATTTAACGGGGGTTGACGCTAAAAGTTTACCGTTAGAGGACGCTAAAGTTATGTCGTTATTCAACAATTTGAGCGCGCTAGGCGTTAAGCCTGACGATTTAGGCGGTTGTGATTTGGGTTCACTGGGAATTCCTGAATTTGGGACTGATTTTGTTATGCAGATGCTCAGAGATACCAAACCGCAAAATTTTTCTGATCTGGTGCGCATATCAGGACTTTCTCATGGCACTGATGTTTGGCTGAATAATGCACAGACGTTAATTATGGAAGGGAAATGCACGATAAGTACAGCAATTTGTACTCGCGATGATATTATGACTTATTTGATTCATACTGGCGTAGAGAGCGGTAAAGCATTCAAAATTATGGAGAGCGTTCGTAAGGGAAAAGGATTGACCGAAGAAATGGAAGAAACCATGCTTGCCTGCGGTGTGCCTGAATGGTATATTTGGTCTTGTAAACGAATTAAATATATGTTTCCCAAAGCTCATGCTGTCGCTTATGTTATGATGGCGGTACGCATCGCGTATTTTAAAGTTTATGAGCCGTTAGCATATTATGCTGCTTATTTCAGCGTGAGAGCGTCTTCTTTCAATTACGAATTGATGTGTCAAGGACGTAGCCGCTTGGAAGATCATATTCGTGATTACAAAAGCCGCTATAACGATTTGAGCAAAAAAGAGCAGGATACTTTTAAAGATATGCGTATTGTACAAGAAATGTATGCGCGTGGTTTTGATTTTGTGCCTATTGATATTTATACAGCCCAAGCTAATCGTTTTCAAATTATCAACGGCAAGTTGATGCCGGCGCTCAATACTATTGATGGTTTGGGCGATAAAGCGGCAGAAGCTATCGTCGAAGCTGTCAAAGATGGTGAATTTTTATCTCGCGATGATTTTCGCAAGCGCAGCAAAGCCAGCGCGACGGTTGTTGAGACAATGATTTCGTTAGGTCTTTTGGATGGTATGCCGGAAAGCAATCAGTTGTCGCTGATGGATTTTATGATGTGAAAAATTATCGTTTGAAAATCATCAGCAAACTAAGATTAAACGACAATAAATTAGGTAAGCATTGTATAAAAAATAGATAGTTAAGGAGCAGAAATTATGAAATCTTTCGATGCACAGTATCAATTTTTACAGGAAATGTATCAAGACAACTATTATCCAGAATTTCTGGTAGACAAAATTAAAGCGCTTCTGGTTAATATGGCTGATTATCTGGCTGAAGGCGACCATCAGCTAGATGAAATCCAAGAACGTTTCGATTGTATGACAAGGGCGATTAACGACTTAGCAAAGGAATTTGAAGATAATGACAGTGAAATTGAAACCGTTGCCAGAGATGCTATCGCTACAGATGTGATTTATATGCTTGATTGGTTTGATTTAGCGATTGACGTTGAGGACGCTTTGGGCGAAAGAGATTGGTAGCAAAATGCCTAACAAAGATAAACAAAATAATTGATGAGCGAATGAGAAAGTATAGGTGAAAATATTGGTTAGAATCACAGGCATAAAAGTCGACGTTCACAAGAATCAAGATCATATCTTGCAGCGTCAGATTATAGCAATCTTGAAAATTAAACCGGAAGAGTTGCTGGAATATCGCATTATCAAACGTTCTTTGGACGCACGCAAAAAAGAACGGTTAGTTTTTATTTATACGATAGACGTCAAAATCAAAGGCAAAAGCGATAAAATCGTCAAACGATGTAATAATAAGAACGTTACTTTGCCTGTTTATGAAAAATATCAAAAACCGCTCCATGGCGAAGAAGTTCTACACGATCGTCCATTGGTAGTGGGTGCTGGTCCTGCTGGATTATTTGCTGCGCTGCTTTTAGCAGAGGAAGGCTATCAGCCGATTGTACTGGAACGAGGGCAAGATGTAGATACTCGTACAAAAGATGTGGAAAATTTTTGGCGAAACGGTATTTTTAACAGTGAAAGTAATGTGCAATTTGGCGAAGGAGGTGCGGGCGCTTTTTCTGATGGCAAGTTGACAACGTTGATTAAAAATATTCGCTGTCAAAAAGTATTGGAAATTTTGGTCGCGCATGGTGCTCCAGCAGATATTGTTTATACACATCACCCACATGTTGGTACCGATGTTTTAAAAGAAGTGGTTAAAAGCATGCGGCGAAAAATTATCGCTTTGGGTGGCGAGGTGCGATTTGGTGCTAAAGTTACTTCGCTGATCATAGAAAATCAGCAGTTAAAAGGCGTTGTAGTAAATAATCAAGAACAATTAAACGCACAAGTGGTTGTTTTAGCGCTGGGACACAGTGCGCGAGACACTTTTGAACAGCTCAATGAGCAAGGCGTGGAAATCGTTCCAAAGGCTTTTTCTATCGGTGTACGTATTGAACATTTGCAGCAGGCATTGAATCAAAGTCAATACGGCAACTTTGCTCAATTAGCGGCGTTGGGTGCGGCGGAATATAAATTGACGCATTTAGCCCAAAATGGTCGTCATGTCTACACCTTTTGCATGTGTCCCGGCGGTTCGGTGGTAGCGGCTTCTTCTGAAGACGGCGGAATTGTAACCAATGGCATGAGTTATCATGCTCGTGACGGTGTTAATGGTAATAGCGCTTTAGTTGTAGGTGTTGATCCTAGTGATTTTGGTAGCATTGAGCCATTAGCGGGTATGTATTTTCAGCGTAAATGGGAGCAACTGGCTTTTGAATTGGCAGGAAAAACGTATCAAGCACCTTGTCAGTTGGTTGGCGATTTTTTGGCGGATAAGCCTAGTAAAAAATTTGGTAAAATTGCTTGTACTTATCAACCGACAGCGGTTTTTGCGGAATTAAAAAATGCATTGCCTGATTATGTTATTGAAGCGCTTAAAGACGCTATTCCCGCTTTTGGGCGCAAATTGAAAGGATTTGATGATCCAGATGCCGTATTGGTTGGTGTAGAAACGCGAACATCTTCGCCTATTCGGATTTTGCGTAATAATTCTTGTCAAGCAGTTAATTTAGCTGGGCTTTATCCTTGCGGCGAAGGTGCCGGCTACGCTGGCGGTATTGTTTCGGCAGCGGTAGATGGACTAAGAGTAGCAGAAGAAGTGATTAAACGCTATCGCTCGTTAGTGTCGGACGGTGGAAATAGTGACTGTTAATAAAGCGTTAGGTGAAAAAGGAGAGCGGTTGGCGATGTGGTATCTCAGGCTTAAAGGCTATAAAATCATTGCACGCAATTTTTCTAGCCCAAGCGGTGAAATTGATTTGATTGCTAAAGACAAAGATACGCTTGTATTTGTTGAAGTACGCAGTAAAAGCAGTATTGAATATGGACGTCCGGAGGAAACCGTTGACCAGCGCAAGCAGCAGAAAATTAAGCAAACGGCGCGTTACTATTTGCATCAAACTCATCAGGAAGATATTTACTGCCGTTTTGATGTCGTAGCCATTGTTTGGCAAGGCAGGCGAACTGAGATCACACTATATCAAGATGCGTTTTAGGGAGAGATATAATCATGAAATGGCAAGGACATTTTTGCGATGATAAGCATGATACACTAGTGGAAATTGAAAATTGCTTTAGTGAAGCAAACGCAGCGGAAGCGTTGAAAATGGTCATTGACGGCGTAACATTTTGCGGAATGGCTTTTGATGATTGGGCGCTAGGCAATCTTGGCCAGCTTCATACGGCACAAAAACGATTTCATTTATTGAAATGGGGCAGCAAACAAGACGGTTATCAATACGATTTGCTCCGTTATCGTTTGCGCGTGTGTATTCCTACGACAGTAATTATTATGGAAAGTCAAAAAGAGCAAGCTGCGGAAATTGCTTTTAGCTATCAGTTACGCCCTTTTGAGCAAGGAAAAGATTGTCAAAGCCAATATTACTGCGAGGATGAACAGGTATTTCGCGATGTTTGTCAGTGCCATTATTTTCAGCTAACAGTCGGCGAAGAAGTCTTTGCGGCAGAAGAACCGACGCTGGACTTTGAAACGTCACTCAAACAAATTTGTCGTAAAATTTGGGGCAAATACTTGCTTAAAAATTGTTTTGGCTGTTTGTACTCCGATTATTCTCCCCTAGGCAATGACAATTTTGGCTCTATGTTGTGCTATCAAACCGTGGGCAATGATTATTTGCAAGTAGTTGGTAAATATGGCGATGAATATGGCGGCAAAAGCATTTGGGAAGTTTATGAGCAAGGCAAACAGCGACAAGAGACCGATTTATGTCCTTATTTTCAACCAAGAATCAAAACCAAAGGCGGCTATCGCGGTTTGATTTATTAAAAACAGTTCATTGGGTTAATAATATTTTAAGCAGTGTTTATCGTACCATTGTTGCAGAGCCAATGAGAAGACTGATTAGCTGCAATTGGATGATGCTCATAACAATAAAGTTTTTTTGAAGGATAGCGATAGATGATAACATTTAATGACCACTTTTTTATAAGCGGCAGTTTGTCATACTACCTTATAGAGTGGTTGGCTATAATGAACCCTCATCAATTACTAGGAGGACAATATGAAAAAAATAGTTACACTATTCTTAGTGGCCACTGTGTTGTTAACTGGCTGTGGCAGCAATACGACGCTAGTAGAAGAAATTATTTTTGAGAATGCTGAAAAAGTCAGCAGTGATTATGATATCATCGTTGTTGGAGGAGAACCAGAAGGGATTGCAGCGGCGGTATCGGCGGCCAGAAACGGCATGAGAACATTATTGATTGAAGATGATGGTGCCTTGGGTGGGCTGATGACTTTAGGAAAACTCAATTTTATTGATATGTGTAATGGGCGTGACGGTACGTTATTGACGCAAGGCATATTTGAAGAATTTTATAATGCGGTTGATGGTAGTGCTTTCGATGTGACGGAAGCAAAAAATGTTTTTTTGCAAATGGTTGTTAACGAACCTAATTTGACGTTGCGGCTTAATTGTCAATTCGTTGCGCCAGTCAAAGATGGCGATACGATTATCGGCATTACCGCCAGAGAAAATGGCAGTACGGTAACTTATTTGGGTAAACGTATTATTGATGCAACCGTAGACGCTGATGTGGCGGCTGCTAGCGGTGTGCCGTATACTTTTGCCGGTGAAGACATTGGCGAAAAAGACCGTCAGATGGGCGTGACGCTGGTTTTTGAACTTTCTGGTGTTAACTGGAACAAAATATTTTTGACCTTAAATTGGCAGCGTTTTAAAGCTAATACGTTTAGCGGTTCTGCTGATATGGGTGCGACTAAAAAAATGGCGTGGGGTTTTACTGAAGAAGGTTATGGCTATGAACCGCAAGACGATATGATGCGTTTGCGAGGCTTCAATATTGCTCGCCAAGATAATGGCAATGTGCTGATCAACGCTTTGATCATTTTCGGCGTCGATGTCCTTGATGAAGAAAGCAAAGCGGAAGGTATCGCACGCGGTAAAAAAGAATTAACGTATATTTTGCCTTATATTCGAGAGAATTTTGCTGGATTTGAAAAAGCAGAACTGGTAGGTACAGCAGAGCAGCTCTATGTGCGCGAAAGCCGACATATTATTGGCGAATATCAACTAACTATTGACGATGTTTTGGAAAATCGCGACCAATGGGATAAAATTGCTATTGGCAGTTATCCTGTTGACGTTCAGCCTACGGCGACACAGCGTTATGGTACCGTTATCGGCGCGCCTGATCGCTATGCGGTGCCTTTTCGTTCTTTAGTGCCACTAAAGGTAGAAAATTTGTTGGTTGTCGGACGTAGCGCTTCTTATCAATCGCTTGCTGCTGGCAGTGCTCGCGTAATTCCTTTAGGTATGGCCGAAGGTGAAGCGGCCGGTGTCGCGGGCGCTTATAGTGTTAAACAGCAGGTGAGTTTTCGAGAAATGACGACTGATAAAGAAGCTATTGCCGTTATTCAACAAACATTAAAAGAACAAGGTGCCTATTTAGAAGATATTCAAGTTGAACCAGAACCGTTCATGACGCATTGGGCTTATTCTGGCGTTAAAGTACTGCGTTCGTTAGGACTTTTGGATGGTGGCTACAGCAACGATTATCATTTAGAGGATCAACTGAGTCGGTGGCGCTATCAAAATATGATTAACGGAGTGTTAAAAAAAGCTGGCATTGTTACTGATTATATTGAAGTCAATGATCAGCCGCCTAACCGACAAATTATTGGTACAATGGCAAGAGAAGCCGCTAAACTGGATGGCGTAAAATATGAAAATGTTTATGACATTTACAAAGATGCTCTCTACGAGCGAGGGATTATGACCGAAGAACTGGCACCTTATTTTGCTGATGGTGAAAAAAATCCGCAAGCGGCTGAAGTGATTATGCTTTGTGCTAATTTCTACAATTGGATAATCGCTAATCATCAATAAAGCCATATTCATTTGAGCAAAAATATTATAAAAAAATTACTGCTTAAAAATTAGGGACAGGATTTCTTGCCCGATTTTTAAGCAGTTTTTATTTGACGTCGTTTTGCAGTGGCTTATTAAAATATCTGAAAAAATTGTACCGATTGATACGTCAAAAATGAGACCGCATGAAATTTATCTGCGGTCTCAAGAAGTTCATTTTTAATGGGAGGATTCTGTTGTCATAGTTTGCTCGTCATAAAGTCGTCCGTCGACGATATGGTAAACGCGTTCTGCATGATGACCAACTTTTTGATCATGGGTAATCATGATAATGGTGTGACCCATCGTATTCAGCTCTTCAAATAAAGCCAAAACATCATCGCCAGTTTTTGAGTCTAAAGCGCCAGTAGGCTCATCGGCCAATAGAACTGCTGGATTGCAAACTAAAGCTCTAGCAATAGATACTCGTTGTTGTTGACCGCCGGAAAGTTCATTAGGTTTATGCGTCAATCTTTTGCCTATACCTAAAAGCTCTAGTTTTTCTTTTGCTCGTGCAATAGCTTCATTTTTAGGTATACCGCGGATTAAAAGCGGCAAAATCGTATTGAGCAGCACATTATATTTGCTGATTAGGTGATAACGCTGAAAAATAAATCCGATAAACTGATTACGGACTTGTGCCAAATTATCGTCAGCAATATCATGAATCGCTAAATTATCCAAGTAATACTCTCCTTCATCAGCGGTATCCATACAGCCAATGATGTTCATCAGCGTTGATTTGCCGCTGCCGGAAGGACCGAGAATCGAAACGAATTGCCCTTTTTGCACTTCTAAATTGATATCGAATAATACTTGTAGTTTTTCAGCGCCTAGAGCATACGATTTGTTTAAATGGCTAATGCTGAGTAATGCTGTCATGGTATCCCTCCAAAAGTTCAGCGTGGTTGATAACAGTTTCATCGCCATTAGTGTCATAACGGCATTTGATCCAATCGCCAACAAGTAAATCCTGACAATTCAAATTTTCTTTACCAGCTGTAATCAGTGTATCTTCCGAAAGATAGACGACCTTTGTTTGTTCACTGGCTTCCCATTCGGTTATAGAATCTTCCGTCAAATAATCATCAGTGACGATTTGTATTGTCGAATCTGCTAATGCTAATGTCAGCGTCTGTCCGTCAATGGCTTTGATTTGACCGATAATGGACTGCGTAGAGTAGCTGACTTGTTGTTCGCTGTCGCAGCCACTTAAGGCGACGATTAGAGAAAGAACCAGCGTGTTTATCCAAAAATTTTTCATGATAGGAGCCTCCTTTGCTAAACACGTTTTTGGTGAATTGGATTAACTTTGATTTAAAGCGTCAATAGGTTTTAAATTAGCCGCTTGATAAGCGGGGTAAAAACCAAAGAGCGTTCCTGTAGCGACGGCAAAAATGAGCGCCATCACTGCACCGGTAGTACTAGGCAAAACACTCATGCCCGTATAGCGAATGAGCGGCATCAAAAGATAACTAATGATGATGCCCATAACGCCGCCAAAAATGCTAATTAAATTAGCTTCCAGTAAAAATTGCAGCAAAATATCCCGTTTGGAGGAACCTAGCGCTTTTAAAATGCCGATTTCATTAGTTCTTTCTTTGACGGAAATAAAAAGCACGTTCATAATTCCAATACCTCCGACGATAAAAACAATGCTGGCAACAGCGATTAACAAAACTGAAAGGGTGTTGGCTGATTGCTGGCTGGCTGCCACTTGGCTGCCAGCGTCTTCAACATTAAAGCTGCCTTTGGGGTACATTTCCGACAAAAGCTGTTCAATATTGGCAATGGTCGTTTCTATTATGTTAATATCATTGACTAATACGATAATTTGCGGTGAGTAATTTCTGGCGCCCATGACGTATTTTTCCGCAGTTGTCAAGGGAATATAGAGCGCGCTGTCCAGCGTAATGCCAGAAACAACTGAGCCTGTTTTTTCTAGTACGCCAACGACAGTGAATTTTTTGCTGTTGATATTGATTACACTGCCATAAGCGTCAAAAATATTATCAAACATTTCAGCCGCCGCGTCGTAGCCCAAAACGGCAATTTTTTCATTGCTTTCTACAGCTTCTTCGTCAAAGAAAGTGCCTTGCAACAAAGAAAGATTGGTGATTTCTTGATAAGTAGGCGTTGCTCCAACGATAGTTTTTGTGGCTTCTTCTTCCATATCGCCACCCTCTACTGTACTGGAGGATTGTGCCATTAAGCAAATATCATCAATATTATTAACGAAAAATGTCATTTCTTCCAGATCCGCTTCTGAAAAAGTTGTTGGCTCGATGCGCATATTGGCGCCGAAACCACCAAAACCCATCATCGGGAAATCGCCGCCACGATTGCCGCCGGATCCGCCGCGACTACCACCGCCCATTGGCGCGTCGCGAAACATACCGCCAGAGGATGAAGTGCTGTTATCAGAAATAGTTACGGTACCTGCATTTAAATTTTTAAATTGTTCTTCAACATCATGCTGACCGCCTTGACCGATAGCAATCACAATAACGATGGTTGCTGCACCGACAATGATGCCCAAAGAAGTTAAAATTACTTTAAATTTGCTTTCTAAAATGTTAATCCAAACTAAAGCGAGGAGTTCTTTAAAAGCCACTGGATCTTCCTCCTCCTGCTGGTGCGCCGCCCGCTGGCATACTGTTGCCAGCAAAAATGCCGCTGTCGGAACGACCATTAAAATTACTTTCGATTAGCACAATATCTCCTTCATTTAAGCCAGAAAGGATTTCTACATTGACACCGTCGGTAAAACCAGTCGTTACTTCTACTAAACTATTGGAGCCGTCGGCATTTTTTACTTTAACCAGCGAGAGACCGTCTTTATCAGTGGTAATAGCGCGTTTAGAAACTTTTATCACATCATTGACTCGTTCGGAAACCAGTTCCACTTGACAAGACATGCCGTTATAAATGTTTTCCAGTCCTTCTCCGCTCAAAAGTACAGTAACCGAATAATTGACCACCGGCGCACCCATCACTGCTGGCGAAATGCTGATAGCATCAACTTTTCCTGTAAAAGTTTGATCGTCAAAAGCATCAAAAGTGACAATGGCTTCTTGATCCAATGAAACATCGCCGATATCTTCTTGATCCAATGTTAAATTAACCGTTACTTCATCAGAACGACTAATAGTGATAGCGGCTTCCAACAAATTAACATCGTCACCAGCGGCAAAATCCACATCGGTTACTAAACCATCGCAAGGGGCTACGATAGTAGAGCCTTTCAAAATACTATTCATTTTACTGATAGCCGCTCCTAGTTTATCTACTTTATTTTGGGCGGTGACCACATTAAGCTCTAGTTGATTCAGTGTGCTTTGATAAGTCAAATCAGCTGTTTCGCTGGTAGCAAGTTCTTTGAGACGTTGATTTTCTGCGGCTAAAATATTGGCTTCATAGTTTAATTCGTAATCATTCAGCGCTAGTTGGGCTTCTTTAATATCTAATTCTAGTTGAGAAACTTTGCGCGCTAAATCGTTTTTGCCCATAGAACCGTACATTTCCCGATATTCTTCGGCATAATCGTTGTACGTTTCTTGTGCATCTTCATAAGTCTTTTTAGCGTTCTCTGTCCGATCTTCAAGTGTATTATATTGTTCGACGGTTTTGCTATATTTATTGATAATATTGACAGCATCATTGAGTTGTTCTGACAATGAGCTGTAAGTTTTTTGCGCATTAGTAATGCCTTCGTTTAAATCAGCGTCGCCGTCATAACCCTGATAATAATCCAGCGTGGCGCGTGCCGTATTTAATTCTTTGACTAAATTATCAATGCTTTTTTCTGCATTATGGTATGAAGTAACCACCTGACCGTTATCTTTATTGTAATCGTCAAAGGTTTCTTGCAAGGCTTCATAAGTATCTTTGCCACTGTCCATTAGTCGTTCAAAAACGTTTAAGTTTGCTGTTCTTTCATCATAGCTATTGTACAACTTTAAATAGTACTCGTAATCATCTTGCGCATTTTGCAGATTTTGTTTATATTGCGCTAATGTATTGTCAATTTTGCGTACGTTGCTTTCGTAGGTGCTGTTGGCGGTTTGCGCCAGCGATTGGTTGACGCTTTTTTCAGCTTGCGCTTCAGTGGTATTTTTTTGTTGCGTTAGTTTGGCTTGCTCCAATTTTAATATCGCTTGTTGATACTCGTTGTTTAGCGTGTTTAAGACTGTATTCAACGAGGATTTTTCAATGGTAAAGAGCGGCTGACCGGCGGTAACATATTCGCCGGATCGTACCAACACGTCTTCGATAGCGACGTCCAGATTGACCTTAACGTCATCAATCGTTACGTCGACGTCTAACTTGGTTGAAACAGTATTGACATTGGCGGTGCCTTCTTCGGTTAGACCAATAATAATATCGCCGCGTTCTGCCCGTTCTTCTCGAGCCGTTGTTTGCCCCATGGCTTCTTGATCACGCGCCATATACCAATAAATGCCTCCGCTTAGTACGCCTACCGCCAAAAGAACTACCGTTGTGCGACGCAATGTTTTTTTCGTCAATATTTCCCGTATTTTTTTCACTTCAAAAACTCCTCTCACTTTAGTTGATGTTCCTATCATAATCAACTTTTGTGTTCAATTTGTGAGAAACAATTTAAAAAAATGTCAGCATTAGGAAAAAGAAAGGTTTGCGATTTCAAACATTTTAATCATTAAAGGTTCTATAACTTTGTTTTAGCGTTTTCAAGACTCTTTAAATAAATATTATTGAAAAATGTTCTTGTCAAAGCGTCGAGAATTTTTTACAATAAAAATGAGAGATAAAAACACAGTGCCGGTCGGTAGTCCGTGCCGCAAAGATTTTCTTTGTCAGTAACCTGCCTCCTTGGTTGTCCGTTCTCTTTTTAGATAAATAAAGGAGGAATAGTCATGCAATGGGTGAAAACATCTTTTACGTTGTGCTTTGCAGAACCTTTTTGGATGGGGTTGTATGAACGATGGGATAATGATGGGTATGCTGTGGCTAAAGTAACTTTTGGCGCTGAACCCAAACTGGGAGAAATCCATCAGTTGCTTTTGCATCCCAAAAATACTTTCCATTTTACGCCGCATTTAGCAGCTGAAGCAACGGAAATAAAAATAATCAATCCTAAGCGGCAGCAGCGAATGATTCAAAAGCAAATGCAGCGTGCATCATTAAGTACTAAGGCTCAGGAAGCGCTGAAAATGCAACGACAGTTAGCAAAAGACAGTCGTCAAAAACAATGCAAACAATCTAAGCAACAGCAGCAGGAAGAACGGTTCGTCAAAATTCAAACCAAGCGCAAAGCCAAGCATCGAGGGCATTGAGTAGATAACGATGATTATATATTAAGAAGAAACCATTACAGATTGTTTATTGACGCGTAGCATATGATGATTTTGTGAATTACAACCACATCGCTTTGTATGTTTGTTAGTCAGTTAGACTTTGTTTGAGAAATTCACTTCATCAACTAACTTAAGTTTTTGGATAAAAAGCGACTGGATAAAATCATAGCGTTGTCGTAAAGGTATTGATTGTAAAATATAAATTTATTTCACAGGCAATTCAAATGTTCAGGTTTTTATTGACACGTCCGCAAAACTGTGATAGAGTGTATAAGTGCGAAAATTGGATGCTTTAGTAGCTTGTTGATATAATTGGTTTAGGAGGTGCGATGTAATGCGTGTTGGTATCACCTTAGCTTGTACTGAATGCAAACGCCGTAATTATAGTACAAAAAAGAATAAGAAAAATAACCCTGATAGAGTTGAGTTGAAGAAATACTGTCCGTTCTGTAAAACTCATACTTTACACAAAGAAACCAAGTAGTTAGGATGAGTGCCCAATGAGTGAAAAAGAAGTGGAAAAGAAAGTGCCTGAAAAGAAATCGGCTGAGAAAAAAGCGGCGGAAAAAAAACCAGGCTTTTTTCAACGCATAAAACGTTCCAGCAAGGCGTCACTTAACGAGTTAAAGAAAGTTCATTGGCCCACTAGACAAGAACTTCTAACCTATACGGGCGTCGTTTTGGTATCTGTTGCCGCTGTATCAGCCATGATTTGGATAGTGGATTCGTTGATTACTGCGTTATTTGGCTTGTTGGTATAGACTGACGTAACTGAAGGGAGGAAGAAGGTTCTTATTAAAGAAACCTTATAATATGGATAAACATTGGTATGTTATACACACTTATTCAGGTTACGAAAATAAAGTCAAAACTGATTTGGAAAAACGCATCGAGTCAATGAATATGGAAGATAAAATTTTTCGTATTATGGTGCCAACGGAAGACGTCGTTGAAAAGAAAAACAACAAGGAAAAAATCAATAAACGGAAAGTTTTTCCGGGATATGTGCTTGTTGAAATGATTATGACAGATGATTCTTGGTATGTTGTTAGAAATACAACTGGGGTCACAGGCTTTGTTGGTACAGGCGCTAAACCAGTTCCCTTGTATGAGAGTGAAGTGAAAGCGCTTTTAAAACAAATGGGATTGGAAGAAATTAAGAAAAGCGTTGATTGCGAATGCGGCGATGAAGTGGAAATTTTGGACGAGTCTTTTAAAGGGCACATTGGTAAAGTACATGCCATTGATAGCGAGAAAAGCAAAATCGTCGTTATGGTATCGTTATTTGGAGGTCGCGAGACGCCTATTGAATTAGAGTTTGACCAAGTGCGTAGAATTTAGACAGATAAAAAGTTTTAAGGACGGAAACTGTTTTTATGATTGCGCTACATTCTGTTAAGGAGGTGTATTGAAATGGCAAAAAAAGTCATTGGTTTTATAAAACTGCAAGTTCCTGCTGGTAAAGCTAATCCAGCGCCGCCAGTTGGTCCGGCATTAGGTCAGCATGGCGTCAACATTATGGGCTTTTGTAAGGAGTTTAATGAAAGAACGAAAAATGATGCGGGATTGATAATCCCTGTTGAAATTACTGTTTATGCAGACCGTTCTTTTACCTTTATTACCAAAACGCCGCCTGCCGCTGTATTATTGAAAAAAGCTGCTGGGATTGAAAGAGCTTCTGGCGAACCAAATCGTAAAAAAGTTGCTAAAGTGCCAGCTTCTAAAGTCAAAGCTATTGCTGAACAGAAAATGGTTGATTTGAATGCAGCCAGTTTGGAAGCAGCAATCAGCATGATTGAAGGTACTGCTCGCAGTATGGGTATTGAAGTCGTTGAAGGCTAACGATGGATTTGCTGTGGGAGGAAGAAATCCGAAAAACCACAAAGAGAGGGAATAAAAAGTATGCCTAAACATGGTAAAAAATATGTGGAAGCCAGTAAAAAAGTGGATTCCAATAAATTGTACGAAATAAGCGATGCATTGGAGTTAGTGCAGCAGATGGCTAGCGCTAAATTCAATGAAACTGTAGAAGTTGCATTTAAATTGGGCGTTGACCCAAGACATGCTGACCAACAGATTAGAGGCGCTGTTGTTCTGCCACACGGGACAGGCAAAACTAGAACAGTTTTAGTTTTTGCTAAAGGTGAAAAAGCTAAAGAAGCTGAAGCTGCCGGAGCAGAATTTGTTGGTGCTGAAGATATGGTCGCCAAGATCCAAGAAGGCTGGTTTGGCTTTGACGTTGCTATCGCTACGCCGGATATGATGGGCGTTGTTGGGAAAATTGGGCGTTTATTAGGTCCTAAAGGTTTAATGCCAAATCCTAAAACCGGTACCGTAACGATGGATGTTACTAAAGCAGTGCAGGAAGTTAAAGCTGGTAAAATTGAGTATCGTGTAGATAAAGCAGGGATTATCCATGCGCCTATTGGCAAGGTTCAATTTACTAAGGATCAACTGGTAGAAAATTTTAATACTTTAGCAGATATTTTGATCAAAGCAAAACCTGCTACGATTAAAGGTCAATATGTTAAAAGTGTTTCTGTTTCTAGCACGATGGGACCAGGGGTAAAAATTAATCCGTTGAAAGTTCAGTAATCATTGATATTTCATTCATATGAAAAGTATAGCTGTAGACAGCAGGTGTGGCATACACTTAATTTCCTGCCGAGGCCTTATTGCTTTGTGCAATTTCTGCCTTTGTGTCGCTACGCAAAGGCTTTTTGTATGTATAAAGATTTAGCAATGACTAGATAAAGGTCGAAAAGGGGGTGAACCGGTTGGGTAGTCTCGAAGGTAAGAAACAGGTCGTTCAAGATTTGGTTGAAAAATTTAAAACGGCAGTGTCTGTTGTAGTTGTCGATTATCGTGGCGTCAGCGTTGCTCAGATTACAAAGCTCAGAAAGGAATTGAGAGAAGCTGGCGTTGAATACATGGTTGTTAAAAACACATTGTTAACTATTGCTGCTAAAGAAGCTGGATATGAAGACATTACAGGTGTTTTTAAAGGCGTAACGGCGATTGCTTTTTCAGAAAATGATGTTGTTGCACCAGCTAAAATTATCAGCAAATTTATCAAAGACAATAAAGTCATGGAGCTTAAAGGCGGAATTTTAGAAGGCAATGTACTTGATGTTGAAGGCGTAACCGCTCTTGGCGAATTGCCAAGCAAAGAAGCGTTGTTGGCACAAGTGGCTTCTTGTTTCCAAGCACCGATTCAAAAAATGGCTTATGTTTTGGAAGAGGTTCGCAAAAGCAAAGAAGGCACAGAAGTTGCCTAAAAATAATCTTGCGTCGTAAAAAGACAAATAATGAATTTAATGTAGAGGAGAAAATAAAATGTCTGATAAAATTCAATCTATTATCGATACTGTCAAAACAATGTCTGTTATCGAGTTGGCAGACTTAGTAAAAACATTTGAAGAAGAGTTTGGTGTAAGCGCTGCTGCTCCAGTAGCAGTTGCCGTACAAGGTGGCGGTGCAGCTCCTGCAGCTGAAGAACAAAATGAATTTGATGTCATATTGACTGCTGCTGGTGGCAATAAGATTGCTGTTATCAAAGTTGTTCGTGAAATCACGGGTTTAGGCTTGAAAGAAGCTAAAGAAGTCGTTGATAACGCTCCAAAACCAGTTAAAGAAAAAGTTGAAAAAGCTGAAGCCGAAGAAATTAAGAAAAAATTGGAAGAAGCAGGTGCTAGCGTAGAAGTGAAATAAATTCGCTTAGACGTTTATGGACCATATTTTATAATCTCAAAAAGAGCATTACTGATGATTGGCGTTGGGAGGTCAGTGGAATGAAGATAGATCAACGAAGCAATCAACAGAAATGCTCTTTTTGCGTACATATTTATTAAAACATTTTTATTTAAAAATTGATTAACAATGACTTTACAATTAAAGGAAATTGTGCTAGTATGAAAAAATATGACTATGATATACTGGATTTAGTGTTTGTTGTGAATAGAATATCCTTTTTATGGAAATAATAGGCTAAATGTTATGTGGAGAATCGGTTACGACAAAGGTTCATTTTAGGAACTTTGTAACAAATAGTTATCTTTTGGAGCTTTGAAAAATGTTAAGGGGTGAGGAGCATTGGTCAATTATATGACACATGCACTAACGAAAAGGCACAGTTTTGCGAAAATCGATGAAGTTATGGAAATGCCAAATCTTATCGAAATCCAGCGCAATTCCTACCAATGGTTTCTGGAGGAAGGAATTAAGGAGATGTTCAATGAGGTTTCGCCTATCACTGACTTTACGGGAAATCTTATTTTGGAATTCGTTGATTATAATTTAGGCGATCCAAAATATGATGTTGATGAGTGCAGAGAACGGGATGCGACTTATGCGGCACCCTTACGCTTAAAAGTGCGTTTGATCAATAAGGAAACAGGAGAAGTAAAAGAACAAGAAGTTTTTATGGGCGATTTCCCCCTGATGACGACAAAAGGAACTTTCATTATTAACGGTGCAGAGCGTGTTATTGTTAGTCAGTTAGTGCGTTCACCGGGGGTGTATTATGCTGAAAACATTGATCAAAGTGGGAAAAAAATCTACGGTGCGACGGTTATTCCTAATAGAGGAGCATGGTTGGAGTTTGAAACCGATGTAAATGAAAATATATTTGTGCGTATAGACCGTACCAGAAAATTACCAGCTACAGTTTTGTTCCGTGCGTTAGGGTATTCCAGTAATGGACAAATTTTGGCGCTTTTTGACAACGATGATCGTATTCGGATGACTTTGGAAAGAGATCATACTGAAAATGAAGGAGAGGCTTTGATCGAAATTTATAAACGCCTTCGTCCTGGCGATCCGCCAACTGTGGAGAATGCTCGTTCTTTGTTGAATTCATTGTTTTTTGATCCTAAACGTTATGATTTTGCTAAAGTTGGTCGGTATAAAGTTAACAAGAAATTGGGTTTGACCATTGATAAAAGCCAAAAAACGATTACTCGTGAAGATATTATTGCAGTAGTTAAATATTTATTGGATTTGATCAATGCTGTTCCCGAACATACTTCTGATGATATTGATCATCTGGGTAATCGACGTATTCGTTCTGTTGGAGAATTATTGCAAAATCAATTCAGAATAGGTTTGACTAGAATGGAAAGAGTCGTACGGGAAAGAATGACAATCCAAGATCAAGAAGGTGTAACACCGCAGGGATTAATCAACATTCGTCCTGTTGTAGCGGCGATTAAAGAGTTTTTTGGCTCTAGTCAGCTGTCACAGTTTATGGATCAAATCAATCCGTTAAGTGAATTGACTCATAAACGACGCCTTAGTGCCTTGGGTCCTGGAGGCTTAAGCAGGGAGAGAGCGGGTTTTGAAGTTCGTGACGTTCATTTTTCTCATTACGGCAGAATGTGTCCTATTGAAACACCAGAAGGACCTAACATCGGTTTGATTAACTCTTTAAGTACGTATGCTCGCGTTAATGAATATGGATTTATTGAAACGCCTTATCGTCGAGTTGATAAGGAAAATGGACGGGTTACTACAGAAATTGATTATTTGACTGCTGATGAAGAAGATAAATTTGTTGTTTGTCAGGCAAATACACCGTTAGATGAAGACGGTTATTTTATTGATAAAAAAGTTAACGCTCGTCATGGTAGCGATAACTTGCTTGTAGACGCTAATAAAGCGGATTATATGGACGTATCGCCAAAGCAAGTAGTATCCATTGCAACGGCGTTGATTCCTTTTTTAGAGCATGATGATGCTAATAGAGCTTTGATGGGAGCCAACATGCAGCGGCAGGCAGTACCATTATTAAAAACAGATGCACCTTATGTGGGAACTGGTATGGAATTTAAGGCTGCTTATGATTCAGGCGTTTGTATTATTGCTGAACGAAGTGGTGAAGTTGCATATGTTTCAGCCAATGAAATTGTTGTTAAAACGGAAAATGGTGAAAAAGATCGCTATAAATTGACTAAATTTGAACGATCTAATCAAGGCAGTTGTATCAATCAAAAACCTTTAGTTCGAAAAGGGCAGATTGTTGAAGAAGGGGCGATTTTGGCTGATGGACCTTCTACAGATCGTGGAGAGTTAGCTTTGGGACGCAATGTTTTGATCGCGTTTATGAATTGGGAAGGTTATAATTATGAAGATGCTGTTTTGATTAGTGAGAAATTGGTTAGAGAGGATTATTATACGTCTATTCATATTGAAGAATATGAATGTGATGCTCGCGATACAAAATTAGGACCAGAAGAAGTGACTCGCGATATTCCTAACGTTGGAGAAGATGTTCTTAAAAATCTTGATGAGCGAGGGATTATTCGCATTGGCGCAGAAGTTCGCCCTGGCGATATTTTAGTGGGCAAAGTTACGCCTAAAGGTGAAACAGAATTAACTGCTGAGGAAAGATTGTTGCGGGCAATTTTTGGTGAGAAAGCGCGTGAAGTACGTGATACTTCTTTGAGAGTACCACATGGTGAGAATGGCATTATCGTTGATGTTAAGGTGTTTAATCGTGAAAATGGCGATGAGTTATCACCGGGAGTCAATCAAGTTGTTCGCGTTTATATTGCCCAGAAACGTAAAATTTCTCAAGGGGACAAAATGGCGGGACGTCATGGTAATAAAGGGGTTGTTTCGCGCATTTTGCCAGAATGTGATATGCCTTATTTGCCTGATGGAACGCCGATTGAGATTGTATTAAACCCGCTTGGCGTACCATCGCGTATGAATATTGGGCAGGTTTTAGAAGTCCACTTAGGTATGGCGGCTAAAGCGCTTGGGATGCATTTGATGACGCCAGTTTTTGATGGTGCTAGTGAAAAAGATATTGAAGAAATGTTGGAAAAAGCTAATTATCCGAGGACGGGCAAATTTCGTTTGAGAGATGGCCGTACTGGTTTGGAATTTGATAATCCGGTTACTGTTGGCTATATGTATTATTTGAAATTAGCTCATTTGGTTGATGACAAAATTCATGCTCGTTCTACTGGTCCATATTCTTTGGTTACCCAACAACCGCTGGGTGGTAAAGCTCAATTCGGTGGTCAGCGTTTTGGTGAAATGGAAGTTTGGGCACTGGAAGCCTATGGCGCAGCATATACTCTGCAAGAAATTTTGACGGTAAAATCTGATGATATTGTTGGTCGTGTCAAAACTTATGAGGCTATTGTAAAAGGGGAAAATATTCCAGAACCGGGCGTACCAGAGTCTTTCAAAGTATTGATCAAAGAATTGCAGAGCTTATGTCTTGATGTCAAAATTCTTTCAGAAAATGATGAAGAGATTGAGATGGGCGAGGATGACGACGATATTGCGGAAACGGCTAAAGAATTGGGAATAGATTTGCCCATAGAAAAAAATGAAAGATCTACCGAATCTGATGCATTTAATCGTGACTTTATCATTGAAAATAGTGACGGTGAAACGGATAGTTTGGATGAGCTGGACGATGAAATTGATTTAGATATTATTGATGATGATATTAAAATTGATATTCCGTTGAATTTTGATGATGAAGAAGATTTGGGCGATGAGTTTATCCTTGATGGTCTTGATGATGAGCTTTAACCAGTCGTATTGTAAGAGGAGAAATAGACTTTTGGAAGGGAGCGACCTCCTTGATAGATGTAAATAATTTTGATCGAATGAGAATTGGATTGGCTTCACCAGAACAGATTCGGGCGTGGTCAAGCGGTGAAGTCAAAAAGCCGGAAACCATCAATTATCGTACGTTAAAACCTGAACGGGAAGGATTATTCTGTGAAAGAATTTTTGGTCCAACTAAGGATTGGGAATGTAATTGCGGTAAATATAAAAGGATACGTTATAAAGGAATTGTTTGTGATCGTTGCGGTGTTGAAGTTACTCGTTCTAAGGTAAGAAGGGAACGATTAGGGCACATTGAGTTAGCTGCGCCTTGTTCACATATTTGGTATTTTAAAGGGATTCCCAGTCGTATGGGGTTGTTATTAAATATTTCACCACGTCAGTTAGAAAAGGTAATTTATTTTGTTTCCTATATTGTGTTGGATCCCGGTGATACGCCATTAGAAAAAATGGCGTTGTTGACTGAAACAGAATATCGGGAAAATAAGGAAAAATATGGGAATAGATTCCAAGCAGGTATTGGTGCAGAAGCAATCAAGCAGCTGCTTTTAGATTTTGATATGGACGTATTATATGACGAATTAAAAGAAGAAGTTCGAACAACGACTGGTCAACGAAATGTAAAAGCGGTTAGACGTTTGGAAGTTGTAGAAGCGTTTAAAAAATCCAATAATCATCCCAGTTGGATGATTTTGGATGTATTGCCGGTTATTCCACCTGAATTAAGGCCAATGGTTCAGTTGGATGGCGGGCGATTTGCAACATCAGATTTGAATGATTTATATCGACGTGTCATCAATCGAAATAACCGCTTAAAAAGGCTGTTGGATTTAGGCGCGCCGGATATCATTGTCCGCAACGAGAAACGTATGCTTCAAGAAGCTGTTGACGCATTGATTGATAATGGAAGACGGGGCAGACCTGTTACTGGTCCCGGCAATAGACCGCTAAAATCGTTGAGCGATATGCTTAAAGGGAAACAAGGGCGGTTTCGTCAGAATTTATTGGGTAAACGTGTTGATTATTCTGGGCGTTCTGTTATCGTAGTTGGACCGGAATTAAAAATGCATCAATGTGGTTTGCCTAAAGAAATGGCAATTGAATTGTTTAAGCCTTTTGTTATGAAAAAATTGGTTAATGAAGGTTATGCACATAATATCAAAAGTGCCAAACGCATGGTTGAACGCTTAAAACCGGAAGTATGGGATGTTTTGGAAGAAGTTATTAAAGACCATCCTGTATTATTGAATAGAGCGCCGACGTTACATCGTTTGGGAATTCAAGCTTTTGAACCGGTATTGGTTGAAGGACGGGCTTTGAAACTTCATCCATTGGTTTGTACGGCTTATAATGCTGACTTTGACGGCGATCAAATGGCGGTACATGTACCTTTATCGACAGAAGCTCAAGCAGAAGCAAGAATTTTGATGTTAGCTGCGCATAATATTCTCAATCCTAAAGATGGTAAGCCAGTAACAACGCCAACGCAGGATATGATTTTAGGGTCATATTATTTGACGATTGATCGTGAAGGCGCATTGGGTGAAGGAAAATATTTCAAAGACATCAATGAAGCAATTTTAGCACAAGATGCCGGCGCTGTTCATTTACAGGCGAAAATTTTTGTTAGAATGTCAAATGGGGAGCGTTTGGAAACAACTCCGGGACGTATTATTTTTAACAGTGTTATTCCAGAAGAAGTCGGCTATGTTAATGAAGTCGTGGGCAAAAAAAGTTTGGGTAAAATCGTTGCCAAATGTTATAACAAGTTGGGTGCTTCGGCAACAGCTGAAATGTTAGACGGGATTAAAACATTAGGATTTAAACATTCTACCCAAGCGGGCATTACTGTTGGCTTCAGCGATATCATCGTGCCCGATGCAAAAGCAGAAATTATTGCCGCGTCCGATGCTGAAGTCGATAAAATTGAAACCAAATATCGCCGTGGTTTAATTACTAATGATGAACGTTATAACTTAGTTATTGATGTTTGGAATAAAGCAACAAAAGATGTTACTGATGCTTTACTGTCCAATTTGGATAAATTTAACAATATCAATATGATGGCGACTTCCGGCGCACGTGGGAATAATCAACAGATTAGACAGTTAGCCGGTATGCGTGGCTTAATGGCTGACTCTACTGGTAAAACGATTGAATTGCCGATTAAAGCAAATTTCCGCGAAGGGTTAAATGTGTTAGAATACTTTATTTCTTCACATGGTGCTCGCAAAGGGTTGACTGATACGGCTTTGAGAACGGCAGACTCTGGTTATTTAACTAGACGTTTAGTTGATGTTGCGCAGGAAGTTATTGTTAGAGAAGATGACTGCGGTACGCATGAAGGATTGCTGGCAGAAGATATAAAAAATGGTACAGAGATTATTGAGCCATTGGAAGAAAGAATTGCTGGACGCTATGCCTTGGAGCCGGTTATTCATCCAGAAACAGGCGAAGTTATTGTTGGCGCTAATGAAGAAATTACTGATGAATTAGCGGTTTATATTCAAAGTGTAGGCGTTAAGCAAGTCGTTATACGTTCTGCGTTGACTTGTAAAAGTCGTTATGGTATTTGTCGCAAATGCTATGGGCGCAATTTGGCAACAGGCAGTCATGTTGATATTGGAGAGGCTGTAGGTATTATTGCTGCGCAATCAATTGGTGAACCGGGAACTCAGCTGACTATGCGTACTTTTCATACTGGTGGGGTTGCTGGTGATGATATCACACAAGGGTTACCGCGTGTTGAAGAACTATTTGAAGCTAGAAAACCGAAAGGGCAAGCGGTTATTGCTGAAAATGATGGTATTGTGAAAATTACTGAAGTAAAAAATCGTAAAGAAGTTACCATTGCAGATAATAACGGCGGGATGATAACTTATGGAATTCCATTTGGCTCTCGTATGAAAGTTAACGAAGGGGATCACGTATCAGCTGGTGATGAATTAACGGAAGGATCCATCAATCCTCATGATTTATTGCGGATTAAAGGGGTATTAGGAGTTCAGACCTATTTGTTGCGTGAAGTGCAGAAAGTTTATCGTTTGCAAGGGGTTGATATTAACGATAAGCATATCGAAGTTATGGTTAGACAAATGTTACGCAAAGTGAAAGTTGACGAGTCAGGAGATACCGATTTATTGCCGGGTAGCCAAGTTGATATTTTTGAGTTTGAAAGCGAGAATGAACGGGTGCGCGCTGTTGGTGGTGTGGAAGCGACTGGTAAGACAATGTTATTGGGGATTACAAAAGCTTCTTTGGCGACGGATTCATTTTTATCAGCGGCTTCTTTCCAAGAAACTACTAGAGTATTAACTGATGCTGCTATAAAAGGCAAAGTTGATCCTTTACTTGGTTTGAAAGAGAATGTTATTTTAGGGAAATTAATTCCAGCTGGTACAGGAATGAGTCGTTATAGAGATTTAAAAATCCGTTCAGAACAAGATATGGTTTCAGAAAATGATATAATAGGAAAGATTGATGAAGATATCGTTTTTGAAAAAACAGTTGACATTATAGAATAATTTTAATTGACAACAGTGGAGTTTGGTGCTATACTATGTCCGCGTCTATATGAAGGAGTGGGTATCATCAATTTATCTCAAAAATCTGTTGTCATTGGATTGAATCAGACCAAAAAAGCTTTGTTAAAGGATAGTGTTGCTGTTCTTTATATTGCTGAAGATGCTGATAAGCGATTGCTTAATCCTATTGAGCAGTTGGCTCAAGAAAAGAATATCGTGGTTCAACAAGTGCCGACGATGAAAACATTAGGAAAAGAGTTCGGCATTGATGTAGGCGCTGCAGCTGGTGCTGTTTTGAAATAGTTTAAAAGATGATGCAGAGCGTTTTTGGCTTTGCATCATCTTAAATATTATTGTTTTTAAACTTGTGAAAGGAGGTGTAGGGGAATGCCAACAATCAACCAATTGGTTAGACAAGGCAGATTTGCTGCTCAAAAGAAATCCAATGCTCCTGCATTAAAAAATAATCCACAGAAAAAAGGGGTTTGCACAAGAGTTTATACAACAACTCCTAAAAAACCAAACTCTGCATTAAGAAAAGTTGCTCGTGTTAGATTGACAAATGGTATGGAAGTAACTGCATATATTCCGGGGATTGGTCATAACTTGCAAGAACACAGCGTTGTTCTAGTAAGAGGTGGCAGAGTCAAAGACTTGCCGGGGGTTCGTTATCACTTAGTTCGTGGCACGCTAGATGCAGCTGGTGTCAATAACCGTAATCAAGCTCGTTCTAAATATGGTACTAAAAAACCAAAAGCAGGCAAGAAATAAATTTTAATGATGATTAATTAATAAATGAGAGGGGGATAATATGTCTAGAAAAGGGCAAGCTCCAAAAAGAGAAGTATTGGCAGATCCGTTATATGGCAGTGTTAAAGTAACGAAACTGATTAACCAAATTATGCTTGACGGCAAAAAAAGTACAGCTGAAAGAGCAGTATACGGTGCTTTTCAAATAATTGAAGAAAAAACGGGTAAAAATGCTTTGGAAATATATGAAGAAGCATTGAAAAATGTTATGCCCGTATTAGAAGTTAAAGCTCGTCGTGTTGGTGGCGCAAACTATCAAGTTCCAGTAGAAGTACGAGCTGATCGCAGACAGACTTTGGGAATTAGATGGTTAGTAACTTTCGCTCGTAAAAGAGGCGAAAAAACAATGGAATTAAAAATTGCTAATGAATTGATGGATGCAGCAAATAATTTGGGTGGTTCTGTTAAAAAGAAAGAAGACACTCATAAAATGGCTGAAGCTAACAGAGCATTTGCGCATTATCGTTGGTAGAATAAGCACCGCTGAGTATAAGCGCGTAGCTTAAAAAGGAGGAAGAATAGTGGGTAGAGCCTTTCCTTTAGAAAAAACAAGAAATATTGGTATCATGGCTCATATTGACGCAGGTAAAACCACTACAACAGAACGTATCTTGTTTTATACCGGTAAAGTACATAAGATTGGTGAAGTTCATGATGGTGCTGCTACTATGGACTGGATGGTGCAAGAACAAGAAAGAGGTATTACGATTACTTCAGCAGCGACAACTGCGCAGTGGAAAGGACATCGTATAAATATTATAGACACGCCAGGACACGTTGATTTTACTGTAGAAGTTGAACGATCTTTGCGCGTTTTGGATAGTTCTGTAGCTGTATTTTGTGCAGTTGGTGGCGTTCAACCGCAATCTGAAACTGTTTGGCGTCAAGCGGACAAATATCATGTTCCAAGAATTGCATATGTTAATAAAATGGATAGAACGGGCGCGAATTTCTTAAGCGTTGTTGAACAAATTAAAGAACGTTTAGGTGCCAATCCTGTTCCGTTGCAATTACCAATTGGTGCTGAAGACAATTTTATAGGCATAATTGACTTGGTTGAGAATAAAGCCTATCGTTATACTGATGATATAGGAACTTTGGAAGAGGAAGCTATTCCAGCCGATATGAATGATCTGGTTGCGGAATACAGAGAAAAACTTATTGAATCGGTTGCAGAAACTGACGAAGACTTGATGATGAAATATTTAGAAGGCGAAGAACTTACTTTAGAAGAAATTAAAACAGGAATTCGTAAAGCTACTTGTGCAGTTAAAATGATTCCGGTTTTATGTGGATCATCTTTTAAAAACAAAGGGGTACAAATGCTTTTGGATGCTATTGTGGATTATTGTCCGGCACCAACTGATATTCCAGCTATTCGTGGAGTATTGCCTGATGGTGAAGAAACTGCAAGAGAATCTAGTGATAGCGAACCTTTTAGTGCTTTGGCTTTTAAAATTATGACTGATCCTTACGTTGGTAAGTTGACATTTTTTAGAGTTTATTCTGGGACGTTGACTGCTGGTTCTTATGTATATAACGCAACCAAAGGTAAACGGGAAAGAATTGGTCGTATCCTACAGATGCATGCTAATCATCGAGAAGAAATTGATACAGTATATGCTGGAGATATTGCTGCTGCCGTAGGATTAAAGGATACAGTAACTGGCGATACTCTTTGTAGTGAAGATAATCCTATCGTTTTGGAATCTATGGAGTTTCCAGAGCCTGTTATTAATATTGCTATTGAACCAAGTACGAAAGTCGATCAGGAAAAAATGGGTGCAGCTTTAGCAAAATTGGCTGAAGAAGATCCGACTTTCAAAGTTTATACTGACCAAGAAACAGGACAAACCATTATTGCCGGAATGGGTGAATTACACTTAGACATTATTGCTGACCGTTTAAAACGTGAATTTAAAGTGGAATGTCAAGTTGGTAAGCCTCAGGTTGCTTATAAAGAAACCATTCGAGAAAGCGTAAAAGCTGAAGGGTTATTTAAGAGACAATCTGGTGGTCGCGGGCAATATGGTCATGCAATTATTACTTTGGAGCCGTTAGAAGCTGGTCAAGGATTTGAATTTGAAAGCAAAATCGTTGGTGGTGTTGTCCCCAAAGAATATATTGGACCTATTGAAAATGGCATTAAAGAAGCAATGAGCAATGGCGTTGTAGCTGGATATGAAATGGTTGACATTAAGGCAACTTTGATAGATGGCTCTTATCATGATGTCGATTCATCTGAAATGGCATTTAAAATAGCCGGTTCTATGGCATTTAAGAATGGGGCAACAAAAGCAAAACCTGTTTTGCTAGAACCTATTATGAAAATTGAAATTACAGTACCTGATGAATATATGGGTGATGTAATGGGCGATTTAAATGCTCGTCGTGGGCGGATTGAAGGTATGGAAGCACGAAGCAATACGCAAGTAATTAGAGGCTTTGTACCACTCTCAGAAATGTTTGGTTATGCAACAGATTTGCGTTCTAAAACGCAAGGACGTGGCGTTTATACTATGCAATCCGACCATTTTGAAGAAGTACCAAAGAATGTTGCTGAAGAAATTATAGCAAAACGCAGAGGTTAATCTGCCTAAGAGATAGATTTGAGGAGGAAGAAATAATGGCAAAAGCAAAGTACGAACGTACAAAACCCCATGTAAATATTGGGACAATCGGTCACGTCGACCATGGAAAAACAAC